>NZ_JBALQL010000032.1:28686-42049 GCF_036964885.1 Bacillus sp. JJ1122 | reverse complement strand
GCGAATGGTCATTAGAACTTCTCTTATGACCATTCCACCTCTGATTTCGCCTGTGAAAGGTCGTTAGAACTCCTCTTATGACCATTCAACCTCTGTTTTCATCTGTGAATGGTCGTTAGAACTCCTCTTATGACCATTCAACCTCTGTTTTCGCCTGGCTATGGTCATTAGGATACATCTTCTGTAATTTCGATCCCCTTATCGTCCGACTTTACCCCATTTTTTGCTCACAAAAAAATCCCCCTCTCGCAAAGGAGAAGGGGATTTCCAATTCTGTATTAGTACATCTCTGAAGTTGTCTTAGCTTGCATGTGCAATAGCAGATAGTCTGGTCCGCCAGCTTTTGAATCTGTTCCTGACATGTTGAAGCCGCCGAATGGCTGGTAACCTACGATTGCGCCTGTGCAGCCGCGGTTGAAGTAAAGGTTTCCGACATGGAAATCTTCGCGAGCCTTCTGGATGTTTTCACGGTTACGCGTGATGACAGCTCCAGTTAAGCCGTATTCTGTGTTGTTCGCGATTTCAAGCGCTTGATCGAAATCCTTCGCTTTTGCGAAAGCAACAACTGGTCCGAAGATTTCTTCCTGCATAAGTCTAGCGTTAGGATCAAGGTCAGCAAAGATTGTTGGCTTGATGAAGTAGCCTTTTGAGCTGTCTCCTTCGCCGCCAGTCATCAAACGGCCTTCTTCCTTGCCGATTTCGATGTAGCTCATAATCTTGTCGAATGCGCCCTGGTCGTTTACCGGACCCATGAATGTGCTTTGATCTGTTGGATCATCAAGCTTAAGCTCGTTAGTAAGCTCAACAACACGGTTAAGAACCTGGTCGTATACATCTTCAACGATAACAGCACGCGAACATGCAGAACACTTCTGGCCTGAGAAGCCGAAAGCTGAAGCAGTGATTGCTTGAGCAGCTAATTCAAGATCAGCATCTTTGTCGACAACCATTGTGTCTTTTCCGCCCATTTCAGCGATTACGCGCTTAAGCCAGATTTGGCCTTCGTTCAATTTTGAAGCGCGCTCGTAAATGCGAAGGCCCACGTCACGTGAACCTGTGAAGCTTACGAAGCGAGTATCTTTGTGGTCAACAAGGTAGTCGCCCACTTCAGCGCCGCTTCCTGGTACGAAGTTAAGAACGCCGGCAGGAAGGCCTGCTTCTTCCATCACTTCAACAAATTTCGCTGCAACTACAGGAGTTGTAGAAGCTGGCTTCAATAGAACTGTGTTACCAGTAACGATTGCTGCTACAGTTGTACCAGCCATGATCGCCAATGGGAAGTTCCATGGAGAGATGATGATTCCCACTCCTAAAGGAATGTAATCATAACGGTTATATTCATTTGGACGGCTGTTTACTGGCATGCCGTCTTTGATTTTAATCATTTGGCGAGCATAGTACTCAAGGAAATCAATTGCTTCAGCTGTATCAGCATCTGCCTCGTTCCATGGCTTACCAGCTTCCTTTGTTAAAAGTGCTGAGAACTCATGCTTGCGGCGGCGAATGATCGCTGCAGCTTTGAAAAGTACGTCTGCACGTGTTTCAGGCTTAACCTTTTTCCAAGTTTTGAACGCTTCAACAGCAGCCTGCATAGCCTTTTCAGCTAAGTCGCGGTTTGCTTTTGAAACTCGTCCAATTACTTCTTCTGTATTGGATGGGTTGTAAGAGACAATCTTGTCTTCAGTTGAGATGCGCTCTCCGCCAATCACCAAGTCGTAATCCTGACCAAGATAGCCTTCTACTGTCTTTAATCCTGTTAAGTAATCCTGACGGTTTTCCTCAACTTTAAAATTCGTGAAAGGCTCGTGTTTATAAGGCTGAACCATTCCTATCCCCTCCTATGTATTAAAACGTTTACATCCTTTCATATTCTATCATGAGAGTCTCATAGTGTTCAATGCCCACGCATTAGTAAGTAATGGATTGAGAATTTTCTTTATTTTTATTATTGCAATATTGTAATTGCGCTGCAGGTTTAGCATGAAAGCAGTGGCCTGAAATGGTTGCCAGCCTTTTTCTAACGCTCTGTAAAATAAAAAAAGAGCAACAGAACATCCACCGCTATTTTCCCTTTCAAATACCTGGTAGAGTCCGAGCCCTTTTCATCGTCCATAAAACCATCCCCAAACATCACTCACCCAAGTTCCTAAATACCTCATCCCTTGAATGAAAACCATCCGCAATAATCGTCTCTTCCATATTTGTTTTATCAACAGCGATTGGCGGCAGCAGCACGGATGGCACTTCTATTTTGCCGTTGTTTACTTTCCTGTTGATTTCGACAGTCTCGCCTTTTGCCATCTGCACTGCGATTTCAGCCGCTTTTTGCGTCAAAGCCTTGAGTGGCTTGTAGACAGTCATGGACTGTGTGCCCTCAACAATCCGTTGGGTTCCTGCAAGTTCAGCGTCCTGGCCAGATACAGGGATTTTCCCAGCCAGGCCCTGTTCGGCAAGCGCCTCGATGACTCCGCCGGCGGTTGCGTCATTGGCAGCGATGACTGCATCAATTTGATTGTTATTGGCCCTTAGCGCCGCTTTCATGTTTTCCTTGGCATTGGCCGGTGTCCAGTCCTTCGTCCACTGATCGAATACGACCGTTATATCCCCTCTGTCGATGTATGGCTGAAGCACGTTGAAGACACCCTTCTTGAATAGATGCGCATTATTGTCGGTGATGGCACCGCCTATATAAACATATTTCCCCTTAGGCACTACCTTTGTTATTGCCTCTGCCTGCAGCTCCCCGACCTTCTCATTATCAAAGGACACATACATATCAATATCTGCATTTTTAACGAGCCGGTCGTAGGCCATGACCTTGATCCCCGCCATATGTGCCTTTTTAACGATGGTCGCGGTCGCTTCCGCGTTGTGAGGAACGACGACCAGCACGTCCACACCCTGGCTGATCAAGGATTCCGCATGAGCAATTTGCAATACGTCATCACCGTTCGCTGCTAAAATTTCCACTTCAGCCCCCAGCGCCCTTACGGCATCCCTGAACATCTGCCTGTCCCTCAGCCAGCGTTCCTCGACCAGAGTATCCATTGTAAACCCGACTTTAACCTTTTTATCAACAGCAGATTTTCCGCCGACGGCTGATGACGGCTTCTCACGGACAACAGCTTGTTCTTTTTCAGCATCACACGCTGACACCGCGGCCATCAGAGACAGGAAACCTATTACTACTGCAACATATAAAAGGACTTTCCTCATTTTTTCCCTCTCCCAATTCCCACATTCGTCAGCACTTTTTGCTCAGAAGGGTCCTTCTGTATTCCGTCGGAGAAATACCGCACATTTTCTTGAATACCTTGCTAAAATAATTCGGCTCGTGATAGCCGATCTCAAAGGTGATTTCCTTCAAGCTTTTCTCGGAGTCTGATAGCAGCTTCTTCGCTTTTTCAATCCTGCATTCCGTTAAAAAATCGATATAATTGACCCCAAGCTTCTCTTTGAACATTTTACTGATGTAGATTGGGCTTAATCCCACTTTATTGGCAAGTGCATCAAGCGAAATATCTTCGTGTGAATGTTCGGCAATGTATTGTTTAATGTGCTGGATCTTATCAGACTCTAGCCGGTCATAAGACTCCTCATGGGCGTGTCGCATCTGTCCGATCAGATGGCTTGTTTCAATCCGAAGCTGGCGGTAATCCTGTGCCTGAAGAGAATAGGTAGGCGTATCGATTTCAATGCCGAGCTCACTCATCACACGGGCTGCCATCCAAAGCAGCTCCAGTATCCGCTGCTGCGCCTGTAATAGATTCGTTCCGGCGTTACCATAACTATGGATCACATCCATGACCGTATCCATCACCAGGTCCCATTGCCCGAGCCGGACTTGGTCAAATAACTGCTTTTCCCTTTGCCTGCCCAATTGCCCGTCACTGACAGCGCCAAGGGTTGGCATATCTCCGTAAAAACGATATTTTACAGGGAGGGACGTATCCATGGTAGCGTTCAATGCTTCCTGATAGGATTGTCTGATTTGCTCCAAAGAGCCATAGGCATTGCCAATCCCTGCGAACCAGCGGGCACCGGAATCCGATTTTACAGCTGAAAGAATGTCCCTTGCCAGCGAAACTGCCTGGGTTCGAAATGATTTGTCTTGTTCACGAAAAACTATGATCGGCAGCTGGCAGCCTGACAAAGCTCCTACCCAGCCGCTTCCTGTTTTACGTACCTTCTCTTTGATGATCTGGTAGAGATGTTCAGAGCCAGCAGGCAGCAAAACAACCATGACAAAGCTTTCCCTTGCAGACTGTATGCCTAGCATTTCCATCAGCAAGTCTATGTGGACTTCATGCACATGGTCATACAGCAGCTGTGTCACCACATCGGTTTCGACGACCCGCAATGCTTTTTCAAGCGCATCCTGCTGAAGCCTGTTTACAGCATGCGTTTCTCTCTCCGCTTCTATTTCCTCCAGCACTCTCCCGACGGTATCAAGGATTTCACTTGGCTTGCTAGGCTTGAGTAAGTAATCCTTCACACCTAGTTTTAAGGCGGAACGGGCGTAATCAAACATATCATAGGCGGTCACCATGACGAATTTTATGTCTGGATGAACGGAACTTATGCGCTCGATCGCTTCAAGGCCGTTCATTCCCGGCATCATGATATCCATCAAGATCAGATCAGGCATGAATTCCTCAACCATTTCTACAGCAACTTTTCCATTTCTCGCTTGTTGAATGGTTAGTTTCGGATAGGCTTTATGCAAAATGGCCTGCATTCCTTCCCGCTCAATCTGTTCATCATCCACGATCAGGAGTTTTATCATTTTCTGCAATCCTCCTTGCCTTCGGTATTTTTAAGACTACCTTTGTGCCGTTTCCAATTTCGCTATGAATCTCTAACACATCTTCATTCTCGTAAAATAACCGCAGACGTTTCACGACGTTACTGAGTCCGATCCCAGTTGAGTGGCCTCCGGACTGGACTAGCTGATGCCCCTCAAGGATTTGTTTGATTTTTTCCTCCGTCATTCCCGGTCCATCGTCTTCAATCTCAATCCTTACACTTTCGCCTTCATCAGCAATACGGAACCAAATCACACCGCCATCTTCCTCAGGCTCGACCGCATGGATGACGGCATTTTCAATAATTGGCTGCAAAGTCAGTCCCGGAATCTGCACATGCTGGCATGATTCATCCACCTCCATATGAAGCTGCAGACGTTCAGTGAACCTCGCTTCCTGGATGTCGATATACTGTTTTAAAACTGCTACTTCCTCATATAGCGCGACAGACCTATCAAGCCGTTTTAAGCTATAGCGCAATAGACCGGCAACATTCACGATCATATTGCTCGTTTCTTCTGCGCCTTCCAGATAGGCTTTCTTAGAAAGTGTATTCAGTGTGTTGAACAGAAAATGCGGGTTGATCTGGCTTTGCAGGCTGAGCAGCTGGCTCTCCTGCAGCAGGAGCTTATTTTGCTGGAGTTCACGTTCGAGCTGCGCCTTCTCCTGTATTTCTGAAATCAGGTTATTGATATTCACCCTCATATGGTCGAATGTTTTCGCAAGAAAGGCAATTTCATCGTTGGACTCGACCTTGATTTGCAAATCGAATCGCCCCTTCGACAATTCGTTCGCCGCTTTGGTCAGCCTCTCTACTGGTCTTGTGATACTTAACGAAATCCAATAGGTTAATAGCAAACTCAAGCTTGTAATCAGGAGCAGCAGCCAGACACCAAGCTTATTCAGTTCCTTTGATTGGCCAATGATTCCCCGATACATCAGCTCATAAGTCTTCAGTTCTTTATCAAGCAAGGTCAGGGACGTCTCGGAAATATACATCGAGATTCGCGACGCTTCGGAAAACTCTTGTGCCGAATCCTCCGTTTCCTTTTCAGACTGGAACAAAAGGGCCCTGTCTGCTGTTTCAATCAGACTGTCCATCAGATTCATATAGTTCGTTAAGGCAAAATCGTTTTTTGCATTTTTTAGCTTATAAACATCGTATTTCGCATTGCGGATTTTCTCTTTGCTGTGGCTGATCCTCTCTAAATTGCCTGGAGAAGGAAGAAGCAAGTAATTATTCAAATCCGTTACCAGCTGCTGGCTTGCGATCGTTACCTCGTTAAAACTTAGATATCTTTGCAAAATATCATTATATTGACTTTGAGTTTTATGATTGTAGTATGTAAGCGCTATCCAAATTGCCGACATGAACACCAAAACGACCATGGCGAGCAACCAAATTTTCTTCTGTATTTTATTCATTCTCCGTCCATCGCTTTCAGCATCCGAATATCCGTCAAGTAGCCTTTATTATCAAGAGGGACCGTTTCATTCCTCAGCCATTTCATGATTAAATTGACACTAACCTTGCCCATCTCCTCGGGTGATTGCTCAATCACTCCATCAAGCTTCCCCCGCATGAGCAGCGAGAGCGAATCTGGAGCATCGTCGAACGTAAAAATGTGGAAAGGCTCAACCTGTGAACGTCTGCTGATTTCCTGAATCATCGAACCAGCAATATTTGCATTGACCGCGATAAAACCATCGGCATCAGGCGTCTTATTCAGCATATCCCTCGTAGTGGCGATCACCTGCTCCCTCGCCTCAGTTGTTTCCGCATGGATTGTCTGTATATCAGGATAGTCCTTAAAGACATCCTGGATTCCGTTAAGCCGCTGCTGCTGATAATATTCATGGCGGCTGTCAGACAGCAAGATAATCTTCCCCGACGACCCCATTGCAGAGACCATCTGGCTAGCGATCATCCTTCCGGCCATGTACTGATCAGATCCAACGTATGTCCTTCTCAGGCTCTCCGTCATTGGCACATCATTGGCGACCGTGATAATCGGAATTCCATAGAAGGCTGCTTTCACCTTCGTCAAATTCTTAAACTCTTCCGAATCCAGACCCTGCACAATGATTCCATCAACCTTTGAATGGATGGCAATTTCAACTTTCTTTAAAAAATCCTCCTGGTTCTTCCCGTAGCTGCCCCATACCTCTAGGCTTGCTCCTTCATCTTTTGCCTGCCTTTGTGCACCCGCCCCAACTTTATCCCAAAACGGTGTATCCAGCTCCTGCGTAATCAGCACAAGCCGGTATGGAGCCTCCTTTGAAGCGGCAGTCTCAGGCATCTCCCAATCAAAGCGAAAGACCTTTACCGCGGACGAACATGTAAAATAAAAGAGGACAATGATTAAGAAAGAGAGTAGGATTATGCCGATTTTTCGCAAAAGAAGAATCTCCTTTTCCACTAGTAAATTAGTTTCATAATACCATCTGCGGGAGAATGTTCAATACTTATTTGACGATTCAGAAAAATGCGTTGAGGAGCCGATCTGGGAGGAATGATAGATGAATTTTTCCATGGATTCGAGTGATGGTAACCTTCTTCAAAATACGGAGCTATTTGAAATTTTTTTCATATAGTCGGGTGATGTCACACTTCTTTAAGATACACAGCTCTTTAAAATTTTTCATAGATACAAGATTTTGTGGAATTCTTTCATAGATTAGAGACCATGTGAAACTCCTTCATAGATTAGAGGCCATGTGAAACATACAGTTCCTTTACATTAACCATGTCACACAGCCTCAACTATTTTTCTAACCGGACTAAGCTTTTTTCCTGCGGGTCATCACATCAAATATGACCGCTGCGGCCAATACTCCGCCGCGAATGATGTACTGATAAGAGATCCCTACTCCCAAAAGGTTCATCCCGTTGGACAGCGAGGCCATTACGATCGCCCCAATAATTGCACCCGTTACTTTGCCGACACCGCCTGCTGAGGAAACTCCGCCTACATAGGCTGCCGCAATGGCATCAAGCTCAAACAGTGTACCTGCGGTCGTAGTAGCCGATTGCAGGCGGGATGTGAATAAAATACCTGACAGGGCAGCGAGCATCCCCATCGAACCGAATACCATGTATGTGATTTTCTTAACGTTGATCCCGCTTAGGTGGGCTGCTTCCGGGTTGCTTCCGACAGCATAAATATGTCTGCCTAGCACTGTTTTTGTTGTCAGGAAGTGATAGACAAGAACAACAAGCAGCATGATGACAACTGTCCAGGAGAAACCGTTATAGCCTGCGAGAATCCAGGTTATATAGGAAATGATGGCTGAAATGAATACTAGCTTCAGAGTGAAGATGCCTTTGGAAACAACCTCAAACTGGTATTTAAGCTTATTTTTACGAGTGGAAATTTCGCTGTAAATGTACAAAATTATGCCTGCAATACCGACAATCAAGGAGAGCAAATGCAGGCCATTCACTTCTACGATGGAAGGAATGAAGCCATTTCCAATTGCATTGAAATTTTCGTCCTTGATAATAATCGTTCCGGATTTCTCCGTCACCTGAAGCAAAGCACCCCTGAAAATCAGCATTCCTGCGAGCGTCGCCACAAAAGAAGGAATCCCGATCTGAGCGATCAGCAGGCCATTGAACAGCCCGATAATGATTCCCAGCACAAGAATGATCGGAATCGTTAAATAGATTGGCACACCTGCCTGTGTGAGCAGGATTGCGGCAATCGCTCCGAGAAAGCCTGCCAAAAATCCAACAGACAAATCAATATGCCTGATGACAATGACCAGCGTCATTCCGACTGCAAGGACAGCAATATATCCAGCTGAATCGAGCAGGTTGCTGATATTACGGGATGACATGAACAGCCCATCCGTCATGAGTGAGAAGGTAAGCATAATGAATAACAGTGCAATATACATTCCGTAGTCACGAATATTTACTTTGACCAACGACTTAAGTTCAGTGAAAAAGTTCAAGGGATAACCTCCTATTGCGTAGCAAGCTGCATGATCTTTTCTTGATTCGCCTCAGTTATGGACAACTCACCTTTGATTTGTCCTTCCGCCATGACGTATACTCGGTCACTCATTCCAAGCACCTCGCCAAGCTCTGAAGAAATCATGATGATGCTCATGCCTTCGCTGATTAGCTTGTTCATGATTGTGTAAATTTCGAATTTGGCCCCAACATCAATCCCTCGTGTCGGTTCATCCAGAATCAAGAGCTTCGGCCCAACGAACAGCCACTTGCCGAGAGACACCTTCTGCTGGTTGCCGCCGCTTAAATTGCCGACCAATTGCTCGAGTGAAGACGATTTGATGTTTAAGGACTTTTTGTAATCCGTTGCGACCTTTATTTCTTCATTATCGTTTATGATTCCATTTGTTGAGACACCCTGCAGATGTGCAGCAGAAACATTACTTTTAATATCCTGAAGCAAAAACAGGCCATCGCCCTTGCGATCTTCCGTGACGTAGGCAATTCCCGCTTTGATGGCTTCTCTCGGATGTTTCAGCTTCCTAGTCGTACCATCTAAAAGCAGATCTCCCTGCACTTTGTAAGACTTCGGATTGCCAAAAATGCTTAAAGCCAGCTCAGTCCGTCCAGATCCCATCAATCCGGCTATCCCGACAATTTCACCCTTTTTCACATGGAGATTGGCATCCTTTACAACCTGGCGGCCAAGCTGTGCATCGTATGCACACCAATTTTTCAATTCAAGAATTTTATCCCCGAAAGTTTTGTTCGCTCTCTTAGGATAAATATCTTCAATATCCCTGCCGACCATGTTCTTGATGATAATGCTTTCGGAAACTTCCCCTCTGGAAGCATCGAGTGTACAGATTGTCCGGCCATCACGGAGAACCGTCGCCTGATCGGCAATTGAAATGACTTCCTTCAGCTTGTGCGAGATCATAATGCACGTGATTCCCTGATTTTTCAAATCTCCCAATAACTCCAGCAGGTTTTCGCTGTCGTCTTCATTGAGTGCGGCAGTTGGTTCGTCAAGAATGAGCAGTTTTACGTTTTTGCTTAGCGCTTTCGCGATTTCAACCAGCTGCTGCTTCCCTACGCTCAAATCCTTTACAAGCGTTTCCGGGTTTACATTCAGCTTCACCTTTTTCAGCAATTCCTTCGCTTTCACGATGGTCTGGTTCCAGTCGACGATCGAGCCTCGCTTCACTTCGTTGCCTGCGAAAATATTTTCATAAACCGTAAGATCAGGGAACAATGCTAACTCCTGGTAAATAATTGCGATGCCGGCGCTCACGCTGTCACTGATTCTATTAAACTGCTGCACAGCTCCTTCAAAAACGATATCACCCTCGTATGTGCCATAGGGATACACGCCGCTCGTCACCTTCATCAAGGTGGACTTCCCCGCTCCGTTCTCCCCAATCAAACAGTGAATTTCGCCTTTTTTCACTTTAAAATTAACATCGGAGAGCGCTTTGACCCCTGTGAACTCCTTGGATATCTGGTTCATCTCCAAAATAAATTCGCTCATCCTGATCCCTCCCTTAACCAAACAACTGATGCATTTGCGAAATAGTGACAGAATGCCCTGCCACTATTCCGCGCAATTTTTTAGTATTATTCCAAACCTGTAAAGTCGTCTGCCTTATAGTACTTAGAATCAATCAATTCTTTTTTCACATTTTCTTTATCAACAACGATTACGTTTGTTTGCTTTGCTTTTACATCAACTTTGCCATTATCGTATGTGCCAGTTGTTTCAGGCTTTTTGCCATCCAGTACTGTAACCGCCATATCGATTGCATCTTTTACAAGAGTACGTACATCCTTGAAGACAGTCATGGACTGCTTGCCATCGATGATATATTGGATTGATGCTTTTTCAGCATCCTGCCCTGTTACAACAAAGCTTGATACATCGCCATCTGTAGCGAAAACGTCAGCGATTGAGCGAGCTGTTCCATCGTTTGGAGCAAGGATTGCCACATCGCCTTTCAGATCAGCGCTTGCTGCAGTCAAATGTGTTTGAGCTTTATTTTTCGCTTCGTTTGCATCCCAGTTTGTCGTGACCTGGCCAAGAATCTTGCTTAGCTCGTCACGAGAAAGCTCAGCCTTATTTTTCAAAGCTTCCGCCTCGCTTGAGTTTGCGATTTTGAATGTGCCATCAGCAATCTTAGGCTGAAGTACCTTCCATGCACCCTCGAAGAACAAGAACGCGTTATTATCAGAAGCAGCACCAGCGTATAAGTACAACGGCACGCCAGAACCTTTCGCATGATCGATCAAGTATTGCGCCTGGGCAGCACCTACTGCCAGGCTGTCGAACGTTACATAGTAGTCAACAGCATCTGTATTTGTAATAAGACGGTCATAAGCGATAACCGTGATGTCTTCCTTTTTAGCGGCTTCTACTGCAGCAGCTGCAGCATCGCCATCCTGAGGACTGATAATCAGGACCTTGATGCCCTTGTTAATCAATGTTTCAACGTTTTCTTTTTCCTTAGCAGAAGATCCCTGGCTGAATAAAATTTCAGTCGAATACTTTGTATCAGATAAGGCATCCTTGAATCGCTGCTCATCCTGCACCCAACGAGGCTCATCCTTTGTAGGAAGAACGATACCAACGTTTACTTTTCCTCCACCGTTGTTACATCCAGCAGCCAAGCCGGTAAACAACATGACAACCAGCATAAGAGAGATCAATTTCCAAGCTTTCTTCATTCCCATTCCCCTTTCAAACTTGTATTTATGTGCTTACAAGACCATTATATCTAGGGAAAAAGCCACTGAAAGCGCTATCACTAGCACTCTTTTAATATCACCTATACTTTTTTATGGTGGACAGGCTGGAGGCGGGAATTAGGGCATTTATTATCTAAAAAATGATGTGCTTGGCGAACCAAATCCTTTCCATTTCCCAGAACCCAACCCCTTATCCTTGTCTCTTTTATTACTTTGGCGTTACAATTCATTAACAACCTTCAGGAAAAGACTTCCTCGAACGAATTGTATAATGATAGAGAAAAACGAAAGCGCTGGATACTTAGAAAAACAATTAGGAGGACTAGGGATGTTTGATTTGGATCCATATATAGATAAATTTGCTACGGTAAAAGTGATTGGAGTAGGTGGCGGTGGAAATAACGCCGTTAACCGGATGATTGAAGATGGAGTACAAGGTGTAGAGTTTATTGCTGTTAATACAGATGCACAAGCTCTTCATATGTCAAAAGCGGAAATCAAGATGCAGATCGGAAGTATGCTGACAAGAGGATTAGGGGCAGGCGCAAATCCCGAAATTGGCAGAAAGGCAGCCGAGGAGAGCAGGCAAGAACTTGAGGAAGTGTTAAAAGGCGCCGATATGGTGTTCGTGACAGCGGGAATGGGCGGAGGAACTGGTACTGGAGCTGCACCGGCTATTGCTCAAATCGCGCGTGATGTTGGCGCGCTGACAATTGGTGTAGTCACACGTCCATTCAAATTCGAAGGAAACAAGCGTGCCCAAAATGCGGCAGCCGGAATAAAAGAGATGAAAAAAGCCGTTAATACTTTAATCATCATTCCAAACGAACGATTATTGGAAGTAGTCGACAAAAGAACGCCGATGCTCGAAGCCTTCCGTGAAGCGGACAATGTCCTCAGGCAGGGTGTTCAGGGTATTTCGGATTTAATTGCCGTACCAGGTTTAATCAACCTTGATTTTGCTGACGTAAAAACAATCATGTCATTTCCAGGAACAGCCTTAATGGGGATCGGTGTTGCCTCAGGTGATGGACGTGCTGTCGCAGCTGCGAAAAAAGCCATCTCCAGCCCCTTGCTTGAGACCTCCATCGATGGAGCCAAGGGTGTATTGTTGAATATAACTGGCGGCAAGGATATAAGCCTGTATGAAGTACAAGAAGCAGCCGATATTGTAGCCGAAGCAACCGGCCAGGAATTGAATATGATTTTCGGTTCCGTCATTAACGAACAGCTTGATAAAAATATTATGATTACGGTGATTGCAACTGGATTCAACCATGATGACGAACTGCCATCCAACACCTCCCAACGCTCATTATCAGAAGGAAACGGAACGCACCGATCTCAAAGGCACGCAGCACGGCATGAGAGTGCAGCTTACAGAGAACCTACTCATTACGAAAAAACTGAAATGGAACCTATAGAATATGAAGAATACGGTGTATATGAAGAATCAGGAAGATATGAGGAACAACGAAATTACGGAGAACAACGAAGTTATGAGGAACCCAGAAGCTATGAAGAACCTGTCCAGCATGGTCGCCAAACGCAAAATCAAGATGACTCGCTAAGTATCCCAGCCTTCCTCCGTAAAAGAAGCAGAAGAAGATAAAATTTAAAAACGATTCGATCCGAATAGAAACCTCAGACTGTAGACAACCTTAGAAAACAAGGTAGTCTACAGCTTTTTTTAGTTGGTTAAGTGTATATGACCTCTCAGATGAAAAATTTCTCGTCGAGTGGTCTTTATAATAGTTCTTATGACTTTTCAGATGAAAATTCTCATCATGAATGGTTTTTAGTATGGTTCTCATGACCCTTCAGTTGTAAAATCTCAAGTCGAATGGTCGTTATAACG
>NZ_JBALQL010000032.1:0-28516 GCF_036964885.1 Bacillus sp. JJ1122 | reverse complement strand
GACCTTTCCGTTGTAAAATTTCACCTCGAATGGTCGTTATATAGATTCTTATGACCTTTCAGTTGAAAAAACCTCATAACCTATGGTCTTGATATAACCGTTACTAGCTCCTGAAACTTATTTCATCTTGGCCAGCTTCTTATTGACCTCTGCTATTTCCTTCTCGACCTCGTAAAGATTTTTCTGCATCCGGTCCCTGCGAGCGGTGAGTACACTTAGCTGTTCCTTAAGTTCTTCTTTCTTTTCAGACATTAGCCCTTGCCCTCCATTGAATGTTTATATTGGGTCCACTTCCCGGATTCGACACCATCGTAGTCTCCCTCGATGGTGGTGCGATTATGAAAAATAAAAACTTCCTTTTTCGGGAATCCTTTAACTATGTACAGTACTGTAGCGATGAAAGTTTTTCCCCATAAAAAGAAACAAAGTGCCGCAGCTCTTTGCTTCTTTTACTAAATTCCCTTATTGATAAATATGGACAAACGGTTCATCCTGGTCCGGTTTCTTTACAATCAATGCTTCCGGTCCCATTACTGAGGAAATATTGACCTGCACAGATACATAGCTCGGGAAATGCTCCATGACAAGCCCCGTTACGTACTGGGTGAAACCAATGGCTTCGGCTTTTCCGTAGAACTGGATTGGAATATTGATATTCAGCTCTTGAAGCTGGCCATCTAGATAAAATCCCTTTCCAATGACTCCATTGAAGTTAGGAAAATAGGTTTCCACGTCTTGCTTGAAGTTCTGGAAAAAGGTTAAGTCATCCCTGTGGTCCTTCTGTGCTTGGTCTGATGGGAACAGGATATACTCTTCCTTTACATCCTTCCAGCTGCCGATATTGTTGCTTCCCTGGGATACCTCGGCATATGCAAAGAAGTTTCCTGGAACGACAGACGATCTGCTTTGCTGTTCGAACAGGCCGACTGTAATCGGCACATCGCTTAATTCCTTGATTCCCCTTAGCCTGTTGACGACTTCCTGGGCCATTTGCTTGCCTTCTTTTTCAAGGACAGCACGGGAAATATTTTTTTCATAAACAGCGCCATACTTTTCTTTCGTGTAGTAGTGGACGGAATTCATCGCCAGCCCGATTGCCACGCCGCCTAACTGGTACGTTCCTTTTTCTCCGCCTACTTTCACTAAGTAGTCGTGTTCAAGGATGTGGGCGAGGTAAATCGGGTTCTTCTTATTTCGTTCATGCACATCACCTGTCCCAGGATCGGCAGGATTTAATCCTGGATTGTCCACCGTGACCTTTGTCTTTTTCGATTTCTTTTTCAATTCATCTTCCTTGGCCTTAACCTGAGCATCGGTCATTTTTCGGTTAAGCCAGGATGTCACAGTGTCACCATCAAGGTACTGCCCTTCCTTGAAAACGTATTGATCTGTAGAAAATGAGTTTTGCGCAATGCGCATCAAGCCGGTTTCGAACTCGGTGATGTCATAGCGCGTATTTAAATTATTTACGACCATGCCGCGGGCTTCCCCAGGCTCAAACGGCATGATGGTCCGGTAATATTCGTCCGAAATCTTGTATTTCGGGATAATCGCTTTTTCTTTCGTATCATCATCCTTCTTCTGGACGACCTCTTCCTGCTTTTGAAAATTAGGGGCACAGGCTGTCAGCAAAAGGACAAGAGATAAAGCGACCATTGAGAGCTTCCTCATGGTGTTTACACCTCTTATTTATTTAATTCTTCAAGCATTCTCTCCTCGTTCCACACTTCAATCCCCAGGCTTTCTGCTTTTGTCAGTTTCGATCCGGCATCTTCACCTGCGATGACCAAATCTGTCTTCTTGCTCACGCTTCCGGCTACGTTGCCGCCAAGCGCTTCGATTTTTTCCTTCGCTTCGTTTCGTCCCATTTGCTCAAGCTTTCCTGTCAGCACGACCGTTTTACCCGCAAAGAATGAATCTGAATCCAGAGCGGACACCTTACGTGGACCATTGTATTCCATGTTAACGCCGACAGCCTTCAGCTCAGAAACTAATTCTTTTACCTCATCATTGTCAAAATACATGACAACTGAATCGGCCATTTTGTCGCCGATTTCGTTGATCGCTGTCAATTGGTCACGTGTAGCTTCCATCAGCTGGTCCATCGTGCCAAATTCCTGAGCAAGCGTTTTGGCTGCTTTCGCTCCGACAAGGCGGATGCCAAGGCCGAACAATAGCTTTTCCAGCGAATTTGCTTTTGAAGCATCGATCGCTGACAGCAGGTTGTTGACGGACTTTTCGCCCATCCGCTCGAGTGCAAGCAGCTGCTCGCGAGTCAGTTTGTAAATATCGGCAACGTCCTTGATCAGCTGTTCAGCAAACAGCTGGCTGACCACTCTTTCGCCCAGTCCGTCGATGTTCATCGCATCGCGGGAAACAAAATGGATCAAGCCTTCCCTGATTTGCGCCGGGCACTTAGGATTGATGCAGCGAAGTGCGACTTCCCCTTCAATCCTGACAAGCTCGCTTTCGCATTCAGGGCAATGGGTCGGCATATGGAATTCAATTTCATCGCCAGTCCGTTGCTCTGCAAGAACGTTCACAACCTCCGGAATGATGTCCCCGGCTTTTTTCACGACCACTTTATCGCCGATTTTAATATCCTTTTCACGGATCAGATCTTCATTGTGCAACGATGCTCGTCCAACCGTCGTACCCGCAACCTGAACAGGCTCTAAAATGGCAGTAGGAGTAACAACCCCTGTGCGTCCAACACTCAATTCAATATCCTTCAAAGTTGTGACGACTTCTTCAGCCGGGAACTTGAAAGCGATGGCCCAGCGAGGGCTTTTCGCGGTGGTACCAAGCTCTGCCTGCTGATCAAACGAATCGACTTTAATGACGATGCCATCAATATCATACGGAAGATTCGGTCGCTTTTCGACCCATCCGTTTACATATTCAATGACACCTTCAATGTCAGCAACCTTGCGTCGTTCTTTATTTGTCTTGAAGCCCAGCTTTTCAAGGTAATCCAGACCTTCGCTGTGAGACTCGATTCCTGTATTGCCGAGATCAGCAATACCATAAAGAAATACATCAAGGCTCCGTGAAGCAGCAATTTTAGGATCAAGCTGGCGCAGTGAGCCTGCAGCCGCATTGCGAGGATTCGCGAATGGTTCCTCTTCCCTCTCAAGTCTCGCCTTGTTCAATTTTTCAAAGGACTTCTTTGGCATGAATGCTTCACCACGAACCTCCAGCGAAACAGGATCCTTCAGGCGGATCGGCAAGGAGCGGATTGTCCTAAGATTAGACGTAATATCCTCACCCGTCGTTCCATCCCCCCGTGTCGCCCCACGGATAAACATACCGTCTTCATAAATGAGCGAAACAGCAAGCCCATCGATTTTCAGCTCGCAAACATAGGCAACATTTTCGCCAACACCCTGGCGGACTCGGCGATCGAAATCACGTAGATCCTGTTCATCAAACGCGTTGCCCAGGCTTAACATTGGCGTGGCATGCTGCACTTTATTGAACATCGTTAAAACCTCGCCGCCGACACGCAGTGTTGGTGAATCAGGGGTCTGCAATTCGGGGAATTGCTCTTCAATTTCGATCAACTCTCGTAACAAGCGGTCGTATTCAGCATCAGGAACCGACGGCTGGTCGAGGACATGATATTCATAACTATATTGATTAAGCAGGTTCTGCAAATCCTTAGCTTTGTTTTCAGCGCTCTGAAAATCCATAAATCCAGCCCTTTCATAAATAGCGTTAAATTTAATGATGATTACGCTTTTTGGATTGGAGCAAATTTTACAAGCAGTCGTTTACGCCTTTTGAATCGGCGCGAATTTTGCCAGCAGTCGTTTGATTCCTGTTGGGCTTGGGAACGCGATATCTAGCTCCATTCCTTCGCCGGATCCTTTTACGCTGACAACTGTGCCTGTTCCCCACTTGCCGTGCTGCGCTTTGTCTCCAACCTTCCATCCGATTTCCCCGCCGCCGCTTGAGGCTGCAACTGGACGGGCAACTGCACCACGCTGTGGGATTGCCGGTCTTGCTGCTGGTCTGCCGCCGCTTACTGGTGTAGATCTCTTCGGTTTCGGGGCAGCATCTTCGACCAATTCAGCCGGGATTTCCTTAATGAACCTTGATTCCGGGTTCATATTTGTACGGCCAAACAAGGTACGCATCTGGGCATTCGTGATGAACAGTTCTTCTTCTGCACGTGTAATTCCGACATATGCCAGACGGCGCTCTTCCTCCATCTCCATCTCTTCCATCAAAGAACGGCTGTGCGGGAATACACCCTCTTCCAAGCCAATCAAGAAGACGACTGGAAACTCAAGACCCTTCGCGGAGTGGAGCGTCATCAGTGTGACAACATCCGTCTTCTTCTGGCCGTCATCATCGAGACGGTCAATGTCAGCGACTAGCGCCAAATCAGTCAGGAATGCGACAAGAGATTTATCTTCACTGCTTTCTTCAAAGCTGTTTGTTACGGTTAAAAATTCATCCAGGTTCTCAAGACGACTTTGAGACTCAATCGATTTTTCCGCCTTCAGCATGTCTCGGTATCCGGTCTTATCAAGAACTTCCTCTACTAGCTCCGTTACAGAAAGATATTCCTGCTGCTGTGTGTAGTTACGGATCAGATTACGGAATTCGATGGCCGCCTTTTCCGCTTTCGGGCTGAGGCCGATCATCTCAATGGTATCAAGCGCCTGGTACATCGATAGGTCATGCATCGTTGCGAAGTTGGCGATTTTATCGATTGAAGTTGAGCCGATTGCGCGCTTCGGCACATTGATGACCCTCTGCAAACTGATATCATCATCAGGATTTGAAATCAAACGAAGGTACGCAAGGACATCCTTGATTTCTTTTCTGTCATAGAACTTGATGCCGCCGACAATGTTGTAATCGATGTTTGACTTCAGGAATGATTCCTCGATTACACGGGACTGGGCATTCGTTCTGTATAAAATCGCAATATCAGAAAGCTTGCGTCCGTTCCTCAGGAGCTCCTGAATTTTACCGATGACAAACTGGGCTTCACCCTGCTCGCTGTCTGCACGATAATACATGATTTTGTTGCCTTCTGCGTTTTCCGTCCAGAGGTTCTTCGGCTTACGGTTCATATTGTTCTGGATGACCATATTAGCTGCTAAAAGAATCTTTTTTGTAGAGCGGTAGTTTTGCTCAAGTAAGATGACAGACGCATTCGGGTAATCCTTTTCGAATGATAGGATGTTTGCGATGTCAGCTCCTCGCCAGCGATAGATCGACTGGTCCGAGTCACCAACTACACATAGATTCTGGAAGCGTTGCGCAAGTAATTTTACAAGCATATATTGCGCCCTGTTCGTATCCTGGTACTCATCGACGTGAATATACTGGAACTTGCGCTGATAGTATTCAAGCACTTCCGGCACACGGATGAACAGCGTAATCGTCGACATGATCAAGTCATCAAAATCGAGCGCATTGTTTTTACGGAGCCTGCGCTGGTATTCTTCATACACATCGCTGACCTTTTGCGAGAAGTAATCACCAGCCGTTTTCGCGTATTCCTCCGGTGTAATCAGTTCGTTTTTCGCCGAGCTGATTGTTCCAAGAATCGCACGCGGATCGAATTTCTTCGGGTCCATGTTCTTGTCTTTCAGAATCGATTTAATAACTGACTGCTGGTCCGTCGAATCGAGGATCGTGAAGTTGCGGTTGAAGCCAAGACGATCGATGTCCCGGCGCAAAATACGCACGCACATGGAGTGGAACGTTGAAATCCAGATATCATCTGCAGCGCCGCCCATCATCTTATGAATCCTCTCGCGCATTTCACGCGCTGCTTTATTCGTGAACGTAATCGCTAGGATGTTATAAGGGTTTACTCCTTTTTCCACCATTAAATACGCAATCCTGTGCGTCAAAACCCTCGTCTTGCCACTGCCCGCACCAGCCATCAACAATAACGGCCCGTCCAATGTCTTGACAGCCTTCTGCTGCTCCGGGTTCAAACCATTCAATAATTTATCCGTCAAAAATTGCACATTCCTCACCACCATACAAACATTTGTTCTTATTTTATATCAAAATCTATTTCCAGACAAACACACACATTAACGCACTGCCTCACTGGGGGTCTGACCCCCACCACTTCACCGCATCACCGCACCGGGGGTCTGACCCCCATCGCTTTAACGCACTGAAGCGGCGGAAACGGTTTTTAGTGCTTCTTCGAGGTTGCTGTAGACTACATTTCCTACGACGATTACGTCTGAGTAAGCGGCCATTTCGGCTGCCTGCTGTACTGTTTCGATTCCGCCTCCGTAAAAGAGAACGGTCTTTTCGAGTGCTCCTTTTGCTGCTTTGACGATTTCGGGATCGCCATAGGTCCCGCTGTATTCTAAATAGAAGATTGGCAGGCTGAACATTTTTTCTGCCATCATCGCATAGGCTCTGACATCTTCAACGTCCATTTCTGTCTTGGCCTCGGTTAGTTTAGCAGCCTTGCATTCTGGATTCAGGATGCAATAGCCTTCCATCATAACCTCGTCCCAATCCATCAAGTCGCCGTATTCCTTCACTGCTTCGTGATGCATCCCGGTAATCCACTGCGGATTGCCGCTATTGAGTACTGTCGGGATAAAGTAAAAATCGAATCCCGGTGTGATCGAATCTATAGTAGAAACTTCTAGAATGCATGGAACCGTGTAACGGCGGACTCGGGACATTAAATCAAGGACGCCTTCAAGAGTGACACCATCGGTCCCTCCTACCATGATCGCGTCGGTTCCAGACTCGCAAATTCTATCAAGTTCTTCATCAGTTATTTCTTTATTTGGATCGAGTTTAAACACATGTCGCCACTCGCGAACATCGTACATCCTTGAATTGCCCCCATTCTATATTTCCATTCCACCATTATAGCATTTGTTCCCTCCAGACAAAAAGGAAACATCAGGTTAAAGGGGAATTTAACAGATTATCTAGGATGAGAACTTTTCGACCTTCCTTTCGTGTTCTACTCCTTACTTGAAGTCCTTTGTTCCCAACTTTTTCATTGTCCTTAACTCCAAATCGTTTTTCACTTTCTGTTCTGATATATTCCTAACTAGCAGCCTCTAACACAAACAAAAAAACCGAAGCCACACTGGACTCCGGTTCCTGTAATCGTTTAGTTTTTCAAACCCCAGATACTAAGCCTGTTCCTTGGCAGCATTCTCTTCTTCCTTCAAACGATCCAATGCCATTTCATATGCATCGTTGCCATAGTTCAAGCAGCGCTTGACCCTTGAGATTGTTGCTGTGCTTGCACCTGTATCTGTCTCGATTTTATGGTAGGTCTTGCCCTCACGGAGCATGCGGGCAACTTCAAGTCGCTGTGCCAGTGACTGGATTTCGTTCACAGTCGCCAAGTCATCGAAGAAACGATACGCTTCGTCCAGATCTTTTAGCGATAAAATCGCTTTGAAAAGTTGATCTAATTCTTTACCTCTTAATTTATCAATTTGCATATAGTCATACCCCTTATATACTCTAATTTTTATTATGACTGTTTCCGCTTAGTTTTTACTCCGCGAACATCGCCTTATTGTTCAGAGTCGAATGAGACATCGCTGATTGATGGGACGATGTTAATCCATGTTTTCCCGGGAACGAAACCAGCTTTTTCCCCATCCTTATAAGGGATAATCCTGCCAGCTTCATTTTTCCATTGTATCTCATTGACTTTGCCTTTTTGGAACAGATAACCCGTACCGCCTGATTCCAAATCAACATCCCTGCGTCCAGCTGAATCTACAATTTTGTGATCCATCTGCACGACCAGAAGATTATCAATCAGCACTGGTTCCTTCGAATCGAGATCAGCACTTTCTTCATTCCCTGAAAAACGGTGATACTTCCCGATCTCAGCATCGTATTCATAAATCAAATCGAAAGCTGGCGTCCCGTAAGATACCATGATATCCTTAGCCTCTGCACCTTCAAGCTCGTCGAATTCTTCCTTGCTTAAAAAAACTGCAGAATCCGGTGCCGCATTCATATCGTAGTTTCTTTTTTCTGCACCTTTTATCATATTCTCATAAGTGATATATGAATTGTGCGGGGCCTTGCGGAAACTTGCCCTCTTAAAAAGAGTACCGTCATACTGAATGCCGTTGATGTTGTCGATATCCCCGCGATCGAGCATTTCCTTCGCTTCAGGACTGTAGCCATGGGCCACAAAAAAGCTGTCATATCCTAAAGCCAGGTCGATAAAATACTCCCTCGCACTTCGGATGGGTCCCACCTTCTCAGGGTGTTCACTTTGGTATATTGCAACCAGCCTTGTTACTTCCCCTTCAGCTAAAACCTCATAGATGAGATCCGCTTCATTGAGACCCGACTGCGGCCTTGCTTTCGGGTGGTTATTCACCACAACCGCAATGGCTCTGCCAGCTGGCTCTTCTTTTGTGCCAATTCCCGTCAGCGGGAACTGATATGGCAGCTTTTCTGCTTCTTTGACAACGTCTTCAACTTCTTTTTCTTTATGTTGTTTCGCTGCATCTTTATCTGTCTTTGTCTCTTTACTGCTGCACCCGGCTAGAAGGATCATCAAAGCCGCTGTTACAGCGATCCATTTTTTCATCATTCTCGCCACCCCTGTGAACTCCCTGTTCTCATGGCTGTAAATGTCTTGATGCACTTTTATATTTTAACGCATTATCGTTGGAAAGAGTACCGTTTTTTTCATGACATCATAGATGCCCCGCTGCGTGATTCTGATGTATGGCAAATGCGTTGATGAGAAGAATAACAGTGAATAAATCGGGTCTGCGAATTTATACCCTTTTTCCTTCAAATACTCAAGCAGCTTCTTTTCTTCGGCCATCAATTCACCTACAGGATGACTGGACATGATGCCCTGCAGCCTTAACGGAATTTCCCGTACAGGCACCCCATTCTCGCATGCAACAATTCCGCCGCCAAGCTCCTTCATTCGGTTAAAAGCAGCCATCATATCCTGCTTATTTTTGCCGATGAGGATAATGTCACCTGTGTTGGAGAATGAACTCGCCAGTCCCTGCAAATCAGTCGCAAAGCCTTTTAAAATCGTATTGATCCGCCACTCGCCATTCCGGTCGATCAGCATGAAAAAGCACTCATCATGACTTGAAGCTAATTCATCACCTGACACATCAATTGAGATGGAATAAGGTTTTGTAATGACCGAATTCTCCATCTTAATGCCAAATGGCATCGAGAATTGCATATCATCTAACGTCAGCTCCCAATCGATTTTTAACGGCTCGAATCCTAATTCTGACCAATCCAGCTCGCTTGCCGCTTCGATTGCCTCTCCGTGACGTCTCACCCACTGGCCTTTTGCCAGCACGGAAACCGGAGCAGGTTCACGCTCATCACTTAAAAAGTTGATGTTCGCAATGCGGCCTGTCGCAATGTTGCCGTGCAAATGCTCGAAATTATAATACCGCGCCACATTGATTGTCGCCATATTGTAAGCGTCAATGACCGGAACACCTCTATCGATGGCAATCCGGATTAATTCATCCATCACGCCATTTTCGTAAAAGGCTGTTGACGCACCATCCGTTGTCATCATGAATCGGTCATAAACCGCTATATCAAGCTCGTGAATCTCATCCAGCAGCTTCGGCAAATCCGGCCGGATCGAAGAATGGCGGAGTGACACCATATAGCCCTGCATAAGCCTTCTTCTTACTTCTTCACCAGTCATCGCCTCATGGTCGCAATCCGCGCCAAACAGCATCATTTTTGCAAGCGTTTTTTCGGATGCGCCCGGGAAATGGCCTTCGATTTTCTTATGGAGGCGTTTCGTTTCCTGCATCCAGTGAAGAATCATGTCATCCCCGTTCATCAGCTTCGGCCAGCACGTCAGCTCGCCCCCCTGAAGGACATTCTCATGTTCAAGCCAGGCCCTGACATTGCTGTTTGAAAACACCTCTTCCTCATGCTGGATTTCCGTCTGTGCATCAAACCTGCACCACCAATACATCGTGACAGGGTTATTATTCAGCTCATTAATAAAAGTAAACGCTTTCTTTTTACCCAATTGCAAAGCAAGCACCATATTGTCGCTGATCATCGTGGTCGTCCCAGTCTGAGATGCATAGGCAGCAAAAGAATGGGGATTATAAAGTTGAAACGGATGAGCGTGCGGTTCAATATAACCCGGCACAAGCTTCATTCCGCTGCAATCAACTGTTTCGCACTGTTTCGTATTCTCAGGCAGATTTTCACCAACATATACAATCCGGTCCTTGTAAATCCAAATGTTCGCAGTCATCCATTTGCGGAAAGTCTGGTTCAAATAAGTCGCATTCTTCAGCAAGATCGTCGGTGAAAGGGAGCCGTCCAAAACAGCAGCATGGTCGCGCAATTGTTTGTTTTTCCATCGATAACGTTGTTCCATACCTTGTTCCCCTTTTCTCTATATATAAAAAAATCGTTTAATCCCAATAAAAGAAAGCCCTTTCATTATTGGTTTCTATGGTAACATATTTCGTTGTTTAACGCACTAAAGAATTTCAAATTAATTGTAAAAACTTCGTAAAGGAGCGATGAAAAAATGAATGTACGCCCGAACATTGGAATCATTAACGCACTGGTCAGAATCACGATGGGATTGACAATCCTCGCCTGGTCCACTTCAAAAATGGTGAAACGTCCATGGAAAGACTCGTATATCTTCATGGCGATGCTTGGAGCAATGAAAGTCGGCGAAGGAATCGTCCGCTACTGCCCGCTCACTGCCGCCTACGAAAAGGGCCAGGATATGATGGAGGAAAACAACGCCGAAACAGGCGATGGCGAAGGATGGATTCCTTATAATCCAAGCTGACACTCTGCATGGTCACTGAGAAAGACAAAAGCCCCCAAACCTGGGGGCTCCATAAAGGAGATGATACTATGTTTTGGGAATACGTGACGGACATGAGCTTCGTATGGATCGCGATCGTCGGAAGCATCATTGCCCTGCTGCTCGTTTACACCCGCGGAGTTAACAAGAGACGCGCCAGGTAGTCATGCTGCTTCTTATGAACGATTGCTTTGCTGCTTTTTCATACAGTAACACGTTAAATACATATTTAAACAGTAATTCGCCCAATAGCCTTGTTCCCGATATCCTTCCGGTAAAAGGTTTCAGGGCACTCCAGCTTTTCAAGCTCAGCATATACCTTTTGCTGCGCTTCTTTTAATGTAGCAGATTTTGCACCGACCAGCAGTACCCGACCGCCATTGGTCGTAAACTGTCCTTCTTCGTTCTTTGCCGTGCCAGCATGGAAAACTTGAGACATGTTTTCTAATCCTTTAAGGACCGCACCTTTCTCATACTCCTCGGGATAGCCATTTGCCGCGACGACTACTCCGACCATCGCTTCCTCATGCCACTCAATTTCTGGAGACTTTCCTTCAAGCACCTTAAGCATGACCTCAACCAAATCCGATTTCATCCTTGGCAAAATCACCTGTGTTTCCGGATCGCCAAAGCGTGCATTAAATTCGATCACTTTTGGTCCGTCCACCGTTTCAATCAGCCCGGCATAAAGGATACCGGTAAAACTGCGGTCTTCCTGAACCATCGCGCGCGCCGCCGGAATCAGCACGTTTTGCACTGCTTTCTCGACTGTTTCCTTGCGAATATGCGGTACTGGTGAATAAGCGCCCATTCCGCCAGTGTTTGGCCCCATGTCGCCATCAAAGGCGCGCTTATGATCCTGCGCGATCTCCAGCGGGACCACACTTTCACCGTTCACAAATGCCATCAGCGAAAACTCTTCCCCTGTTAAAAATTGCTCCATGACCACACTTGCCGACGCCTCGCCAAACTTTTCGTTCAGTAACATATCCTGGAGTGCTTTTTCTGCCTCTTGCTGAGTCATCGCCACAACTACGCCCTTGCCAGCCGCCGGCCCGTCTGCCTTGATCACAATCGGGGCTCCAATTTTATCAAGATAGGCTTTTGCTTCTGCATACTCAGTGAACACCTGGTATTCCGCTGTCGGAATACTGTATTTTTTCATGAGATCCTTTGCAAACGACTTGCTGCCCTCGATCACGGCCGCTGCCTTTTGAGGACCGAAAACCTTAAGGCCCTCCTCAATGAATCGGTCTGCTAATCCTTCAAGCAATGGAACTTCAGGACCGATGATCGTCAGGCCAATTTCCTTTTCCTTTGCGAAAACAACAAGCTCATCCAGCTGATTTTCATTGATATTCACAAGCGATGCGCAGTCCATCATCCCCGGATTGCCCGGAGCCGCAAAAACCTCCGATACAAGCGGACTCTCACTGACTTTCCGGCAAATCGCATGCTCCCGGCCACCTCTGCCAACCACAAGAACCTTCATTCCCCGCACCTCCGTTATTCCCTCTAGACCTATATCACAGTTTAAAATCGTTTTTGACAATTTGAATTGCTTTTTTCTGATCTTCATTTCGATTGAAATCGTAAATTGATCGTTTTAACTGAGCAATATAGTGATTTGTTTCAACAAATATTAATTTTTCTATCGATGGGCTGCATTTAATACCAGTTAAGCACAATATAATACCAGTTGACCTCGTTTTAATACCAGTTTGGAGTTATATCACACGTTGAACTCGTTTTTTAACCAGTTGGATGAAACTTTTCACCAGTTGAACTCGTTTTTTAACCAGTTGAATGCAATATTTCACCAGTTTAAGTCAATTTTTCACCAGTTGAGAATATTTAACCAGTTTGGATGCAACTTTTCACAAATTGGACTTCATTTTTAACCAGTCAGCCATTCCCTAACTGGCCGACTACTCCAAACCTTAATGCCTAAAATGCCTTACCCCCGTAAACACCATCGCAATGCCGTATTCATCCGCCTTCTTAATCGAATCAGCATCACGTACGGATCCGCCTGGCTGGATAATGGCGGTGATTCCTGCTTTAGCAGCAGCTTCAACTGTGTCATCCATTGGGAAGAATGCATCTGAAGCAAGGGCAGCTCCCTCGGCTTTCTTTCCAGCTTGTTCAAGCGCAATTTTCGCTGCGCCTACACGATTCATTTGCCCTGCGCCGATTCCTAAAGTAGAATCCTTGTCACTCACAACAATCGCATTCGATTTCACATGCTTTACGACCTTCCAGCCAAGCTTCAATGCTGCCCACTCTCCCTCAGTCGGCTCACGCTTTGTCGGCACGGAAATTTCCGCATCTTCAAATCCAAACGCATCCTGTTCTTGAACCAGCAATCCACCCTCTATTGAAGTTAACGCCGTTTCCTTAGACAACGAGCCATCAAAAGGCACTTTTAACAAACGAAGATTTTTCTTAGCCGTTAATATCTCCAAAGCTTCTTCGCTAAAAGAAGGGGCAATGATAATTTCAAGGAAGATTTCGTACAGCTTGCTTGCTGTTTCCCCGTCGACCTGGCGATTCAGGGCAATGATCCCGCCAAAAATAGAAACTGGATCTGCTTCGAACGCTTTACCAAAAGCATCGAAAACATCTTTACCAGTTCCAACTCCGCACGGATTCATATGCTTAACCGCAACCGCAGCCGGCTCGGAGAATTCCTTCACGATCTGCAAAGCAGCATTTGCATCATTAATATTGTTATAAGAAAGTTCTTTTCCATGAAGCTGTTCCGCAGCCGCTACCGAAAATGCGGAACCAAGCGGCTTCTGGTAGAACGCTGCTTTCTGGTGCGGATTCTCGCCGTAGCGCAGATTTTGCTTCAACTCATAGGTCACCGTCATTTTTTCCGGCTGCTCTTCACCTGCAAGTTTCGTCATATATTCAGAAATCAGCGCATCGTAGGCTGCTGTGTGGCGGAATACCTTTGCAGCCAGCCTGCGGCGTGTTTCAATCGTCGTTTCGTTATTGCTCTTATATTCTTCGATGACCTGCTGGTAATCGGCTGGGTCAACTAGAACGGTTATGTATTGATGATTTTTAGCTGAAGCGCGCAGCATCGCTGGTCCACCGATGTCGATGTTCTCGATCGCATCCTCAGGCGTCACACCAGGTTTTGAAATCGTTTCTTTAAAAGGATAAAGGTTCACACATACCAGTTCGATTTTCTCGATTTCATTGTCAGAAAGCTGTGCCTGATGCCCAGGATCACTGTATTTCGCAAGCAATCCGCCATGAATTTTTGGGTGAAGAGTCTTTACACGGCCTTCAAGAATTTCAGGAAAACCAGTAACATCGCTGATCCCAATCACAGGTACCCCGCCGTCCTGAAGAGCCTTCTTTGTGCCGCCAGTCGAAACAATTTCAAACCCAAGCTCAACTAATTCCCTCGCCAGCTCAACAATTCCGTTTTTATCTGAAACACTGATCAGTGCACGCTTTTTTCCCATTGTACTGCCTCCTCTTTTCCGTTCAGCAGCTGTTCCAAAACTTCTGGATACAGGCTGTGTTCAATCCGCTGTATTTTCTTCTGAAGTGATTCTCTCGTTTCTCCAGTGTCGATCGTAACTGCGCTGCTTGCAATGACAGGGCCTGTGTCCATTCCCTCATCAACGTAATGAATCGTGACCCCAGTTCTCTCTACACCCGCTGCTAGCGCCTGGCCGATGGCATCCTTCCCGGGAAACGCCGGTAATAACGAAGGGTGGATATTGACAATCCTTCCTTCAAAAGCCTTTAGCAGCGTCGGTCCGATCAGCCTCATATAACCGGCTAACACCACAAGCTCTACATCAAGACTCGTTAGTTTTTGTAAAATTTTCGTCTCATATGCTTCTTTTGACCGAAACCACTTCGGGTTAATGACCAGGCTCGGTATCCCCAGCATTTCAGCACGATCCATCACAAATGCACCCGGCTTGTCGCATACGAGCAGGCATATTTCAGCATTTAGAATGCCAGCTTGCACAGCGACACCGATTGCCTGAAAATTGCTGCCGCTTCCTGAAGAGAAAACAGCGATTTTCTTCATGGTTTGCTTCTCATCAGGCTGGTCGGCAGCTGCACGCAATTTGCCCCACATCATATCAAGTCACCAGTCATCTTAATACGAATCCCTTCAGATTCAGATACTGTACCAATCACAGAAGCACTTTCCCCATTTTCATTAAACAAACGAACCACTTCCGGCGCAACGTCAGGATCTACAGCAGCGACCATGCCAATCCCCATGTTAAAAATGTTGTACATATCCTGGCGCTCAAGTCCGCCAAGGGATTCCAAGGTTTTAAACACCTGCGGGATTTCCCAGCTTCCCTCTTCAATGTCAGCGCCCAATCCTTCCGGAAGCATCCTTGGAATATTTTCGATAAAACCTCCGCCCGTGATGTGGGCAAGACCCTTGATCTCATATTGCTTCTTTGCAGCAAGTACCGATTTTACATAAATGCGCGTTGGCTTTAAAAGCTCCTCGCCAAGCGTACAGCCAAATGCGTCCACATAATGGTCTAACTCCAGACCAGCCTGCTCAAGAAACACCTTGCGGACAAGTGAGTAGCCATTGCTGTGGATCCCGCTTGATGCAAGCCCGATCAAGACATCGCCCGCTTTGATTCCAGCACCGGTAATGATATCTGACTTCTCGCAGGCACCAACCGCAAAACCAGCCAAATCGTATTCCTCAGGAGAGTACATCCCAGGCATTTCCGCAGTTTCCCCGCCAACAAGCGCACAGCCAGCCTGCTCGCAGCCATCGGCAATCCCTTTGACAATCGCTTCGATTTTTTCCGGAACAGCCTTGCCGCATGCAATGTAATCCAGGAAATATAATGGCTCTGCCCCCTGGACAACGATGTCGTTCACACACATTGCCACGGCATCGATGCCAATTGTATCATGGCGATCCATCATAAAGGCCAGCATAAGCTTCGTGCCGACGCCATCCGTACCTGAAACGAGCACAGGCTCCTTCAGACCAAGGCTTGATAGGTCGAACATCCCGCCAAATCCGCCCAGCGCACCGATCACACCCGGCCGCCCTGTCCGCTTCACATGCTTTTTAATCCGTTCAACCGCCTCGTATCCAGCCTCAATATCCACACCAGCCTGCTTATACGCGTTTGCCATGTTCACTACCTCCTATTTGGCTGTTCTTTATAAAACCTTCTTAAATCCTTATTCATGCAAGCCTTATTGCAAAGAACCGAACGGAATTGCACGGTCATTCAGCTTAATTGCACGTAACCTCGCTAAAATCGCACGATCAATTAGCAAAATTGACGTAATACCGCTGGAATCGCAAGGTCATCCTAAATATGGAAAAAATTAATCAGCACTTCTGCCCAGCAGGAGTCGCCGCAGGATAAATTTCCGTCGGATACTTTCCTGTAAAACAAGCCAAACACTGTCCTCGTGTTTCGCCTGGCTCCTGACGGCCGATCGCTTCAAGCATGCCCTCGACACTTAAAAACGTTAGCGAGTCCGCGCCAATCAATTCCCGAATTTCTTCAACCGAGTGCTCAGATGCAATCAATTCCTCACGAGTGGATGTATCAATTCCATAAAAGCACGGGTTCTTAATGGGAGGCGAGCTGATGACGACATGCACTTCCGTCGCTCCCGCTTCCTTCAACATGTTCACAATCCGACGGCTAGTCGTTCCGCGCACGATCGAATCGTCTACCATAATAACGCGCTTTCCTTCGACAACACCGCGAACTGGTGAAAGCTTCATTTTCACGCCTTGCTCCCTAAGAGACTGGGATGGCTGGATGAACGTCCGGCCGACGTAACGGTTCTTGATCAATCCCATTTCATAAGGGATGCCTGATTCCTCAGCGTATCCGATTGCCGCTGAAATACTTGAATCTGGAACCCCGGTCACTACATCCGCCTCAATCGGCACTTCAACAGCCAGCTTCTTGCCAAGATTTTTTCGGGCTGTATGAACGTTGATTCCGTGAATGTTGCTGTCCGGTCTTGAAAAATAGATATATTCCATCGTACAGATGGCAGTCGTTGAATTCATCGAATAGATCTCTGAATGGAGACCATCAGCATTGATAATCAGCAATTCGCCGGGAAGAACATCCCTGACAAATTCAGCGCCGACAATATCAAACGCGCAAGTCTCGGAAGCTACTACATACGCATCGCCGAGCTTCCCTAACGACAGCGGACGGAGGCCATGCGGATCAAGCGCGACCATCATTTCGGTTTCAGTCATGATCAGAAACGCATATGCACCCTTCAGCATCGGGAGCGCATTTTTCACGCGTTCCTTCAGCTGGCTGAAGCCGCCACGCTTGATTAGATGGGCCAGTACCTCAGTGTCAGAACTCGTTTGAAAAATACTGCCCTGTGCCTCAAGCTGATTCCTCAATGCATCAGCATTTACGAGATTGCCATTATGGGCAAGCGCCAAACCGCCGCTTTGCGATTGGAACAGGAGCGGCTGGACATTCTCATAGCCGCCTCCTCCCGCTGTCGCATAGCGCACATGACCGATTGCGCCAACGCCCTGAAGGTCTTCCATCACATCAGCGGTGAAAATCTCATTAACAAGCCCTTCACCCTTCCTGACCTTAAGCTGCTGGCCATCGGTCACGACGATGCCAGTACCCTCCTGGCCGCGATGCTGCAGGCTGTGCAGTCCGTAATACGTGATTTGCGCTGCCTCTTGATGTCCCCATATTCCAAAAATGCCGCATTCCTCATTCAAGCCTTTTAATTCAGCAAGCATGGGATGGCTCCTTTCCAGGCCTTCTTCAGCCCAGTTGCATCTTGATTGATCACATTCTCGCCGTTTACATCAATCTTTAAAACTGGTGTCTCAACCACTTTTCCAATCAGCACTGCGTCTGTTAAACTCTCAAACTCAATTTGGTGCTCTGGTTTTACCGATAAAATAAACCTGGACTGCGATTCGCTGAACAATGCCGATACAGCAGTACCTTCAAGTTCGACGTCAGCTCCCAAGCCCTTGCTGCCGATCACCGACTCAGCAAGAGCAACCGCCACGCCGCCTTCCGCGACATCATGTGCTGATGATACAAGACCGTTCTTGATTGCTGTTAAAATTTGTCCCTGATAGCTAGCTTCCACGTCTAAATCAAGCTCAGGCGCCTTTCCAAAAATGCGTCCGTGGACAAGTTTCTGCAGCTCACTGCCTCCAAACTCATCCTTCGTTTCACCCAAAAGATAAATCAAATCTCCGGCATTTTTAAAATGCTGCGTCGTAACATGCTGCAAATTCTCAACCAAACCGACCATCCCGACAACTGGTGTTGGATAGACAGCTGTTCCATTCGTTTCGTTATATAGGCTGACGTTGCCGCCGATAACAGGCGTTCCAAGCGTCGTGCACGCTTCACTCATACCATCGACCGCTTTTTCAAACTGCCAGAAGATTTCCGGCTTTTCAGGGTTTCCGAAGTTCAAGCAATCCGTAATCGCGAGCGGTTCACCGCCAGAGCAGACGATGTTTCTAGCCGCCTCAGCAACGGCAATCTTCCCGCCTGTTTCCGGATCAAGATAGATATAGCGCGAGTTGCAGTCCGTCGTCATCGCTAGACCCTTTTCTGTACCACGGATTCTCACAACAGCCGCATCCGAACCAGGTGAAACAACTGTGCTCGTGCGCACCATATGATCGTATTGGTCGTAAACCCACTCTTTGCTCGCAATCGTCGGCTGCTGCAATAAATCCAGCAAAGTAGTTTCATAGTTTTCAACGGTAGGAACATCATTTTTCATCGACTGGAACTCGCGGAAGTAAGCTGGTTCACTGGAAGGCTTGTAATAAACAGGCGCTTCTTCAGCCAGTGCATCTGCGGGAACATCGGCAACCACTTCACCTTTATGCAAAAGGTGAAGCATTTTATCATCCGTAACCCGGCCAATCGCAACCGCTTCAAGCTCGTACTTTGAAAAAAGATCGATGATTTCCTGCTCACGTCCTTTTTCAACGACAATCAGCATGCGTTCCTGGGATTCAGACAGCATCATCTCATAAGCCGTCATGCCCGTTTCACGCTGCGGCACTAAATCAAGGTTCATTTCGATGCCAGAACCTGCCTTGCTCGCCATCTCAGCTGACGAACTTGTCAATCCAGCCGCACCCATGTCCTGGATGCCAACAAGCGCATCATTTTTCACAAGCTCCAGGCACGCTTCAAGCAGCAATTTTTCCATAAAAGGATCGCCGACCTGGACAGCTGGACGCTTATCCTCGGATGACTCATTCAATTCCTCAGAAGCGAAAGTCGCACCATGGATTCCGTCGCGGCCCGTTTTCGCGCCAACGTACATAACAGTGTTTCCAACACCATGTGCCTGGCCCTTCTTGATGTCTTCGTGATTGATCAATCCAACGCACATTGCGTTCACAAGTGGATTTCCTTCATAAGCGCCATCAAACTGGACCTCGCCGCCAACCGTCGGAATGCCGATGCAGTTTCCGTAGCCAGCAATCCCGGCAACAACCTGTTCGAACAAATATTTCACGCGCGGCGATTCAAGCTCGCCAAAGCGGAGAGAATTCAGCAATGCAATTGGCCTTGCCCCCATTGAAAAAACGTCGCGGATAATTCCGCCGACACCTGTAGCGGCACCCTGGTAAGGCTCGATCGCAGAAGGGTGATTATGGCTTTCGATCTTAAAAACGACCGCCTGGCCGTCGCCAATATCAACGATTCCTGCGCCTTCTCCCGGTCCCTGTAAAACTCGTTCGCCGGTGACAGGGAACTTTTTCAACACAGGCTTCGAGTTCTTGTAGCTGCAGTGCTCTGACCACATAACCGAGAACAATCCGGTCTCCGTGTAGTTAGGCAGGCGCCCAAGGATTTTTTCAACAGAAGCAAACTCGCTGTCTGAAAGACCCATTTCCTGATAGATTTTATCCTCTTTAATTTGCTCTGGACTTGGTTCAAGCATTAACCGCATTTGCTTCCCTCCATTGTTTGACGATTGATCGGAATAGCTGCAGACCGTCTGCGCCGCCAAGAAGCTCAACTACTGCACGTTCTGGATGAGGCATCATGCCAAGGACATTTCCACGCTCATTGATGATCCCGGCAATATTTTCAAGGCTTCCATTCGGATTCTCGCCATTGTATGTGAACACAATCTGGTTATTTTCCTTCAAACTTGCTAAAGTCTTCTCGTCGCAATAATAGTTGCCTTCACCATGCGCAACCGGAATCGTAATGACCTCACCTTTTTCATAACCTGCTGAAAACATCGTTTCACTATTTTCAACCTTAAGCTCGACCTGCTTGCAGATGAACTTCATGCTGTCATTTCTACGCATCGCCCCTGGCAGTAATCCTGCCTCCAGTAAAATCTGAAATCCGTTGCAGACGCCAAGTACAGGTTTCCCGGCTTCAGCCGCCTTCACGACTTCCTTCATGACATTGCTGAACTGCGCAATCGCCCCTGATCTCAAATAGTCTCCGTATGAAAATCCCCCTGGTAAAAGCACAGCGTCATAGTCTTCCAAACTTTCAGCGTCATGCCAGACATACTCTGCCTGTTCGCCAAGCTCATCCTTTACCGCGTGGTACATGTCGATGTCACAGTTCGAACCCGGAAATACGATCACTGCAAATTTCACTGTGCAACAACCTCCTCGACTTCATACCTGTAATCTTCAATCACTGTATTCGCCAGCAGGCGCTCGCACATTTCCTTAACTGCCGCGTCAACATCTTTCACGCTCTCATCCAAAGTCAGTTCCATATACTTGCCAATCCGGACATCCTGAATGCCTTCGTAACCGTGCGTCGCCAGCGCATTTTTCACAGCCGTTCCCTGTGGATCCAAAACACTTTCCCTTAACGTGACATACACCTTTACTTTAAACATGCAGTTGTCCTCCCAATCTCGTTAAAATCGTTTTATAAGCATCTGTCAGATTCCCTAAATCGCGGCGGAATACATCCTTATCAAGCTTTTGCTGCGTTTCCATGTCCCAAAGCCTGCATGTATCAGGCGAAATCTCATCAGCCAATAAAATCTGGCCATTAGCATCCTTCCCGAATTCAAGCTTAAAGTCGATTAACGTAACACCGATCTCTGCGAAAAGTCCGCCTAGCACCGTGTTAATTTTTAAAGCCGCATCCTTAAGCTGTGAGACTTCCTCAGCTGAAGCCAGATTCAGCACATCGACATGATCATCCGTAATCAGCGGATCGCCGAGCGCATCATCCTTCAGGTAAAATTCAACAATCGGTCTAGAAAGCTTTTTTCCTTCTTCCACTCCAAGCCTTTTTGAAAAACTGCCAGCAGCGAAATTCCTGACCACCACTTCAAGCGGAATGATTTCAACTCGCTTCACAAGCTGCTCATTCTCAGAAATTTTTTCGATAAAATGAGATTGGATTCCCACTTCACTAAGCTTTGAGAATAGTAGACTCGTAATCTCGTTATTCAGCCGGCCCTTGCCGATAATCTCGGCCTTCTTCTCGCCATTGAATGCCGTAGCCGAATCCTTATACTGAACCCTTACAATCTCTGCTTCATCAGTAGCGTAAATCCGCTTTGCTTTTCCCTCATATAACAGTGCTTGCTTTTCCATTTCAACGCCTCCGATTGAGATAATTAGCAATCTTCAGTCACCTTTTGGTAAAAGAAGGGCAAGGTATTCCCTTGCCCATATCAATTGTCAGTTCAATCAAACTCGACTTTTACAATCCCAACCGTTCAAAAATCATATCAACGTGCTTGATATGGTAGTGATAATCAAAGCAATCATCGATTTCCGCTTCACTTAAAAGACCAGAGATTTTCTCGTCACTTTCAATCAGGCTGCGGAATTGAACCTGTTTTTCCCACGCTTCCATCGCACGAGGCTGGACTGTATCATATGCTTCTTCACGGGACATGCCTTTGTCGATCAAAGCAAGCAGCACACGCTGTGAGTAAATCAAGCCAAGCGTACGGTCCATATTGCGCTTCATGTTCTCTGGATACACCGTCAAGTTCTTTACGATGTTACCAAAGCGGTTCAGCATATAGTTCAAGGCAATCGTCGCATCCGGCAAAATGATTCTCTCAGCAGATGAATGCGAGATATCGCGCTCATGCCATAGCGGAACATTTTCATAAGCCGTCGTCATATAACCACGGATGACCCTCGCCAGCCCTGTCATGTTTTCAGAGCCAATCGGGTTACGCTTATGCGGCATCGCGGATGAACCCTTCTGCCCCTTAGCAAAAAACTCCTCGACTTCACGTGTTTCACTCTTTTGCAGGCCGCGAATCTCAACCGCGAACTTTTCAATCGAGGTTGCGATCAATGCCAATGAAGACATGTAAAAGGCATGGCGGTCACGCTGCAGTGTCTGCGTCGAAATCGGTGCAGGCTGAAGGCCGAGCTTTTCACAAACGTAAGACTCCACAAACGGATCAATATTCGCATACGTTCCAACCGCTCCGGAAATCTTGCCAAACTCTACATCAGAAGCTGCCATTTTAAAACGCTCAAGGTTGCGCTTCATTTCCTCAAGCCAAAGAGCAAGCTTCAACCCAAATGTCGTTGGCTCAGCATGAACACCGTGTGTACGCCCCATCATAACGGTGTATTTATGTTCCTCCGCTTTGTTTGTCAGGATTTCGATGAAGTTCTCCAGATCCTTTTGTAAGATTTGATTCGCCTGCTTAAGGACATACGATAACGCCGTGTCAACAACATCTGTTGAAGTCAGTCCGTAGTGAACCCATTTGCGCTCTTCGCCAAGTGTTTCCGATACCGCCCTTGTGAAGGCAACGACATCATGGCGCGTTTCTTCCTCGATCTCTTTGATCCTGTCGATATCGAAAGACGCTTTTTCACGGATTTTCTGCACGTCTTCCCTAGGGATGTCTCCAATTTCAGACCAAGCTTCGCATGCGAGGATTTCAACCTCCAGCCATGCCTTAAAACGGTTCTCCTCAGTCCAAATTGCTCCCATTTCCGGTCTTGTATAACGATCGATCATCTCTTATGTCCTCCAATCAATTCTGCCGCGCTTTCCCAGATGCCGCTTTTCTCAGCCTCTTCCAGCGCTTCCTCTACTGTTTCTCGTAAAAGGGTTACATGCCCCATTTTCCGTTTATGCTTCGCTTCCTTCTTGCCATATAAGTGGATTTTCCAATCCTGTAATTCCGTTATTCTATCAAGCAGTGGCTGCTGATGCTCACCAAGGATATTCACCATCACAGCTGGTTTAAGCAAATTGGTGCTGCCGAGCGGCCAGCCGCAAACCGATCTGACATGCTGCTCAAATTGCGAGGTTTCACACCCCTCAATCGTGTAATGCCCCGAATTATGCGGCCTAGGTGCGAGTTCATTTATGTAAATCTCATCATCCTGTGTCAAAAACATCTCTACTGCAAGTGTCCCAGTCAAATCAAGGGCCGAAGCAATCTGTTTCGCCGCCTCAATTGCCTTCTCTTCAGCCAGCTTGCTGATTCGTGCCGGCACGATTGTCTCGTGCAGGATATTGTCTTTATGGATATTTTCTGCTACTGGAAAAACAGCAGTCTCACCTGCAGTGCTGCGAGTGATGATTACCGAAATCTCTTTTTCAAAAGGTATCCATTTTTCAAGAACACAAGGTCCCTGGCTGACAAGCGTTTCAGCAATGGCGATATCCTCAGCCGCTCTGATCACAAGCTGTCCCTTGCCGTCATAACCGCCTCTTGCCGTTTTCAAAACTGCCGGTAATCCTAGTTGATCGATGCCTGCGGCAACATCACCCGCTTTGATTACGACTGCATACGGCGCTACTTTTACCCCAGCTTCCTGAATCTGCCGCTTCTCTTCTATCCTGTCCTGAGTAACCCTCAGCAATTCAGTTCCCTGCGGTACATAAGCATTTTTGTTTAGCCATTCAAGCGCATCCGCATCGATGTTCTCAAACTCATAGGTGATGACATCACTGATATCTGAAAGCTGCTTAATTTTAACAAGATCATCATAGCCGCCGACAATCTGCTCATCTGCCACCTGACCACAAGGGCAGTCCTCTGTCGGATCGAGCACAGCTACCCGAAACCCCATCGCTTTTGCTGACAATGCCATCATTTTTCCAAGCTGTCCGCCGCCAATGATCCCGATTGTCTGTCCTGGTAAAATCAATTTACTCAAGCTCATCACTGCTTTCCATTACCGACATCTTTGTTTCTTCTCTCAGCCTCTCAAGCTTTACAGCAATCTCGCTGTCAAACGAGCCAAGGATTTGAGCTGCGAGGAGCCCTGCATTCGTTGCACCCGCCTTGCCAATTGCCACCGTTGCTACCGGTACACCGCCCGGCATCTGGACAATCGAAAGCAGTGAGTCCAGTCCATTCAACGCCTTAGACTGGACTGGCACCCCGATAACCGGCAGTGTCGTCTTTGCCGCAACCATTCCAGGCAAATGTGCCGCACCGCCTGCTCCAGCGATGATCACCTTAATTCCTTCTTTTCTTGCACCCTCTGCAAACTCAAACATTAAGTCTGGCGTACGATGGGCTGAAACCACTTTCTTTATATAAGAAATCTCCAATTGATCCAGTATGTCACACGCATGCTTCATTGTTTCCCAATCCGATTTGCTCCCCATAATGACCGCAACCGATTCACTCATTTATCTAACCTCCCTGTGTGGAGTATCAAAACAAAAAACCCGGATAGATTACTCCCTCTACATACAGAAGAGAAAGTAGTCTGTCCGGGTGCATGCGCAAAGAAATCAATACTCAAAAGAATATGATTCCTATCCCTTCACTTAAAAACTACTTCCCCTCATAGTCCGGTCATTTACGGTAACCGGGTAGAGACTCATGGGCCATATTCCCATTATTATACGAGGGAAAAACTATTCGCTATCAACAACTCCATATTAACAACTATATCAAACCCTTGTCAATCAATAATCGAACATTTAAAGTGATTTTAATATAATTGTTCGCCTTTACCGCATTAACGCACCGGGGGTCAGACCCCCAGTGCGTTAGTGTGTTAAAGTAATCTGATTTTACTCCACAGGCTTTGCTTCGAAAATGATCTGCCTTCCAGCTGGCTCATATTCGACTGTCCCGTTCTTCTCGACTTCCTTAAAGATTGGCTTCTCCATCCTGCGGACAGGAGCAAAACCATCCTTCTTCATTCTATTTAGGCACTCATCGATTGATTCATTCTCGCCGACTTCATACATTCGTTTCTTTTTAGTGTCCTTGCTCATGAAAATAACTTCCCTTTCCGTACCGATTTAACCCAAAATCCGCCGTGAATTGATTTCGGTTCATAGGCAATGATAAATGCCTTCGGATCCAATTCCTTGATGGTCTGGTACAATTTCAGCTCATACTTCCTTGGCGTTAAAATTTGCAACGCCATTCGATCTCCTTCCAGTCCATTAGCAGCCCAATCTGTAACACCGTATCCCTTTTCCCGTAATACCTTCGGAAGATCAAGATCATACTCTTTTGTGATCACATTAATAGTAATATAACCAAGCGCCAGCTTTTCTTCAATCTTCATCCCAACAATAACACCTATTCCATACCCGACTGCATAAGCAATCAGGTTCTGTATCTCATTTAAATTATCGAGCACCAAACCAAGCCCGACAACATAGACCACAACTTCAATCGTACTAAGTCCCGCAGCAAGATATCGCTGACCCTTCAGAGTCAGGATCATCCTGATTGTAAAAAATGACACGTACACAATATTGATTATTAGGATGATGGCTACCATGACAAAACTATTCTCCAGCATTTAGAACCCTCCAAGCATCTCTTCTAATAAGCCTTAATGTTCCCATTAAATAATCTTGTTGTAAAGGAAGTTCATGAAAATATTGAAAAGGATCTGCTTTATTTAAGGTTTTCCTCTATAGGGATTTTTGAAACTTTATTATTTTCCAGCCTCAAATCTACCCACTATTCACGGATAAACATGACTAAACATGAATAAAAACGAATAAATTATTGACTAAACATGCATGAACATGAAATAATACAGAAGAGAACCATAATTTAACAGTAGAGGTGAACCATATGTTTTCAGATGAGAGAAGACAAGAAATATTAAAGATGTTGGAGCAAAGCGGCAGGGTTTTGGCGAAGGATCTGGCAAGTAAATTTGAGATGTCGATTGATTCAATCAGAAGAGACTTATCGATTATGGAAGAGCAAGGTCTTTTAAAAAGAACACATGGCGGAGCTATCCCCGTCACCAACGTCAGAATGATGGCCCGGCCGCCATCAATACGTTATGGAGAAGGAAGCGAATTTCAAAACGCAATCGCAAAACTGGCGGTCACTTACATCCAGGATAACCAGACTGTCTTCATTGGCGGTTCTGCGATACACTATGTCATGCTTAAATACCTGCCGAAGGAAATTCCATTTACCGTCCTGACCAATTCTATAGAAATCGCATATCACCTCAGAAATTTCGACAATATCCAAACCTACATCATTGGAGGCCAGGTAAAAAACTCGGGTAATATTACGGATGCTCTAGCCAATGAGTTTGCCCGCCAATTTACCGTGGACCTTTGCTTCGCAACTGCTGGTGCCCTTTCTGCAAAAGGCTTGAGCACAGCCACACCGGAAGTAGCAGTTTTTCATAAAACCGTATATAACAACGCCAGAAAAATCATAGCTTTAGCCGAGCATTTCAAAATAGGCAGTGATATGTTTTCTGGAATGTACCCAGTAAAAAAATTAAACATCATCATAACTGATGAAGAAACCACCAGCGAACAGGTTGATCTGTTAAAAGCGCAAGGAGTTGAAGTATTAGCAGCAGCAATTCATAAAAATTGATTTAAGGGAGAGCAGGAGTTTTGTTTTATAGAAGAAAGCATTAAATTGTCAAAAATAATTTGGCTGAAACTTTTAATAAACTCTTTAATGAAATGAATCTGCCTAATCAACTTATACATGATTCACGCTTAGTTGGAAGGTGGATGCTGCCCCACAGCGAGTCTGCTACTGAGATTTTTGATATCTGGGAATATTAAAGCTATGAAGAATACTTGGAAATAGAAGGGCGAGTCAGAGGTGACAAAGATCATGTCTCCCGCATTAAAAAATGGTTCGAGGTACACGGTAGCAGAGATCATATATATAAAGAGGTTATTTGGGAAGTTATAATTGCAATGCTGATATCAACATCATCGTATAACCAACCTGGACAATTGGATACGATGAACCCATTCTCAGGTGACTTTAAAGCTAATACAAGAAGAAATATTAGAAGTGATTTTTCTTGAAGAACACATTCCTTGTACAACAATGGTTTATCCAGTTGCTCCAGCCTCACCTGCTTTTCAAGTTGAAATTGATGCATTGACATGTTAAGAGGTTGAATCATACTATATATCCTTTGTTTTAGGCCATCAAAAAGATGGTCTATTTTTATGTAAAATATGAACCTCCTAAATAACAGATCCCAATATAAAAAAAGACACCTTCGCAGCAATTCAAAATATTTTACCTATTGAATTAGTGTTCATTTTTCAAATCTTACTAACGTTTTATCCGGTATTTCAATCTGCTCAATATCAAAGTTATTTATTTGAAGAGTCAGCTCACTATCACGTTTTTCGGTTTCTTCGCCAATCCAACAGCTATACAGTTCAAAATAATCCCCTTTTTCAAGGAAATCGGACATAATTTCGCAAAGTCTAATGAGCTTCTGCTTTGATTCACTACGAACCTCTTCGGTTGTATATTCCGAAATATCAATTCCCCAATCAGTTGACACTTCATACATAAGCAGTTGTAAATTGATGCTCCTTTACATTTTCACGATGATCATCATCCGAAAAATAATTGCCTATCAGAATGATATCGTTCGAATCCCTATCACTTAGAGGTATCTTTACGTTACAGCCAATATAGCTTGCTAAACTCATTCCCCTCACTCCTTATTGTGATACCTAGCCCTTAATCAAAAAACAAAATAATGCCTTAAACAATGCGTTATTAACATAGATCTTAGAAGCACATTTTCATTTAGTTATTTTCCTTAATCATCTCTTCTACATAAGTTAAGAAATTAGTATAGGAAGAGTTACCGTTCAAAAATTCCGATACCACGGTCAACGGCAAGATAGCGATATCCCGCTTTTTTGAATAAAGAACACTCTCTGATCCGACACTACTATACACTCCATCCAGTGTGTGTGAATAATTGTATACAGAATCAAACTCATACCAACAAAAATCCTGTCGTAGATTAATCTTAATAACCTCACCAAGATACGCGCCTATTCGGAATACAAAATTATCCAAATGCTTGTTAAGCAGTTCAGTACCCGAATCCGTATTCATTAGTCTTTTAGTATACATATCTATATATCGAACGCTCTCACTAGTAAAATCTAAGTTTCTTTTAGTAAAATTCTCTTTATCCCAGGAATCATCTGAAACATCCTGAAACATTAATTTCGCAATACCTTTTAAATCAGCTTTTATTAATTTCGTTCTGTTCATGAAGCCAAACATAAGATGAATTTCTCCTTTATCATTGGTCTGCCTGTTAGGTTAATCTATGCTAATTATATCTCTAAATCCGCTGATCTACCCATTACAAGGAATAAGATAAATGGCCTTCAAGTTTTTAATCATCTCGTCATTTCACAAAAAAAAGAACAGCTATAACAGCTGTTCTTTCGT
>NZ_JBALQL010000031.1:0-19198 GCF_036964885.1 Bacillus sp. JJ1122 | reverse complement strand
AGTACTAAAAGAATTTGAACAAAAAGTAATAAAACCTTTTTGGTTAATACTAATTGATGCATCTGATCAAATAGCTAGCGGAGTTTATAAAGTTAGAAAACAAGATGATATATGGAAAATTACGAATCCATATATTCAGTATCCCAAAGACCAACGGAAAATAATAGATTATATTTTTCAAAGAAAAGTTGGTGGTAAGAAACTTTGTGATGTATTTTTGGGAATTGTTAAAAAATATAAAAAAGCATTACTCATTGTATTATATAAGCAATATATCAGGCAAAATAATTTAATTAATATGAAGCAAGACTATAATATAAATGAGGTAAAATGTCCGCCAGAGTTTAATACTATTTTTATTACATTTTTTTATGAAAAGTTTTTTTCATTAAAAGCCTTATGGAAAATGGTAGCTGGGATAGAATATAATAGAGGGATTTTTCATGAAAATTTCTATAAGGAAAACATGGAAATTAAGGTTTGCCCTTATTGTGATATATCGTTAACTGTTTCTAAGTCTAGTAATTATGTAGAGCATTTCTTACCCAAAGCCAAATACCCTTTTTTATCTATGAATCCATTTAACTTGATATCTTCATGTGATGCTTGTAATAAAGGCGAGGAAGGGAAAGGGGAAAGTGTTAAAGATGATATAACTACTCCTTATAGTTTAATGATAGGAGAGAATATAGACTTCCAATTAAAAGCTGGTAAAATTCATATCAGTAATATAAGTGGTTTAACCTGTATTGATAATTATTTAGATCTCTTACAATTAAGAAAAAGGTATGGGCAAGAAAAAGCCTTTAATTATCTAAAAACTGAGCTTGAAATTCAATTGGAGTACTTTGGGCAAATGGATAACTTATCAGAAAAGCAAATTGAAGCTTTTCTTTCCAAAAAAGATAGACACTCACCATTTAACATTGCATTAAAATCAGTTATATCAAAGTATCCGAATTATAAATCTTCATTAACATAGTATTCTTTATCATAAAAAATATATGAAGACCTTGTTTATTAAACAAGTTTTGTATATGAAATTACCTATTAAAATTCAAGTTGTGGAAAAATTTCTTGTTTGAATAAATAACGACAATAGCTTTAAGATTACGAAAATAGATATTAGCGCACTCTGAGTGAGACGCGGAGAAGGTTCTTGCGTCTCACTATATAAATCTTATTAGTGGTCAAATCCTATACAGGGATTTGGCTTTTTTTCTATTTAGATTCTTTATCAATACTCTTCTCAAGACATAAAGAATGATAGAATCAAAATATATATTTACAAATTAAGTAAAACACTGGAGTGAACAACAAATGGATAAAATCCGCCAAACAATTCTAGACTTCCGCGACGCCCGCAACTGGAAACCATACCACAACGAAAAAGACCTGGCCATTTCAATTTCCCTGGAAGCCAACGAACTCCTGGAAAACTTCCAATGGAAAACCAGTAAGGAAGCGTTAAGGGATTCAGAACAAAATATCAAAGAAGAAATGGCTGATATTTTAATATACCTTGTTCAGTTAGCAGACAAAATGGATATAGATCTGGAAGAGGAAGTTTTGAAGAAGATGAAGAAGAATGAGCTTAAGTATCCCGTGCAGAAGGGGTGAGGGTAGTTGATCGTTTATGAGGCAACGAAGGATGAGTTCTTGAAGGATGTTTTTGATGATGAGCTGGTGAACAATATTGTCAGCAATTATAACAGCAAGATTGGCAGGATTAATGAGCGGGAGGTTCGGTCCTGGGACAACTCAATGCAGTATATGTATAGGGTGTTGAGTGACAGCGAGATTCCTAAGAATGCTGGCGTTGCAATAGAGTTCAAGATTCCTCACACCTCGAAGCGTGTGGATTTCCTTATCTCAGGTTCGGATCAGGATGACAAGCAATCAATTGTCATTGTTGAGTTGAAGCAGTGGGAAACGGTTGAGAAGATCGAGGGCAAAGAGGCGATTGTGAAAACGGTGATCAACAGGGGAGTGCGTGAGACGACTCATCCCTCTTACCAGGCCTGGTCATATGCTGCTTTGATCAAGGACTATAATGAGAATGCCCAAAAAGATGAGATTCAAATCTATCCGTGTGCCTATCTGCATAACTACATAAACCAGGGTGAACAGGATCCGCTGACTGACCCTGTCTATGAATATTATATTGAGGAAGCGCCCGTTTTTATAAAAGGTGATTCCGGTAAGCTGCGCAATTTTATCAAAAGGTATATTAAACACGGAGATAATAAAGAAATTTTATATACGATTGATAAAGGGAGGATTCGTCCATCCAAATCGCTGCAGGATTCTCTGAACAGCATGCTCCAGGGGAATCAAGAGTTTGTCATGATTGATGACCAAAAAGTCGTTTATGAAACGGGTTTGCATCTTGCCAAGGAAGCGTTAAGGACAAATACGAAACAGGTGTTGGTCGTTGAAGGAGGACCTGGTACCGGGAAGTCTGTTCTAGCTATTAATCTATTGGTTGAGGCGACGAACCGGAGTTTAGTGGCCCAGTATGTGACGAAGAATGCTGCGCCGAGAAATATTTACGCGACCAAGTTAAAACAGAACTTCCGCAAGGGCCATATTGATAATCTGTTTGTTGGGTCAGGCAGCTATATCAATGCGCCGGCGAATGAGTTTGATGTTCTGATTGTGGATGAAGCACACCGCCTGAATGAGAAGTCCGGCCTTTTCAGCAACCTTGGTGAAAATCAGGTAAAAGAAATTATGAATGCTTCCAAGCTGTCGGTCTTTTTTATCGATGAGCGGCAACGGGTTACCCTCAAAGATATCGGAAGTATAGGGGCCATTAAAAAGTTCGGGAATGAATTGGGAGCGAATGTGACCAGGATGAAGCTTGATTCGCAGTTCCGCTGCAATGGTTCTGATGGCTATTTAAGCTGGATTGACGATGTCCTGCAGATTCGCGAAACGGCCAATTCCAATTATATCGGGACCAACTATGATTTCCGGATCTTCACAAACCCAAATGAAATGCGTGAAGAGATTGCTAGATTGAATAAAAAGAACAACAAATCCCGGATGGTAGCCGGTTACTGCTGGAACTGGCTGAAGGAAGGGAAGTCGAACACAAATATCCATGACATCGAGCTGACTGAGCACAAATTCAGCATGAGTTGGAATCTCGACAACTCCGCAACATGGGCGATAGACGAAAAATCAGTAAATGAAATTGGCTGTATCCACACCTGCCAGGGACTGGAATTTGATTACGTTGGAGTCATCATCGGGGACGATCTCGTTTACCGGGATGGCGAGGTGCTAACCGATCATACCAAACGTGCAAAAACAGACAACTCCTTAAAAGGTTTGAAGAAAATGCTGAAGGAAAATCCTGAGGAAGCAGAAAAACTGGCTGATGAGATAATTCGTAATACTTATCGTACATTGATGACCCGTGGACAAAAGGGGTGTTTTGTTTATTGTATGGATAAGGAGTTAGAGGGTTATTTTATTGAGCGGGTTGGGGATATTCAGCAGGAATATGCGGAGAATGAGTTTTTTAGGGAGATGCCGCGGGTCGCGGAGGAGAAGGAGAACTATAGAGGTTAAATTCATATATTATATAAAAAAATTGGGCTATTTTGTAATTACAAAAGAGTTATTCTCTGCAAGGAAAAAAATAATCAAATTAAAATAGATATAGTAGTGTTAAATTTCTTTATGCGCACGCCTAATCTTTAAAATATATATTCTGATTCTACTAAAAGTATAATTCGAGGTATTTAATCGTGAAGTCAAAAGTTGTTAAACTCATAAAACACCTGTTTTGGTGGGTTACAGGAATAGGCGTATACATTTACACGAAGGACCCTTTGTTAAAAAATCTAATTGTAAATTCCGCATTGATCATTATGGTAATAAGTTATGTATTCCCTTGGGCAGAATGGACACATGAGAAGGATTTAAAAAAGGACAAAATAAATAATGAAAACGACTTATACATCTGGACTGATCAACTTAATGGGGGAGATAACTATTTAAGGTTTCTTTTCAAGAATATTAAATCAACATATTTCAATGAAAATATATCTTTTATTTATCAAAGAATACTAGAAGAAACAAATCGAGATATTATAAAAATTAGGCTTTTAAGAGCATATTTTAAAGCTTATAAGCAAAGGCAAATTTCGAATTTATATTATAAAACTCTGGGCACAGGGCTGCTAAGCTTCGTAATATTTGGGGTACAAGCTATTTTGCAAGGACGAATACAGGAGAAGAGTTTTATACAATTATTTCACCCTTATAATTCTTGGGGATTCATATTTTCCATTATTATTATTGCTTTGTATTATTATCTACTGCCTCACCGAGGCGAAAACAGACTTAACTTAGTTTTAAATATTTTAGACGAGATTGCTGATCATCATAATAAAGAAAGCTAGGATTATAAGTATTGTTTAATGACAAACGAGACATATGGACGGTCAAAAGTCTCATTCGGAAGTTGAAATAAAATGTTAGATCGCAAAACGTGCCTGAGGTCAAACAAGCCTTTTGCATTTCTAAGTTAGTATTAGCATTTTTACAGAGATTGATAAGATAATATGAAATCCCCTAAAGAACGATAAGCACTTCACGCTGCTTATCGTATTTTTTTGCTAGAACTAAAAATTTCCTTACAAATATTCACAAAACAACCAAATATAACGAGTGAAAGGGTGGTCCATTAGCATGACAATGAAATATGCGGCTATTGAGAGTTTTGCGGAGTATTCATAGTTTCGTTGAAGGAGTTTAACAATCATTCTAAGATGTGGATGGCGAATAAGAAGCGTTTTTTCAGTAAGGGTGAAGCGGTTGGTTGGTTTTCCGAAAAAGGTTCCTGGGATGGCAAATATTAAGGGACGTACCCAATGCTTCATGTAAAACCTATCAGTAGAAAAAAGCAAAGCGTGGTTCCTTTAACAATCGAAGCATCCCATTTAGCATTAAATTTTAAATTTTGAGAATTAGAACGTTCTATAATTGGACAATAAATTGAAGAGTTATAATCTATAAAAACTATGATACCTGTTCGTTGTAGGAACTTCTGTTCTGTGTTACCATATATTGGAGAAGGATGTTTCGAATAGGGGGGCTTTTTAATGGCTAACCAACATGTTACCAAACATAAGGATGGTGGTTGGAAGGTTCAGGGTGCTGGGAATTCAAAAGCAACATCAAGACATAGTACACAAAAGTCTGCTATAGATGCGGCGAAATCTATAGCGAAAAACCAAGGTAGTGAAGTTGTAATTCATGCTCGAGACGGAAAAATACGTGCAAAAGATAGTTATGGAAACGATCCGTATCCTCCAAAAGGTTAAGAACTGATTAATAAATAAAATCACTTTCGAACATCCTTCTGATTAAAACTTATCGATACAAAACTTTAAGTTTACTCAAGAACGTAACGATAGACTCATCCTAAATTAAATATATATATTTTAACAATCGAAATAAATTACTGATTAACAGATAACCTTTTATATTAACCTAAAATTAAAGATACCGATTGATAAACTAATTAGCAGATCGGTAGCGATGATCCATATAAATGTTGATAAATTAAGAAAAAAAGCAAACACAAGACTATAAAGTAGGTGAAAGAATGACTGCTAGTGAATCTAACTTAAAAAGAATGATAAAAAGAGAAAGTGACCTTTCTGGGAAGCTGGTTACTGTAAGGAAAAAAAGGGATGATGAAGCAAAGAAATTACAGACTTTGACTAAGAAAAGGAATTTGACAAAAACGGATTTACAAAGATTAGAACGATACCAGAAAGACTTATTGAAATATGAAAGAGAAATGACACAGATAATGGAACAAATACGTAAAAATAATGAAGATATCAATAAATATAAGGGAATAGTAGAAAAGGAACAGAAACGGGAATACGATAAAATACTTAAATCCATTCAATCTCAGACAGGGATAAATGAAAACTATATGAATAGTGTTTCGGATATTTCAGAAAAGATAAACCAATTGGTTGAAGATATTAAAAATACAGCCTCAGAAAAAGAGCTTATTGAATTTGATGTATTTTTATCCCATTCAAGTCTAGATAAGGAAATCTTTGTTTCAGAGTTATCAGAAAAACTAAGCGAAAAAGGACTGAAAGTTTTTGAAGATGTTAAAGTTTTTAAAATAGGACAAAGCCAAACAGACATGATGAATATGGGGATCTTAAATTCAAGATTCGTTGTTGTTTTCCTATCCTCTAACTTTATTAAGAGTGGTTGGTCTGATTATGAATTTAAAAGCTTTTTGAACCGTGAAATTAATGAGAAGAGAATAATAATATTGCCAATATGGCATGATATATCAACGGAAGATGTCCGCCGATATAACCCATATTTAGTAGATAAATTCGCATTAAATACCAATAAATTTACCATAGATGAAGTCGCAGAACATATTTTTGATGTGGTTAGCATGTCAAAGGATTAATTAGATATAGGGACAATTCTAGTTTTTTAGTTAGCGTCATTACTGAGTGTTATTTAATACTCAAGAATTCTAAAAGAACGATAAGCAGCTACTTATCGTTCTTTTTTGCGCGAACCAGTCAACTCATGTAAAAGCTCCTAATAACTTTTCACAAAACTGTCCCAATCCACCACTTCCCACCTTGTCCTTTCCACCATTTCATCCATGTATCAATTGTGAAAGGGTGGTGCATTAGCAATCTGTATGTATTCAATCGTTTCCCGACGAATGAACTATCGGATGGCAATCAATTGAGCCACCAATATAAAACTATCATTCCTTTTGAAACTAACATTAAAAAGAATAATAAACGTGAAGAAAAGGCTGTTGAAGAACAATCATCCAAAATTCAGGAGGTAAAATCAGTTGCTGAAAAAGCACCAGAAGAGCATCTTTTTGTGAGTGACTGAGTTCCGAGTGATTTCGTTAATCTTGTAAAATACTTTTACCCAGCCGCAAAATCAATCGAGGAATTCTGGCAAATGAGCAAGGTCGCTGCCTATCGAAACAACCATGAAAAGGAAACAGATCTCCTGTTATCAGTGTCCCTTGACTCCTTCAAACAGCTCGTTCGGAAGCTGAAATCGAAGGTGAAAATAAAGAACCCGATGCTTATTTTCGGGGATTCTGAATAAGAAATTTCAGGAGCGTTAGGAGCTATATGATATGGAGGTCTGTTGAATTAAGCCAAAGCGTTTTAGAGTGACAAGGGGCGGTTTCCAATGTAAATTGTAAAAATATGTAACTATGAAATTGTGGAGCCATCCCACGGTCTCATAGTTACACCTCACAAAAGAGTTAAAAGGAATGAGTGTTCTTATAAACAATTTTTACGAATTATTAGTTGGAGTCAACCCTTATATTTTTTCTTTTAAGCGAGATAGTGCTCTTTTAATTTTCGGAGATTTTACCCTGGTAAGGTTAATTCTATTTATTTTTTCAAACGCTTGGTCTGTCTCTAATATATAAATACTAATCTCATCATCAAGAAAACCGGAGAATTCATATCTGCTGAAAACCTCTAATATTAAGTCTTGAGAATCCCATTGATTAGCAACAGCCGCTATGTACCAAGCTTCTTTTAGGCAATTTAATTTTACATTTTGATTTGAACTGCACCGAGAAAATCGGATTAAAAAACGCGTAAAATTGTTTTGTTGATTAAACGGCCAACCGTAGCTCTGATGACAATACTGAAGCGATTCAATAAACTTATTAATAAAAAGTTCATCATCTTTTCCTACAGCTTCCAAAAAAGAGTTAACTTTAGTGTCATCATTTAGAACCCTCATAGCTGGTTCAATTAGATCATAGTATATATGTTCAATACTTTCTGCCTTTAAAGACAATTTGTAAAACTGGTTCCAATCTATTTCATTATCATCTTTTTCTACATACTCCAATAAAGTTAAATTAGAATTTACTTCTAGTGAGAAGTAAATATCTTTCATTTTTAGATATTCTTTTTCAAACACATCTATATTATTGAACTCTTTATTGATAGCCTTATTGATTAAATTGATAAATTTGCACTCTTTTATTAAAAGTGGTTTCTTACCGGTAAGGATAAAATATAGTATCTTACCTAATGAGAAGATATCACTTAAGTGGGTTCCTTTTTTCAGTGATTCATATTGGTCTGGGTCAACATACATCCATTGGCCATGTCCGCCGATTGAAGAATTTGCCAATCTCGATAAGCTTTCTGGATCCTTACCTAAGCCAAAATCACAAACTTTAAGCTTTGTATTGGCTGTATCTTCAAGTACAAGTATGTTTGTGGGGGTCAAATCTCTATGCCAAATATTATTTTTATGTGCATATGATATTGCACTTAGAACTTGCTCAAATAAGCTTAGTCTTTCTTCAAACTTTAATTGAGCATTATTTCGTGAAATGTATTCATCTAAATTCATCGGCGCATATGGCATCATGTAATGGTATGTATTTGTACTATGGTCTATTTTCTCGCCAAGCACCTCGATAATATTTTCATTATCTTTTAGTCTTTTAGTATATTCAATTTCTTTAATAAATCTTTCAATATAATCTGGTTGTGAGTGAAATTCAGGCAGCAATTCCTTTAATGCAATCTTTTTGCGGGAATCTTTATGAACATACCTTTTAATAATTGCAAACCCACCGCTTTTCCCAACGTTTTCATATGTTAGGTCCTCAATCTTCATTTTAATAATACCTCCATGTGCATATAGGAATATGATACCATAACGGAATATTTCGTAAACCGGGGAGTTATTATCGAGAAAGATAAATAGGGCATAAATCAGCATTTTTCTAAAGTTGCCTATATATATAGATATAAATGTTTAAAACACAATCATAAATGGATACACAAAGAATGGAGGGATAAACATGAAAATACTCATTATTGGTGGAGATGCAGCGGGTATGAGTGCTGCGATGCAAATGGTGCGAAACAGCTCTGGACATGAAATCACTGTATTGGAAAAGGGAGGCGTGTATTCGTACGGTCAATGTGGGCTGCCTTATGTGATCAGTGGGAAGATTGAGTCCACAGATCGGTTAATCGCGCGCACTCCGTCTACTTTTAAAGAAAAATATGGCATTGATGCACGTGTGTTTCATGAAGTCCAAAAGGTAGACGCGGAAAATAAAATGGTAAGTGGAATAAACCATCGTAATGGTGAAACGTTCAGCCTTCCATATGACCGCCTTCTGATTGCGACTGGTGTAAGCTCGGTCATTCCAAAGTGGGAGGGTGTGACACTTCCAGGTATTTTCTCACTAAAGACCATCCCTGATGCAAAAACAATCATGGATTATCTGGAAAGAGATATACATAATGTGACTGTGATTGGTGGCGGATACATTGGGCTTGAAATGGCTGAAAGTTTTGCGGAGCTTGGCAAGAAGGTAACGATCATTGAAAGAAATGAGCAGTTAGCCAAAATATTTGATCCAGACATGTCTGAACTGATTCATGAAGAAGCAGTAAAGCAAAGCATTGTGTTAAAAATGGGTGAATCCGTGGAATCGTTCGGTGGAAGTGACCATGTGGAATCTGTGAAAACCGATAAAGGGGAGTATGAAACAGATTTGGTGCTAGTCGCTGTAGGTGTGAAGCCCAATACTTCCTTTTTAGAAGGAACAGGAATCCAGACAATTGGAAATGGTGCGATCCAGGTAAATGCCTATATGCAAACCAGTATCGAGGACATCTACGCGGCAGGAGATTGTGCCACACAATATCACCGAGTAAAAGAAAAGGATGATCATGTCCCATTGGGAACGCATGCCAATAAGCAAGGGCAAATCGCCGGATTGAACATGGTTGATCTACATAAAACGTTTAAAGGAATTGTCGGCACTTCGATTATCAAGTTTTTCAATTTAACCCTAGGGAGAACAGGGCTATCAGAAAAAGAGGCAATAATACTGAACATTCCCTGTGGCTCTGTAACCATCACAGCAACGGATATCGCTGGTTATTATCCGGATGATAAAAGAATGAAATTGAAACTTGTCTATCATAAAGAGACACATAAGATTCTTGGCGGGCAAATTATTGGGGAAAATGGCGTCGATAAACGAATCGATGTACTAGCGACGGCCATCTTTCATTCCATGACAACCGAAGAGCTGCTGGATTTAGATTTGGCGTATGCGCCACCTTATAATGGGGTTTGGAATCCTGTTCAGCAGGCGGCTAGGAGAGTGGAGTAGTTAATAAAAGAATTAATACTGTCGGGACATGTGGACGTACCTTTTGGTAACGAAAGGTACGTCCCTCTGCTTTTTGGAACCTTCTACTTATTCGAAATCTTAAATACAGACCATCCAATGCTATAGCATATCAATGATTTCGGGTTCACCCGATTTTTTAGATTTTTGCTCTTGAATAAACAACTTGTGAGCAACATTCCCTATTGTATTTGTAGCAACTGCATCTACGGTACCGCCAATAATTCCTCCCGCTAAAGGCACCATCTTACCTAAATTTATGACCCCTTTTTCTCCAAACTTTGTTAGTAAACGAAATCCTACTGCCTGGTTAATTTTTTTTATCACTTCAAAGGGAATTTTTTTAATTCCGGTTACTGCAAGTTTTTTTCCTATCTGTATGCCTGCATTTTTAAGAATATCTTTAGCTCCATTTCCAGCTAAACAGGCATAAACGAAAGATTTAACCTGGTCATCTTTTAAATCATAACCACCCATATGTGCAATAGCCGCAACCATTCTCATTTGAACTAAAATAACACTAGTTATATTGGCAGGTACAGCCACAGGTAATGTAATAAGTCCACCTAGACCTGTTAAAAATCCACTAGTAGCACTTTTGGTGTTTTGCCAAACTATTAAACTTTTAACCTTTTCGTCTAAGGTACCACTCTTTTGTAAATAACTATCAGCTAATTCTATAGCGGTGTCCATTCCAGGTACACCACCGTTAATTGCCTTATCATAAGACCAATCTAATGCCTTCATTATTGAGTCGTGTGTTAAGGATTTTGTTTTAGACAATTCAACTCACCTTTCTCCCGTAGAGATATGGTAATATTATACTATAAAACTGAGTTTGAAATTTAGAATATTATCAAGGGATTAAGCTACTTAAAAAGACAGGTGTCCTATGGAGAGAAGAAGACCAACAATACAAAACAAAGTCGAAACCCCAGTAAATATTTTCAGGGAGAAGAATTAATCGCTGAATGTCCGAGTATACAGGTCGCTGCAAAATTTTTCAAAAAAGAAACGAATTCAGAACGTTTTAACTGGTCTGCTATTAATAAGGGGATTTGGTACGGTGAATAGTATTCTAAAGATGGAGCTACTTATTTTTTTACAACAGATAAAGAAGCTATTAAAAAGAAAACTGGATACGAGGTAGTCTAAAACTAAGAAGATAATCTAGATTACTTTAAGTTTTATTAAAACCAAACTCTTTGATGAATACCAGAAGAATGAGTTTGACCAAGTCTAATTCTGTTATATAAGTAAATTAAAATAATAGGGAGAAAGATTATGCCAGAATATAGAGTTAATAAGAAGCAAGCATCCAAAAAAAGAATTGGTATTGCTATTATTTTTGCGTTGCTCTGTGCCTCCGTTGGATCAGCAGGAACATATATGCTCCTGAAAGACGAAGAAAAAGTAGTTAAACCAACGACAGCAATAGAAGGTGAGGTCATCATAGGAAATATTGCATACGATAAGGTGAGAGAAATCAGCAAACACTTCGGATATGAGGATGTCCAAAAATTCATTTACACCGAAGATGACACTTATGAATTTTTAAAAAATCAAGATGATGATATTTGGCTTGAAACAACAGGCAAAAAATTCGGAAAGTATCTCTTTGGAAAAGAATACAAGGTTCATTTGTTTGGTTACTTTATGCTTGGTTATGATTTGAAAAACATTGAAAAAGAAGATTTTTATTTTGATGAAAAATCCAAGATTTTACACATTAAAGTACCAGCATTAGAATTAGCTTATATTCCTATGTTTGACAAGAGTTATTTTGATAGTTTTGTAGGAGTATTTAGAAAGGAATACACTGAGGAGTACCGAAAGTTGATTTATGAAGATGCGGTAAATCAAGGCATCCAAGCTATCCTTGACGATAAAAGCAAAGTTCGTGAAGGATATAAATTAACAAATGATTCTCTTAAACAAACATTATTCGACAAACCAGAGTTAAAAAAACATGTCAAAGATATTATTTTTGAAAAGTCCGATCAAGAATCAATTATAAGAGTAGAAGAAACTAGAGAAGCGGTTTTTGGTGAAAAAAAAGAAACTGAAAAGTAAAGTTCATTCTATTTATTGCTACATTGTTTCTTTATTCTTAATGACAGTCATCTTAAAGAAAGAGTTTAGGGATTGAGAGGCTGTTCTGTTGTCCCATCCGGAAGTCAAAATAAAAGTTGGATGAAACCTAGAAAACCTAAGGGAAGCTAAATAATGCTTCCCTTTAAGTTTGTTTAGAGACATGTAGGTGGTCATTAAAGATTTAATGACCTAGAAACAGCGATTCTCAGGACACAAGAACCGTCCCCATGTCCCTCACTGTTTGGTGATATGCTGCCACTCGTACTTAATCTCGTTTTCTAACTAATGGAAAATTCTGCTTTAAATGCTTTCCGTGTTGATTTAAACTAAGTTCATTACCTAAGTTGATAGAAATGAAGTGATGAAATGAAGCTGAAAATACAAATTCCCTTTTTTATAGTTGGACTTATCCTTTTTAGTTACGGTATAGCTGTGGCAATCAAGGTTAAGTACTTAGGGATCCACCCCTGGGATGTATTAAATATTGCACTTTATGATAAGTTTGGCTTAACAATCGGAACATGGAACGTGATTTTTGGTCTCATTTTAGTCCTTGTATCACTTGTGATTGATCGTACTTTTGTTAATATTGGTACCTTTATTAATGCGCTGATGGTTGGCACAATGGTTGACTTTTTTCTCTGGCTGGATGTTTTGCCCCAGGCTTCCACTCTCATGATTGATATTTTGGTGTTGCTGCTTGGTGTGGTCATTATGGGTATTGGAGGCGGAATGTATAATGCTGCTCGAATCGGATCAGGGCCAAGAGACGGATTTATGCTTGCGATTTCAGTTAAGCTCGGGTATTCAATCAGCAGAGTACGAATTATCGTTGAGAGTATTGTGCTGGTGGTTGCCCTATTACTGGGCGGGCCGGTCTTTATTTTCACCTTCATTTATACATTTATCCAGAGTCCTATTTTCCAGGCTTCCTACAAGGTCTGTACAAGATGGATTGAAAAGCTATCTAGCTCAATAAACAAAAAGGTGGTATCTATGTAATAACAAACGTGCCTATTACTACTGTTTTTTCAAGAACTTCCGAAAGAACTAGGGAAGACACGGGGACGGTTGGCATGGGAGGAAGGTGCAACGAGAGTTTTTCTCCGGCTGTGCCTTTGAAGCATGGGGACGTACCCAGTGCTTCCTATTGGAGAGAAGAAGAAGCAAAGGGTACGTCCCTTTGCTTCGACAAAAAAGCTGTTGGACAGAGATGCCAACAGCTTTTTCTTGTTCAGAGGAAGTAAGTTTAAAGGAGTGATTTATAAAACTTCAAAATGTGGAAAATATTCTGTTTTTATGAGTTGTAAAAATGAACAAAGTATAATAAAATAACTTAAAGTTAATTCATACTATTTTTATAGGAATAATGCATATAATTATAAATGAAGGGCAGGAAGGTTGGTGTTAGAAACGTGGGCGAGGTTCCAATCATTAATGTTAATCAAGTAAGTAAAAGCTTTCCTAACAACAATAAGAATATAACGGTTTTGGACGATATTTCCCTTTCAATCAACCGTGGAGAAACAGTTTCTATTCTAGGTGAGAGCGGATGTGGAAAGAGCACGCTGTTAAACATTATCGGAGGCTTTGAAGAGACAGATGCAGGGCAAGTTTTATTAGATGGAAAACCTGTAAACAAACCGACGCGCAAATGTGTCATGCTTTTTCAAAACTATGGTCTGCTCCCATGGAGATCTGCTGTGAAAAACATCGAACTTGGACTCGAGGGCTTGAACCTTAATGCTAAGGAGCGAAGGGACCGTGCTTTACATTATCTGGCGCTGGTAGGTTTAGAAGATAAAGGCGATTTGTTCCCCCATGAGGTTTCAGGCGGGATGAAGCAAAGGATTGCGATTGCCAGGGCTCTTGCACTGCAACCTGAAATGATTCTCATGGATGAGCCGTTTGCTGCGCTGGACACTTTTAATCGCTATTATCTTCAAGATGAACTTCTTCGTATCCAATCCCAGGAAAAGACAACTATTGCCCTTGTTACTCATGATATCGATGAGGCGATTTATTTGTCAGACCGCATTTTTATTATGCAAGCCAATCCAGGCAGAATTCACAAGGAAATTAAAATCCACTTGTCGAAACCTCGTGATCGAAGCCACAGTGATTTTCAGCATTACAGGAAGATGATCTTTGAGGAATTCCATTTTAACCGTGCAAACTCCCCGATTGAGTATCATATTTAATCATATTTAAACATTTAAAAGGCAAAGGAGAATTTGAATGAAAAAGTCCATAAAAAAAATCACGCTGCTTATTCTGGTTTCGGTCCTGGCCCTGACATTAGCTGCATGCGGCTCTGGCAGCAGCCAAAAATCAACAGTAGATGGCGAGAAAAAAACGGTTAAGATTGGCTATCTGCCCATTACACACGCTGTTCCCCTTTATATTGAAAAAGAAATGAAAGAATACGAGAATTTTAATTTGGAACTTGTGAAATTCGGTTCATGGCCTGAACTGATGGATGCCTTGAATACAGGCAGGATTGATGGTGCTTCTGTTTTGGTTACATTAGCGATGAAGGCGAAGGAACAGGGGATTGATTTAAGTGCTGTCGCATTGGGACATCGGGATGGAAATGTATTCGTCACCGCTAACGATATTAACAGTGCAGAAGATCTGAAAGGGAAAAGTTTTGCGATTCCCCATAAATTTTCGACTCACAACATCTTGTTATATCAGATGTTACAGCAAAATGGACTGGCATATAAGGATGTAAAAGCAATTGAGATGCCGCCTGCCGAAATGCCGGCCGCCTTGTCTGAAGGAAGGATTGCCGGCTATGTAGTGGCAGAACCGTTTGGTGCCATTTCAGTTGCGATTGAAAAAGGCAAGGTTCTATATCAGGATCAGGATGTTTGGAAAGACTCAATCGACTGCACCTTGGTGCTGCGAAATGATTTTATCAAAAAGGAAAATAAAGTTGCACAAGAATTTGTCGACCAGTATGTCAAAGCTGGAGATGTGGCAGAGTTAAAGGACGAAAAGACTCATGATATGTCTTCGAAATATATGAAGGTTGAAAAGGATGTGCTTGATCTTTCATTCCAATGGATTTCTTATGATGATTTGAAAATCAAGGAATCTGAGTTTGAGGAACTTAGGAAAAATCTCATTGAAATGGGACTGATGGAGAATCCTCCAACTTACAGTGAATTTGTAGACAATTCTTTAATAGATAAAGCGATGTGAATGAAATGAAATTCAAAACTGTTCTTAATGCGGCCATAGGTTTTACTTTGCTGGTGGCAGTATGGCAATTCATCATTTTGATTGGTGATTACGATGCTGTCCTTTTTCCCCCTCCTTTAAAGGTGTGGGAAGGCATCGTTTCCCTAATTCAGGATGGGACTCTTTTTACTCATTTTCAGGTTAGTCTGTATCGTTTCCTTGCAGGGTATTTATCTGCAGTACTGGCAGCGGTCCTGCTTGGATTGATTCTTGGGCGCAGTCCACTGCTATGGAATATTCTCGATCCGGTAGCTCAGATTATAAGGCCTGTTTCACCAATTGCCTGGTCACCTTTTATCGTCCTTTGGTTTGGAATAGGAGATATCCCGGCCATCGTCATTATCTTCATAGCTGCCTTTTTCCCTGTATTACTTTCAACCGTTTCGGCAGTACGGAAAGTTGATCAGAATTATTTGAAGGTAGCGCAAAACCTTGAAATTAAGGGGTTCAAGCTATTAACAAAGGTCATTTTCCCGGCGGCTTTCCCGTACATTGCCAATGGCCTTCATATCGCGGTAGGAACTGCCTGGATCTTTCTTGTGGCAGGAGAGATGGTTGGAGCACAATCAGGTCTGGGATATTTGATTATCGATGCCAGAAATTCAATGAGGCTGGACCTTGTAATGGCGGGCATTGTGTTTATCGGACTTTCCGGGCTGCTCCTGGATAAGGCTGTCGGTGTATTTGAAGCATGGATTAACCGGCAATGGGGGATTGGAAAAAGTTAAACAGAAAAGACAGAGGGCACGATCGCTCTCTGTCTCAAGGATGTGTTAGTTAAGTCCAGTTGTGTCTACTGTCTCGAGCTCAACTGCTTCTATTTCATCGATATTTCTTTTGCAGTGTGGACAATAGTAGGCTAACTCGACTTCATGCTTGCACTCAGTATGAATTAATTTCTTGTAGCATTTTTCAAGATTGTTCCTGCCCCACATGATCATGGCATTGAATACTCCTTCGAGTTCTTTGCCGCTTTCTGTAAGCCTGTATTCATATCGCGGGGGATGTTCTGAATAAAGTGAAGAGACCACCAGACCTGACTGCTCCAAATGTTTTAAGCGGTCTGACAATATATTTGATGAAATACCATTCAGTTCTTTTTTTATTTCATTAAAAGTGGTTCTTCCTGCTAAGATTTCGTGTAATACCAGTAAGGTCCACCGATCTCCAATGATATTCAAGGTTTGGGCGATATTGCATGGCAAATCATATTTAGATTCTCTCATAGATAAAACCTCCGAAGCTTGGTTAAATAAATCATATCATAAAAATTTTCAAACAACTAAGTTGTTTTTTATTACTTAGTGTAATAAAATAATCTATAAGTAATACCAAGTAAACAGATTGGATATGTATAATAAGGAGGAATAAGGAATGGCAACTTTATATTTAGTGGAATCAATTTTTAACAGTGCAGTGAAAGATAAAGAGTCCTTTGAAAAAAAGGCCGGTGAAATCCGTGATGAGTTAGGCAAGCAGAATGCCACATTAATCGAGGTGCAGGTAGCAAAGGATTTATCCAGAGCTTTCTTTATTCTTGAGGCGGAAGAACGCAATGTGATCAATGAAGGTTTAAGAACATTAGGTGTTCCTGTTACTTTAATCAAGCCTGTCCGTCTTGTTGGAAGAGACTTAGAGGAAGTCAAGAAACAGGCAGACAAAGTGAATTACCTTGTTGAATGGAACCTTCCGGAAAATCTGACGATGGATGCTTACCTAGAAAGAAAATCGAAGAATTCCGTTCACTATTCGGAAGTTCCTGAAGTCACATTCTCAAGGACCTATGTATGTGAAGATATGACAAAATGCCTTTGCTTCTATGATTCTCCAGATGAGTCTACAGTCAAGAAGGCTCGTGAAGCTGTTAAGGCGCCAATCGATACAATTACTGAATTGTCATAAGTCCGGAACCTCCTTCGCTGGAGGTTTTCTTTTTAAAACGGCATGAAAAGGGAGAGGGAAGCTTTGAAAGATATGACGAGTTTGGCGGTCTTAATCCAGGAACAGCTTAAGCCATTCGTGCGTAGAATTGACGCTGAGGCCTACTATGCGGAAGAGTTTCTAAAAAGCATTGGCAAAGCTGGATTCTTGAATTCCAATACTGGGGTAGACTTTTCAACTGAAGTCAGTGTGGTAGAAGAAGTATCTAAAGTCTGCATGACAACGGGTTTTAACCTTTGGTGCCACCTTGCCGCATTAACTTATATCCGAAATAGTGAAAATAGGTACTTAAAGGATGAAATTTTACCGCAGTTGGAAAATGGCCAGCTTCTGGGCGGGACCGGGCTTTCCAATCCGATGAAGTATTATGCCGGGCTGGAATCATTGCATTTAAAAGCGTCGAAAACGAATGAAGGATATAGTGTGAATGGGCAGTTGCCTTCTGTCTCAAATCTGGGTACCGACCATTGGTTCGGCCTCATTGCAGAGGTTAGCCCTGAGCAAAGAATGATGGCAGTGGTTCCTTGCAATGCAGAAGGACTTACATTGAAAGCAAAGCTTGAGTATTTAGGCGTAAATGGCAGTGCTACTTATTCATGTGCATTCGATGATGTGATGATTCCTAAGGAATGGATTGTCTCACATGATGTGGATACATTCATTGAAAAAATCAGGCCAGCATTTGTTCTTTATCAAATACCGCTTGGCCTGGGTGTAACCGAGGCATCAATCGCTTCCATACGTCAGGTTTGCAATAAGCAGGGAGGCTGCAATGATTATCTTTCCATTCAGCCAGATGATCTAGAAAAAGAATTAGAACAAATCCGCACGGAAACTTTTAAACTTGCTGACGGCGAGGGTCTATTGCAGCAATGGAAGGAACTCCTTCAATTACGCTTGCGTACGGCCTATCTTACTTCAAAAGCTGCTCATGGCAGCATGCTTCACCAAGGCGGAGCAGGTTATCTGAAGTACAGCGCTCCATCAAGAAGATTAAGAGAATCCTATTTTCTAGTGAATTTAACTCCCACTGTAAAGCATCTAGAAAAAATGCTCCATCAAATGCAATAGGAGAAGCACGGGGACGTACCCAGTGCTTCCTTTTTTTGCTGCTAATAATTATGGAAGCATAAGAAATGTCCCTATGCTTCTCCCGCTGTCTCATTTTGCATTATAATGCTTAAGATTCTTAAACCACTTTTTCTTCTTCACATACTTCTCGTTAAGCACCAATACTTTCCCGTTCTCAGTAGCTGCATATTTGCGGTAAATGGTTTTATATTTTTCGAATGCCAGGTGCCCAAGGATATAAATGGGCAGGGTGATGGCCAAGAGCATGAGGGTTGTTTTAATAAAGTGAAACTTATGGCCAACTATATAAATTGTTATAACTGCCTGAGATGCGAAAGCGACGGTCAGAGTGATCAGCACATTGAATATGTGAAATACGAATACCTCTTTGTCCTCTCGAAACATCCGCTCTAGTTCGTTTTTAAAAGTTAGGGTAATGAATACAGAAATCACAATGAAAAGAAAGGAAACAAAATATGTAAGCACGGTCACCATTTTGACTGTCCTCCTCCATGGATAATATCCCCTTTTTCAGCATTGTAACACAACAGTGAAGCACGGGGACGTACCCAGTGCTTCTTTGTCTGTGTATGGAAGCAGGAGAAACGTCCCCGTGCT
>NZ_JBALQL010000030.1:1647-4701 GCF_036964885.1 Bacillus sp. JJ1122 | reverse complement strand
TTTGGTTAAGTCCTCGAACGATTAGTATCAGTCAGCTCCACACGTCACCGCGCTTCCACCTCTGACCTATCAACCTGATCATCTTTCAGGGTTCTTACTAGCTTGCGCTATGGGAAATCTCATCTTGAGGGGGGCTTCATGCTTAGATGCTTTCAGCACTTATCCCGTCCGCACATAGCTACCCAGCGATGCCTTTGGCAAGACAACTGGTACACCAGCGGTGCGTCCATCCCGGTCCTCTCGTACTAAGGACAGCTCCTCTCAAATTTCCTGCGCCCACGACGGATAGGGACCGAACTGTCTCACGACGTTCTGAACCCAGCTCGCGTACCGCTTTAATGGGCGAACAGCCCAACCCTTGGGACCGACTACAGCCCCAGGATGCGATGAGCCGACATCGAGGTGCCAAACCTCCCCGTCGATGTGGACTCTTGGGGGAGATAAGCCTGTTATCCCCGGGGTAGCTTTTATCCGTTGAGCGATGGCCCTTCCATGCGGAACCACCGGATCACTAAGCCCGACTTTCGTCCCTGCTCGACTTGTAGGTCTCGCAGTCAAGCTCCCTTGTGCCTTTACACTCTGCGAATGATTTCCAACCATTCTGAGGGAACCTTTGGGCGCCTCCGTTACTCTTTAGGAGGCGACCGCCCCAGTCAAACTGCCCACCTGACACTGTCTCCCGCCCCGATCAGGGGCGCGGGTTAGAATTTCAATACAGCCAGGGTAGTATCCCACCGACGCCTCCACCGAAGCTGGCGCTCCGGTTTCTCAGGCTCCTACCTATCCTGTACAAGCTGTACCAAAATTCAATATCAGGCTACAGTAAAGCTCCACGGGGTCTTTCCGTCCTGTCGCGGGTAACCTGCATCTTCACAGGTACTATAATTTCACCGAGTCTCTCGTTGAGACAGTGCCCAGATCGTTACGCCTTTCGTGCGGGTCGGAACTTACCCGACAAGGAATTTCGCTACCTTAGGACCGTTATAGTTACGGCCGCCGTTTACTGGGGCTTCGATTCAGAGCTTCGCTTGCGCTAACCCCTCCTCTTAACCTTCCAGCACCGGGCAGGCGTCAGCCCCTATACTTCGCCTTGCGGCTTCGCAGAGACCTGTGTTTTTGCTAAACAGTCGCCTGGGCCTATTCACTGCGGCTCATCTAGGCTATTCACCCAAATGAGCACCCCTTCTCCCGAAGTTACGGGGTCATTTTGCCGAGTTCCTTAACGAGAGTTCTCTCGCTCACCTTAGGATTCTCTCCTCGCCTACCTGTGTCGGTTTGCGGTACGGGCACCTTTTATCTCGCTAGAGGCTTTTCTTGGCAGTGTGAAATCAGGAACTTCGGTACTATATTTCCCTCGCTGTCACAGCTCAGCCTTCACGCAAGCGGGATTTGCCTCACTTGCAGCCTTACTGCTTAGACGCGCATATCCAACAGCGCGCTTACCCTATCCTACTGCGTCCCCCCATTGCTCAAACGATAAAGAGGTGGTACAGGAATATCAACCTGTTGTCCATCGCCTACGCCTTTCGGCCTCGGCTTAGGTCCCGACTAACCCTGAGAGGACGAGCCTTCCTCAGGAAACCTTAGGCATTCGGTGGATGGGATTCTCACCCATCTTTCGCTACTCATACCGGCATTCTCACTTCTAAGCGCTCCACCAGTCCTTACGGTCTAGCTTCAACGCCCTTAGAACGCTCTCCTACCACTGACATCAAAGATGTCAATCCACAGCTTCGGTGATACGTTTAGCCCCGGTACATTTTCGGCGCAGAGTCACTCGACCAGTGAGCTATTACGCACTCTTTAAATGGTGGCTGCTTCTAAGCCAACATCCTGGTTGTCTAAGCAACTCCACATCCTTTTCCACTTAACGTATACTTTGGGACCTTAGCTGGTGGTCTGGGCTGTTTCCCTTTTGACTACGGATCTTATCACTCGCAGTCTGACTCCCACGGATAAGTCTTTGGCATTCGGAGTTTGTCTGAATTCGGTAACCCGATGAGGGCCCCTAGTCCAAACAGTGCTCTACCTCCAAGACTCTTACAACGTGAGGCTAGCCCTAAAGCTATTTCGGAGAGAACCAGCTATCTCCAAGTTCGATTGGAATTTCTCCGCTACCCACACCTCATCCCCGCACTTTTCAACGTGCGTGGGTTCGGGCCTCCAGTTGGTGTTACCCAACCTTCACCCTGGACATGGGTAGATCACCTGGTTTCGGGTCTACGACCACATACTCATTCGCCCTATTCAGACTCGCTTTCGCTGCGGCTCCGTCTTCTCAACTTAACCTTGCATGGGATCGTAACTCGCCGGTTCATTCTACAAAAGGCACGCCATCACCCATTAACGGGCTCTGACTACTTGTAGGCACACGGTTTCAGGATCTATTTCACTCCCCTTCCGGGGTGCTTTTCACCTTTCCCTCACGGTACTGGTTCACTATCGGTCACTAGGGAGTATTTAGCCTTGGGAGATGGTCCTCCCAGCTTCCGACGGGATTTCTCGTGTCCCGCCGTACTCAGGATCCACTCAGGAGGGAACGAAGTTTCAACTACAGGGTTTTTACCTTCTCTGACGGGCCTTTCCAGACCACTTCATCTACCCCGTTCCTTTGTAACTCCATGTAGAGTGTCCTACAACCCCAAGAGGCAAGCCTCTTGGTTTGGGCTATGTCCCGTTTCGCTCGCCGCTACTCAGGGAATCGCGTTTGCTTTCTCTTCCTCCGGGTACTTAGATGTTTCAGTTCCCCGGGTCTGCCTTCAATACCCTATGTATTCAGGTAAAGATACTGTTCCATTACGAACAGTGGGTTTCCCCATTCGGAAATCTCCGGATCAAAGCTTACTTACAGCTCCCCGAAGCATATCGGTGTTAGTCCCGTCCTTCATCGGCTCCTAGTGCCAAGGCATCCACCGTGCGCCCTTTCTAACTTAACCGTTTGACAATAAATTGTCGTGGTTGATTCTCTATTAAATAGAGAGAAAAACTAAAATGGCGATCACTCGGTTTTTCTTGGTTCTTCTTACTTACGATTATCTAGTTTTCAAGGAACAA
>NZ_JBALQL010000030.1:0-1640 GCF_036964885.1 Bacillus sp. JJ1122 | reverse complement strand
GCTCCCTCAAAACTAAACAAACAAGCGGTCAACAGTACGAATCATAAGATTCGCATTCCGATTGCCTTTACGGCAATATCCTTAGAAAGGAGGTGATCCAGCCGCACCTTCCGATACGGCTACCTTGTTACGACTTCACCCCAATCATCTGTCCCACCTTAGGCGGCTGGCTCCAAAAGGTTACCCCACCGACTTCGGGTGTTACAAACTCTCGTGGTGTGACGGGCGGTGTGTACAAGGCCCGGGAACGTATTCACCGCGGCATGCTGATCCGCGATTACTAGCGATTCCGGCTTCATGCAGGCGAGTTGCAGCCTGCAATCCGAACTGAGAATGGTTTTATGGGATTGGCTTCACCTCGCGGCTTCGCTGCCCTTTGTTCCATCCATTGTAGCACGTGTGTAGCCCAGGTCATAAGGGGCATGATGATTTGACGTCATCCCCACCTTCCTCCGGTTTGTCACCGGCAGTCACCTTAGAGTGCCCAACTGAATGCTGGCAACTAAGATCAAGGGTTGCGCTCGTTGCGGGACTTAACCCAACATCTCACGACACGAGCTGACGACAACCATGCACCACCTGTCACTCTGTCCCCCGAAGGGGAACGCCCTATCTCTAGGGTTGTCAGAGGATGTCAAGACCTGGTAAGGTTCTTCGCGTTGCTTCGAATTAAACCACATGCTCCACCGCTTGTGCGGGCCCCCGTCAATTCCTTTGAGTTTCAGCCTTGCGGCCGTACTCCCCAGGCGGAGTGCTTAATGCGTTTGCTGCAGCACTAAAGGGCGGAAACCCTCTAACACTTAGCACTCATCGTTTACGGCGTGGACTACCAGGGTATCTAATCCTGTTCGCTCCCCACGCTTTCGCGCCTCAGCGTCAGTTACAGACCAGAGAGCCGCCTTCGCCACTGGTGTTCCTCCACATCTCTACGCATTTCACCGCTACACGTGGAATTCCGCTCTCCTCTTCTGCACTCAAGTTCCCCAGTTTCCAATGACCCTCCCCGGTTGAGCCGGGGGCTTTCACATCAGACTTAAGGAACCGCCTGCGCGCGCTTTACGCCCAATAATTCCGGACAACGCTTGCCACCTACGTATTACCGCGGCTGCTGGCACGTAGTTAGCCGTGGCTTTCTGGTCAGGTACCGTCAAGGTACCGGCAGTTACTCCGGTACTTGTTCTTCCCTGACAACAGAGCTTTACGACCCGAAGGCCTTCATCGCTCACGCGGCGTTGCTCCGTCAGACTTTCGTCCATTGCGGAAGATTCCCTACTGCTGCCTCCCGTAGGAGTCTGGGCCGTGTCTCAGTCCCAGTGTGGCCGATCACCCTCTCAGGTCGGCTACGCATCGTCGCCTTGGTGAGCCGTTACCTCACCAACTAGCTAATGCGCCGCGGGCCCATCTGTAAGTGACAGCCGAAACCGTCTTTCAGCTTTTCCTCATGAGAGGAAAAGGATTATCCGGTATTAGCTCCGGTTTCCCGAAGTTATCCCAGTCTTACAGGCAGGTTGCCCACGTGTTACTCACCCGTCCGCCGCTGATCTTCAAAAGCAAGCTAATGAAGATCCGCTCGACTTGCATGTATTAGGCACGCCGCCAGCGTTCGTCCTGAGCCAGGATCAAACTCTCCAAAAAAGAGT
>NZ_JBALQL010000029.1:158620-237691 GCF_036964885.1 Bacillus sp. JJ1122 | reverse complement strand
GAAACGTCCCCGTGCTTCTAGAAGCATCCCTGTGATTCTAATATGGTAGAATGGCTTAAAGGATTTTGAGTTTACTTCAGGAGGAATCTAAATTGAGAAAGCTGCCTATTAATCAAAATCGATTGAATGCTTCGGAGCTTGTTTTTGGCTGCATGGGGCTGGGGGGAAGCTGGGATGCTCAGCCAATTGAGCCGGCACATGTGAAGCAGGCGCATGAAGCGGTGGAGGCTGCGCTAGCTTCGGGGATCAATATGTTTGATCATGCTGATATTTATACAAGGGGTAAGGCGGAGAAGGTGTTTGGACAGGTTTTAAAAGAAAAGCCGGGACTTCGTGATGAAATCATCATTCAGTCGAAGTGCGGCATTCGTTTCGCTGATCAGGAGGCTGGACTGCCGGGAAGGTATGATTTTTCAAAATCGTACATTCTCGATAGTGTGGATGGAATTCTTTCAAGACTTGGAATTGAGCACCTAGATATCCTATTGTTGCACCGTCCCGATCCTCTGATGGAGCCAAGCGAGGTTGGAGAAGCAATCCATCAGCTTAAGGCTTCCGGCAAGGTGCGTTCGTTTGGTGTTTCTAATATGAGTGCAGGACAAATGCGATTGCTTCAGAAGCATATGGATGAAAAGATCAGCGTCAACCAACTGGAAATGAGCCTGCATAAAATCGGCTGGCTCGAAACTGGTGTACATGTGAATCAGGAAGCGGCACGCCAAAACACCTTCCCGGAAGGAACGCTGGAGTATTGCCAGATGGAGAATATCCAGATTCAATCGTGGGGCTCTCTTGCAAAAGGGCTCTATTCCGGGAAAAACATTGAAAACGAAAGCGAAAGTGTCAAAAACACGGCGGCATTGGTACAAAAGCTGGCCGAAGAGAAACAAACCACCACGGAAGCCATCGTTCTTGCCTGGCTGATGAGGCACCCTGCAGGCATTCAGCCTGTCATTGGCACAGTAAACCCTGACCGGATCAAGGCCAGCGCTGATGCAGTTAATGTCACGCTGACCCGTGAAGAATGGTATACATTGTATGTGAGCTCACGTGGTGTTAATCTGCCTTAAATCTTTGATGTGAAAATGGGGACGGTTTGCAGCGTCCCCATCCCCCTGTTTTCCTTTAATCACATTCCACGTTGTTTGCTTAAAAGCTTCTTCGTAATAACGGTAACCCCAAAGAGAATTAGAACAATAGCTGAGAATCCCATCATCAATTGCGGTGTTGTTAACGAAAGCCCCTCAGCCAACCCAACTGAGTATGCCAGCAGCGTTGCAGTCAAGAATTTTGAGATCGAGGCAATGAGCAAGAACCTTTTTGGGGATAACTGCCCAATGCCTGCTCCTACACAAATGATTTCGTCTGGGAGAATAGGGATGATGAAGAGCAGAAACATAATCAGGGTTTCATTTTTAGCGACATAATGTTGGTATTTTTCCAGCTGCTCTTCCTTGATGAACTTGGATATGAGTTTCCTTCCGCCATATCTGGCCGCAAAAAACATCGCTGAAATCCCAAGAAGTGTTCCTGGAAAAGCAATGGCTGCTGCAACAGTTGGCCCGAATACCGCGCTCGCACCTGGGATGGTGACAGCTTCCGGGATCGGAAGGAGGATTGGCTGCGCAAAACTTATGAAAAAGAAAATATATTTGGCGGCCTGCAGATGTTCTTTTAACAAACCTTCAAACCCATACGCATCGGTAAAAACCATTACCTTTGTAACATAAAAGATTGCCAATACCAGCAGTAAAACTGCACCAAGATAAAATAGGATAAGCCTATTAAATTTCAAAAAGTGGTTCCGCTTCGTTATGACGAAAAATCCATCTACTGCTAAAACTATGAGCAAAGCGCTTAAATAAATCACTTTAAAAAGTGGCAGTACTGTAGGTAGTTGAAAAAATACAAGATAGATAGACACAATGCTTATAAATAGATGCAGAATCCATTCCTGCGCTTCATTTATTTTTTCTCTATGAGTGACCAAGTCAATTCTCCTTTATGATTTTTGCTTGTGTTTACATTATAGGGAAGGCGTAGGTTGGAATCGTCACGCTTAGGTTTGAAATTGCGGTAGGGCCTGGGGCTGATGGAGCGTAAGGTGGAAAGTTACTGACGGGAAAGGCTGGCAGCCTGAATTGGAGAAGAGGACCGTCGCTTTGACTAAAACAATTTTAAAAAGTAAAGGATTAACCCCGGTTTTGTTGAATATGTCTTTGACTAAACTAAAAGCGAATCAATCTCTGAAAGGATCGTGAAAAATTGAGATTAAGATACATGTTCGGAAGTGTCATCATCATCCCTTTCTTGCCATTTTTATATCTTCAAGGGAAAAGAGTCCGGGCCCGTACACCCCGGCTGCCAGAAGCAGAAGGAAATACGGGGAGTGTGAGGCTGGAAGGAGATAGGGAGTTTCGCATCATTTTCCTGGGAGAGAGTTCGATAGCCGGTGTGGGGGTTAATCATCATGTTGACGGGTTTGCAGGTGCTTTTGCAAAAGAATTAGCAGCAAAAATGAATACGACGGTTCACTGGGAAGTGTATGCAAAAAGCGGCTATACGCTAAAAAAGGTGAATGAAAATATCGTCCCGGAGATTCCGGATCAGATGGTGGACCTGGTAGTGGTAGGCCTAGGTGCAAATGATGCCTTCGCTCTGAATAATCCATGGTCCTGGCAAAAGCAATCGGAAAAGCTGGTTTCAGATTTGAGGTCTAAATTTGAGGATGTGCCCATTGTGTTTGGCAATATGCCGCCTATAAAAGACTTTCCTGCATTTCCATTGTTAATGAGAGTCTTCATCGGCAATTTGGTTGATATATTGGGAAATGAGCTGCTGGCTACCGCATCAAAATTTGAGGGAGTCCATTACAGTAATGCGAAAATGAGGGTAAAGGATTGGAAGGTAAAATTTAATGTGGAGGCTGGAGCTTTTTTTAGCGATGGGGTCCATCCCTCAAAGCTCACATATGGGTTGTGGGCGAGTGAGTTATCTGCATTTGTTTGGGGGATAGAGGCACTGAGGGAAAAGCTGTGGAACAGTGACATTCCAGGTGTCCGATGAAATACGAGAAGCACGGGGACGTATCCTGTGCTTCTTTTTTATCTATTGGGAGCAGGAGAAACGTCCCCGTGCTTAGCACATTCAGGAGTGTATAAGTTTGACATTAAAAGTCTAGCTTTTGTCCAAAAATCACGAAGAACGTTTAGTCGTGACAGCCATCCAGCAATAAATACGGGCAGCTGCTCAGATGAACAGCTGGCTATTTTATTTCGAGCACGGGGACGTACCCAGTGCTTCTTTGACTGTATGGAAGCAGTAGAAACGTCCCCTCCTGTTTCTCCTCAGGACAAGATCCGTTTTTCTCCTTCAATGGCCTGGATTGGGTCGATGTTTTGGGTAAATTCGAGTGTACCCATATATTCCCCGTCTTCATCTCGAATAGCGAAATATCGGATGTACACGTATTTGTTCCCGAACTTGATCCAGAAATCTTCCGTATCCTTTTTGCCTGATTTGAAGTCTGACAGCAACACTTCAACTACATGGACGCTGCGTGGCGGGTGGCAGTTTTGGACGGTGCGGCCAATGACTGCTTTTGTCCGCGCGAAGATTCTCTCTTTTCCATGGGAGAAATAGCGGACGACATCATCCTGGTCAATAAAGGTGAGATCGACAGGCAGGTGATTCATGAGCAGCTCGAGCTGCTTCAAGGAAAGGATGCCCGTCTCCATTTTGATATAACCCTCAGAAATGGCGTTTGCGTCAATCGCTTTACGGGCAGGCTTCCATTCCTGTACAGGTTCTATCAGACAATAGCCGATCTCGTCACTTTCACGGGCGATTTTTACCCATTCATCTTCCGTAAAGTTTTGTATGGCCATCGGGAAGAGGATGTTTTCTTCTCTGTAAATCATCTCACTTACTTCTCTGAGGACAAACTGGATCTCTTGGGTCACTCCATTTTTGTCCCCAGCATACTTGGCAAGCTTCTGCTTTGCCAGCTTGATTCCGTCCCGAATGAAATCATCGATCCGCCACATATTTGTCGTTGGACCATAAATCCCGTACTTTTCCAGATAGGGGAAGATCAAGTGCTCCTTACGGCTGTAGTGCTTATCCAAGTCATAGAGCAGATTGCAATCCTCCAGTAAAAGATTGATATTTTCATCACTGTCTTCCAATAAAAATTGCTCAAGGTGAACCTGAAGCCTGTTTTGTAAAAGCCTTTCGATTTCACGGTTTTCCAGCTCGAATGTATGGACCGGATGTCCAGGCTGGTATTCTGGTCTTTTAACGGAATAATCTTCTTCAATTGCCCCTTTAAAAATGGAGGAGTGGGCGGCATACAGGCGCTTCATTTCATCCACAGAGAGGTCTCCCTCCTCGTGCTGGAGTTGAGATATCTCCTCAATCGTTATTTTTCCAATAAGAGCGTCAAAATGAGCTTTGACCTCGTGTGGATTTTTCCCATCATGCAAATCTTTGAGAAGTTGTTTCAGGATTCCCTTTCTTTTTGTAGAATCTATAGCTTTCAATTCACGATTATTAATCATTTCACTCATAACAATGCTCCTTCCTGAGTATATAAAAAGTTGTAATTGGATTGATAATGCTTCTCAGGATAAAAGTAACACGGTGCAGAAAAATTAGTAGTGATGTAAATCATTTAATTGGTTTTTAAGAAGAATATTTCGAAGCCTGGGAGTAGCTTGGATAAAAGGAGGTGCGAAGTGAAGCACGGGGACGTTTCCTGTGCTTCTTTCTTATGTAATGGAAGCAGAAGAAGCGTCCCCGTGCTCCTAAAAAAGGTATTTTCCCATTTTTTGTAGAAATGGATATCAAATCTATTTTTAAGTTATAGGAATAGGAGGCAAGAATGCATATGTCTTTAAATGAATCTAGTAATCTCCTCAACATAAACCTTCGAGATATGAAGGTTCCGGAAGATTATGAGCAGGTGGCAACTCTCCTTAACCTGATTGAACCGGGAGCTGCAACGGCTCAGTCTCTTGAAGAAGAAGATCGGCATATCCCGGCCGCATCGAATTTGAAGCTGAACGAAGATGGCTTATTGGTTGGTTTTGGGAGGACACGGGTTGTTGCTGAGAATGAAGATGGGCAAATCATTGGTTATGGGGCAGCGTTCCGGGCTCCCTGGGTAGATCCCGGAAGTGTCGGTAGCGTTTTCTGTGTTCACCCTGATTTTCGCGGGGAGGGAGTGGGAGGTCGAATCCTGAACCATATTGAAAATTGGGCGGTTGAGAATCGTGCTTCTATTTTATCGTCGGTCGTAATGGATTGGATTGAAGAATCGCTCCCTTTTGTTGAAAAGCATGGTTTTTCAGTGGACGCTCATGTGTTTGATTTAATATTAGACCTCGCTCAATTTGGTTCTCCCTCATTTGACGAAACAATCCAAGAGGTAAAAGATTCAGGAGTTGAGTTTTTGACATTGGCCGACTTGTCGGGTGAGGATTCTGAAGCGAAATTGTACGAATTATGTGTTGAGACAGCTAAAGATAACCCGGGCCAATACGGCGGCCTGCCTCCTTTTGATCAATGGCGAAAAGAGTTCTTGCCCGAGGATATTTCGCGCAAGGATTGGGTCTTTGTCGCAGTGGACGGAGAGCGGTTCGCAGGCGTGACCCAATTATTCAGCACGGAGGACGAGGGAGTGCTCTATACAAATTACACAGGTGTTCTAAAGGAATATCGAGGCCGGGGAATCGCCAAAGCATTGAAGTTAATCTCTATCGATGCAGCAAGAAAAGTAGGGGCACATACGATGACCACCGATTCCGAAGAACAGAACACCCCCATGCAGCATATTAATAGAAGTCTTGGCTATATACCTGGACAAGGGCATTACCGGATATTAAAGCAATTGAAGCAGGGGTGAGCATGGGGACGTCCCATGTGCTTCTTATTTATGAAATGGAAGCAAGAGAAACGTCCCCATGCTTCTGTTGAAAGGGAGGGAAATAATGAAGGTCGAAGCACTAAAAGCGGAGCAGCTTGAAGATTTTATAGGATACTGTAAAAAACATCGAAAGGAACTGGATGATTCCTTTTTATATGATGAAGACTTGCAAAATTTTAAGATTGATGCGGAAAATGCTACCTATATCTTGACCGACTCTAGAGGGGAAATAAAGGGAGTGGCCTCTCTTATTCTGGATGAATATCATCGAAGAGGAAACAGGGCACGGTTCCGGATTCTTCATGTGGAATCGGAAGACGACCAGTACTATAAAAAGCTTTTCGACGAGGTATTGAAGCATACAAATTCATTGAATCATGTTTTTATTTTTGTCCCCTTGCTCAATCAGAAACTACAGGATGTCATGGAAAAGCTGAAGTTTGGCGTAGAGAGGTATACCTTTCTGTTGGTCAGGGAGGAATTGGAAGTTCGGGATCCGTCTCTTCCAGAAGGCTTTGAGATTAGGAGTTTCAGGCCTGGTGCGGATGAGGATGCCTGGTGCATCGTAAGGAATGCTGCGTTCTCGACGCTGAAGGGAAGTGAAACGGCAATTACGCCTGAAATGGTTGCAAAAATGCCATCAGAGTCTGATTACCTGGACGGCGGAATGATGATTCTTTATGAGGACGAAAAGCCAGTTGGAGTCGTTAGAGGCGCGGACGATGAATATGAAGATTCACCAATTATGAACATTGGCCCCTTGGCCATTTTACCGGAATACCAGGGGAAAGGATTAGGAAGGGCTCTATTAAGAGCGTCAATCAAGTTTTCGAAGGGAAAAGGATACAAAAGATGCGTGCTTTGTGTAAATGCAGACAATGAACAAGCCAAAGCGCTTTACCTGCAGGAAGGCTTCGAGCAGACAGAAGGGGTCGTATGTTATCGGTATGAGTTGTAAGACGGGGACGAAGCACAGGGACGTATCCTGTGCTTCTTTCTTAAGTAATGGAAGCAGGAGAAGCGTCCCCGTGGTTCACTGTTCCTCAATTGCCATCATAATCTCGAAGGCTCCTTTGGATTTGTTAGAGCAGACGACGGCAATGGTTTGGGTGGCGGGATAATAGGCTGAATGGAAGCTGACTCCTGGGTCATAGCCCATGACATGGTATTTCGATACTTGGTCGGCGTCTTTCATGATCCAGATCCCGTATCCGTGATACTCTGTTTCATTGACTTGCGCGTGTGGAGTCAACATCTTGTTCAACGACTCCTTACTTAGTAAAAGCTGGTCAAACAGCGCGTTCCACAGTTTCGCCATGTCTTCTGCGGTGACGTATGCGCCGCCGTCAGCGCCGCCTTTTACCGGCAGTGAGTAGATATTCGTTTTCCATGTCCCGTCAGGAAGGTCGATATAGCCTAATGCTGTATTCGACGGGAGGGTGTCAAAGGAAAAATAACCAGATTGGTTCATGCCCGCTCTCTTAAAAATTTTTTCCTGAACATACTCTGTAAATTCCATCCTGGCGGCTTGCTCGATGATCAGTCCTAATAAAATGTAGCCTGCGTTATTATAGTGGAAGGTTGTCCCAGGTGCGAATTTCATCTGCGCATTCTGGAACATAGGCAAAAAATCCTTTTGGCTTCTGATATGATACATCGGCCGGTTTATCCAAAGTTCCTCAAAATCAACCATGACATCCTCGTCAAAATAGTCAGGAATGCCGGAAGTATGCGTAAGCAAATGGTGGATGGTTATCTCTTCACTGAAACTAGGAAACTCTAGATCAAGGCAATCACTCAATCTCGTATCAAAGGTGAACTTGCCTTCCTCCACAAGCTGGCAAATGGCGATTGCGGTGAAAAGCTTGCAGCCAGAAGCGATTCCGAACCGGGTTTCCGGGTTATTTTTTAATGAATCAGCCCGATTGGCATAGCCAAAGCTGGCACCAACAGTATGACCGGTCCCGTCTAGAATCATCACCACTCCTGAAAAATCAACCTTTGACTGAACCTCTTTAATGACTTCTTCTAAATTTTTCATATGGATTCTCCTAACTGTTTCTACTCCGATGTTAACATGTGGTATGTATGAAATATAGTAAAATATGACAAAAAGGACTAAGCGAGAACCGTTCCCGCGTTCTTTCCTTCTAGCAGAAAATAATCATAGTATAATGGACTTACAAGGAAGCACGGGGACGTTTCTTTTGCTTCTCTTCTCTATTCTTATTGAAAGACAAACACAGGGACGGTTCATGTCCTTGGTAGAACCGTTCCTGTGTACCGGATTGAGTGATTGACTTTGAAAGAGAGCAGCGAAAGAACCAAAGTAGAAATCAATCTAGATGAAGCAAAGGGTACGTCCCTGTGCTTCACCAAAGGAGAGGATTAGACGATGGGCGATAAAGTGATCAAATGGGGAATTTTAGGGACAGGGTTGATAGCAAGTGCTTTTGCGAGAGATTTAGCGTTTGCTGGAAATACGGAAAAGACTGCTGTTGGTTCACGTACTAAAGAGAGTGCTGAAAAATTCGCGGAAGAGCATGGAGTTTCGCGTGCTTATGGAAGCTACGAAGAACTAGTACAGGATCTGGATGTTGATGCAATTTATGTTGCCACGCCACACCCTTTTCATAAGGAAAATGTATTGGCGTGTCTTCGTGCAGGCAAGGCTGTGCTTTGCGAGAAACCTTTTACCATAAATAGCGAAGAACTAGAAGAAATCATTCGGTTTGCCAGAGATAAAAGGCTTTTCTTGATGGAGGCGATGTGGACACGTTTCCTGCCTCCGATTGTTAAAGCTAGAGATTGGATTGACAGCGGAAAAATTGGCGAAGTCCTTTTAGTAAAGGCGGATTTTGGTTACCGTGCACAATGGGATCCCGAGTGGAGATTGCTTAATCCGGCCCTTGGAGGGGGAGCGTTACTTGATATAGGGATCTACCCCGTATCATTTGCATCCATGATTTTTGGAACAAACCCAGAGAAGATTCTGAGCTCTGCTCATATCGGTGAGACAGGTGTTGATGAACAGTTTTCTATTATTATGTCCTATCCTTCAGGAAAGACCGCCACCCTTAATGGCTCCTTTCGAGTTAATTTAACGAACGAGGCTTACATACATGGGACAGAAGGATCTATTCGAATTCCGTCCTTCTTTAGTGCGAAATCAGCAACCCTATATAAGGGCGGTGAGGAAGTAGAGACATTTAAGGATGATAGAAAATCAGCTGGTTATGCGTTTGAAATAGAAGAGGTAGGAAAATGCCTGAATCAGGGGCTTTTAGAAAGTCCCGTGATTCCGTTGGATGAATCATTAGAAATTATGAAATTGATGGATGAAATTCGTGGACAGTGGGGATTGAGATATCCGTTTGAGTGATTTTGAGGGACAGGGGGCAAACGAAGTGACGGTTCCATTGTCTTATCAATAGTTAAAATAGGTAACTTTGAGAGACAGCGGAACGTCCCGCTGTCTCTTTATTTATGGTTCTAATATTATAATCTTAATTTTAATCTAACGAGTCGGGGTCTATTGTCTCGCGGATGGTAAAATATGTAAATTTGTGAAACGGTAGAACCGTCCCTCTGTATCTGAAACTTTCTATCTTCTGCTTCGTATATGTTAGGTACAAATTTAAAAGGGGATTTTTATGGGAAATATGATTCTATTTTCACTTTTAGTTGGACTGGCTTCTGCACTGGTTCTGATTCCTTTTTCAAATGGGGAAAATTACGGCAGGAAAGTAAAGTCTTTATTATTGATTGCTGCGATTGTCCTGCTTACGATTGGGACTTTTGCGTTTTATTACTTATTTAATTTAGATCGGAACTTTTCTTCTTTGTGGCCGTTGGCGATTCTGATCACGCTTGGCGGAACGATTTTTGCAGCTGGAAAGGAGAAGATGATTAAAGGCAGCTTGTTTGTACTAACCTTACTTTTGGGTGGGTACTTTTTAATCGCTTTTCTATTTAACGCGGAGGAAAAATATCAATCCGCGAAAATGACGGAGAAGATGGAGATCTCGACCTTTGATGAAAAAGAAACACCGGCGAGTGTCCCTCCTCAGTTTGCCCGTAATAAAATGAAAAAGGCATTCGGCCAGGTTCCGAATACGAGTTATTATGAGCTGGGGAATTTGCAAATCCAGAAGGTCAATGGGGAGTATGTCTATATCGCTCCTGTTGAATTTTCAGGGTTATTCAAATGGTTGAATGGCAAGTCAACGCCGGGTTATTTTACGGTAAGTGCCACCGATTCATCAGCGAATCCAAAATTCAAGAAATCAGATATGATTTATACACCATCTTCTTTCTTCAATAAAAATCTTGAGCGCCATATCCGAATGCAGTATCCGGAGTCAATTTTTTACGGAGATACTCAGCTTGAGGTCGATGACGAGGGAAAACCTTACTATATCAAAACCTTTGGCGAATTCATCTCTGCCCGCAACGGCTTTAAAGTAAAAGGGGTTGTGGTCGTTGACCCGAATTCGGGAAATACGAAGCAGTATGCTTTAGCGGATGTACCTGAATTTATTGACGGCGCCGTTTCACCGGAAGCAGTCAGTCTGCAAAACAGCTATTACGGCAATTACATTCATGGCTTTTGGAACAGTCTTTTTGGTAAAAAAGATGTGAAATTACCGTCGGATGAAGGAACCGAAGCCCAGGTCAGCCCGATCTTCGATGAAAATGGCGATATGTATTATTTCACCGATTTTACCAGCCCGAAAGAAGGAGTCGACTCCATGCTCGGGTATTCACTGACGAACTCAAGGACAGGGAAAGCGACTTTCTATACTGGCAACCTTGAAGAGTCCTATATGGATTCCGAAGGGGCGTTGCAAATTATTGAAAAGAAATTCATTGAGAAAAAGTGGAGTGGCGAAATGCCGATTCTCTACAACTTCTATGGTGAAGCAAGCTGGTTAACACCTGTTCTTGATTCGAATGGATTTTTACAAAATTACTTTATCGTATCGGCAGCGAACCCAGAAATTTCTGTGTACGGAAACACGCCTAATGAAGCATTGAGAAAGTATAAAACTGCCCTGCAACATGGCGGCGGTACAGTTGATGGCAGTTCGAAAGCAGAGGAAAAGCAGGCAAGCGGAGCAGTGTTGCGCGTTTACAAAGAAAAAACAGGCGATTTCACCATCGTTTCCATCCTGCTAGACAACAAAAAGAACTACATCATCACATCCGAAACCAACCCATTAGCGATTTACCTAAAAGAAGGCGACCAAGTCCAGATCACATACATGGACACCGGCGAAACCTTCCTGCCCGTGAAGGAGTTAGTGATACAAGGATTAGAGTAGCAGGGGGACGTATCTTATGCTTCCGTTTTTAATATACATCTGAATTACAACTCCATTTTAGAAGCGAAAGGAACGTCCCTTTGCTTCTTGGTGAAATAAATTTTTGGTGGAGGGGAAAATGGTGGCAGATATGGCATATGGAGCTCTTTTGGGAAGTTTCTTTGTCATGCTAGGCATATTCATTTGGAGAAAAGGGAGTGTGTCTTTCCTGGCTGGTTATGCGAAGGGGAAGATTCATAATGAAAAGTTAATGGCAAAGCGGATCGGAATTGTCAGTATCTTGTTTGGGCTGGAGACGATTTTATTAATTGCTATAACTCTTTTCATAACAGAGGTAGACGGGCTGATATATGGGATCCTGGCCATATTGCATATACTTGTTATTTTATTGTTGATGATTTTAACTCAAATGAGTGATGCTAAATGAAAAAGGGGAAGCATGGGGACGTATCTTATGCTTCCCTTTTTTCATGTACAGGGAAAGTTCTCATGTTCCGTGATCGCACCGTCCAGCTGTCTCTGCTTCCCTTCCATCTGAATTACAATTTAATTATAGAAGCGAAGGGTACGTCCCCGTGCTTCCGTTATCTACCTTTCGCCATCTACGTATCGGCCGTAGTCAGGAATGGCTATATCATCAAATTCGGCTGCTAGTTTTGTCAGGTTCTCTCGTAATGTTTCTGCAGCCATAGGAATCCCGTGGCCTGTGACGGCGATTTTTGGGTTCAGCGCTTCGAGCTTTTGTACGGAGGCGCGAGCTGATTCCCAATCGGTTGTTAAATAACGAGGCGGGCCGCTTATTTCCTGTTCCTGGGTCAGCACACTATAAAGTGATTCTTGTTTGACCGTGACAAATGCGTCACCAGCAATCAACAGCCCATCTTTTTCCCTATAAAACGAAACATGTCCTGGTGTGTGGCCAGGGGTATGGATCCATCTCCAGCCTGGCATATTTGGAACGGTTCCATCATCAGGAAGTGATTGAATATGAGGGTTCAAGTCGATTCCTTCGTGAGGAAAAGCTGGGGATATTTTAGCAACCAATCCCCCCTCTACACTTGCATCAGGTTTTGGATAGTCTTCCTTGCCCGTTAAAAATGGCATCTCCAATGTATGTGCGTAAACAGGAACTTGCCAGCGCTCTACCAAATCAATAATAGCGCCAACATGATCAAAGTGCCCATGGGTTAAAATAATCGCCTTAGGCTTTGCGTTTTCTCCGAAAAGTTCCTCAGCAGCATCTATGATTTTATCAGCTGACTTTGGCATGCCGGCATCGATTAAGACCCAATCATCAGCAGAAACCTGTACAAAGCAAAGGTTCACAATCTGAACGGTTAAATAGTGTACTCCTTCCGCAACGTTTACAATCATTCCGCTGGTTGTCGATGTCATGGGCATGTACCGTTCTGTGGATGAGCTTTCTTTCAAGGTTATTGCCTCCTTTTCACGAGTAGTCCTTTTGATTTTACCCATGTAAAACCCAAGTATGCGTCAAAGGTTGAGACAGCTGGACTATCCCGCTGTCTGAAGGAAGAAGCGGGCCTAAAACGATAATACCGGAACTGTTTCGTGACTTATTTTTTACAGGAAATTCCAAAAATATCTACCAAAATAGGTAATTAAAGGTAAAATAGAGTTAGGGAAGAGCGTGATAAAAAGGGGGTAACAAATTGATCCCAGCAAAAACGGATTCCATTCCAATAGTAGCTATACGTGAAAAAGGGATAGAATCAGTCGTCGATTGGTTTGATCGGCATAAACAATCCTTTTATACATTAGGCTGGTTTTACCTTCGGAATCAGCAACAAATGGAAGAGCTTTTTTACCGGTCGATTATAAAGGTACATAAGGAATTGCCTCGATATAAAAGTGATACTTCGTTCGAAATGTGGGTTACATCGATATTCATTGATACCTGCAGAGAGCTTTCGGATGATAGCGACCTACAAGCTTCCGGAGGGAATCAGGATTTATTCCAGGCACTTGGCCACCTGGAAAATGCCGAAAAGGAAGCGATGCTCCTTACATATGTAAAAGGGTTATCTCAGGAGGAAGCTGCGCAAATTCTCCGAGTTCCAGTCGTTAAAATGAAAGAGCTTTTGTTCTCAGGGGTTCAGTCTGTTAGAAAACAATTGTACGGATCAGCCTATCATGGCTGCAAACAGTACCAAAAGAATTACATCGATTACCTGGAGAAATCCATGGATCGGCCGGAAAAAATTGAGTTTGAGAAGCATCTTTACCATTGCCAGGATTGTCAAGAGGATTTGGCCACCTTTCAGGATGTCACGGTAAAATTAATGGATTTTACCAAAGGGGCTAACGGTTTTCCTGAGCTGACACCTTTCATGGAGAACGTCAAAAAGAGGCTGACTGAAAAAGAGAAGCACAGGCAACGGAAGAGTAAAAAACGGATAAGATTGGGACTTGTGTTTGCAAGTGTTTTCGCCGTTGTCATCGGGATTGCATTCATTACCGGCGCATTTAATTACGTCTACTATGGATGGACAGAGGAAGACGAGCAGTTGCGCGCCTTTCTGCAGCATGACCTTGGCCAAAGGTTGAACATGGAAGCGGAAAGCGAGGGAGTGAAAATCAAGATTACGGGCGTGGTTGCGGATGATTTTCAGACGCTTGTTTTTTATAAAATTGAGGATACAGAGGAAGACAATCAATATTTTGTGGATTATGGGGATGGCCTCTTTGTGGAGAACGAAAATGACATCATGAGCAGTGAAACATATCCACGGTTTTATCTTCCTGACCTTAAAGCGAAAATGAATAAAAATGAAAAGAATGTGTTTTACGGAAGGGTTGGTTTGCGGCCGATCAAAAAGGACACTGGCACCGTAAAACTTAAAATCTCAAATCTTATGAAATTGGTTCCAGATTCCTCTGAAGCCATTGGATTCAATTACAGGGTCAATGAATATAAAACAGGAGAGTGGAACTTTGAGATTCCAGTAAGCAAACAACCTTCCATTGAATATGCATTGAATGAACAAACAGAAATTGAGGGAATCTCGATTCGATTCGATAAATTGACCGTTGCTCCTACAGCAACAGTCTTGCAATATGGAATTCAAATGGGAAAGCCAGAAAAGAGAATCGACTTTGTCATGTTTGACAATGTGGAAGTGAACAATAAAAAAGTGAAGGCTGACCAGTTTGGCAGTGCTTATTCAAATTTACAGCAAGACATGAATTGGACTACTTCCCAAACACATTTTGACCCACTTTACGGTGAAAGCCCAAAAGAGGTGAAGATTCAATTTAAATCTGCTTATTTTACCATTGAAGACGATAAAAGCATCGAACTGGATGTAACTAAGCCATATCCTCAGACGTTTGAATATGCAGGAAGCACCATCAGTATCGATAAAGTGGAAGCTGGACCGCCCACAAGCATTGTCATTAGCAATCATGAATTTCACAATCGAGCCTATGAATCCCTTCATATCAATATAGTGGATGAAAATGGAAACGAGCCTCTTTCAACTGAAATGGACTCTGAAGGAGTGCTCGTTGATAAAAATGGGGTCGAGTACGATTTGAATATAGACCGTTTTGCATATGAAAAATTAGAGCAGCCACGTTATCTCGTTACCGTTCAAAACATAAGGTTTGACGGCAGCCATGTCACTCCGAAAAAACTTGTTATTTCCGGATATAACACAATGAAATATTTAGACGACGTTGTGAAGATATCTGTAGAGTGAAGCATGGGGACGTACCTTATGCTTCTTTTTTAAGAAGGAGGAAGCATAGGGACGTTTCTCATGCTTCTAGTAAATCTGAGCTTTTTTCCTTAAGAAGAAAATTGAAGAGGATTATTTTTATGGCAGAAGTCTTGCATAGAGCAAGGCTTTTTTCTTTCTCTGGCGAATAAATAAAAAGAGGGATGTTATAATGTATGTAACGAAAACGAGGAAATGGCGGTGATTGGATGGTATCACAAAAAGAGATCCTAGATGTATTCTCAAAAAATCTAAATACATGGAGTGAAAAATACGGCGTAAAGCGGATTGGCTTGTTTGGTTCGTATAGCCGGGGAGAACAAAAAGACTCCAGTGATATTGATGTGATTGTTGAATTTAATGATAGTCAATTATCTTTTGATAACTATATGGATTTGAAGTTTTACCTCGAAGATACCTTCCAAAAACCTGTCGATTTAGTCATTATAAACGATATCAAACCTGCTCTGAAGCCAAGCATTTTAGGAAGCGCTAAGTATGCATAGGGAGCCAAAGGTCTTTCTGGAGGATATATTAACTGCTGCTAATAAGGTGTTAAAGTACACAAAAGGGCTATCTTATGACGATTTAATAGATAACGATTTAGTCTCCGACGCTGTAATTAAAAACATTCTAGTGATAGGAGAAGCAACCAAGAACATTCCAGATGAAATCCGTGAAGCTAATCCTCAGAAAGATGGCCGGTATGAGGGATATGATGATACATGGATATTTCTCCATCAATTATCGAATTGTTTGGGATGTTGTCCAAAATAAGATACCTGCACTTAAAAAACAAGTGGAACAACTTTTAAAAACAATTGATTAATTTTTCATAGGGACGTACCTTATGCTTCTTTTTTCATGAAAAAGAAGCACAGGGTACGTCCCCCTTTTCTTTGCTCAGGAAGCACAAGAAACGTCCCTGTGCTTCCTGAGCAAAAGAAGCGTCCCTCTGCTTCTAATTATGGCAGGTATATGAACTTTTCAAAATAATAGAGTAAAACGAATCTGAATGTAATATGATTGTGTTGGACCCGCTGTTAACTCTTCTTTTTCCTCTTTTTTGTACTAACACTTCTTCTAATTCTGCACTGTAACGAAAATCAATTCCTAATTAATTTTAACGAGTGGTGATGAGGGTGGTTCGTAAAGCTAGGAAGAAAAGTACTAGTGGTATTTATCATGTCATGTATCGAGGTGTGAATCTTCAGGAGATCTTTCATGATGATAAAGACAATAGGAAGTTCCTTGAAATCTTGAAAAAATATAAAGATAAATTGGGGCTTAAAGTTTATGCGTGGTGTTTGATGAACAATCATGTGCATCTGCTCATAAAAGAGGGGGAGGAGGCGCTTGGTACGACCATGAAGCGGATCGGTGTGAGCTATGTATCGTATTACAATGATAAGTATCAAACGGCCGGCCACCTTTTTCAGAATCGATATCACAGCGAAACGGTTGAGAATGACGATTATTTTCGCACGGTTGTTCGGTATATCCACCAGAATCCTGTTAAGGCCGGAATGGTAATGCGGGTGAATGAGTGGAAGTGGAGCAGCTGCGCCGGATACTATGAACAACCTTACTTTCCCGTAGGCTTGCTTGATCAGAACAAAGCTTTAGGAATGTTCTCTGATGATTTTTCCATTGCAGTTGAGAAATTTAAGGAATTTAATGAACAAACGCACCAGGATGAGTGTATGGAAGATCGGCCTTTTAGTCGCAGAAGGCTCCCGGATGAGGCGGCGAAGCTGAAGATGGAAGAAATTCTTGGTTCTACAGAAATTGCTCAGGTAAAAAGTCTGCGTAAAACAGAGCGCGATATGATCTTGAGGGAGATTAAAAACATCGATGGACTTTCCCAGCGTCAAGCTGCCCGAATTTTGGGCATCCCGCCAAGTTTGGTTTTCAAAGTATAATAACCACTCCTAATTAACATCCTCTTATTTTCAATCTTCAAATCTACTAATCTTTTTTCAAATAATAAGAAGAAGTTTAGTCCAAAAAGCGATAATCAGATAGTTATGGGTCTGAAGGAAGCAAAGGGTGCGTCCCTGTGCTTCTAAAATATATTCAGGAGGCTTTATCATGGGACTAGATATGTATTTGCGTTCTTTGCCCAGAATTGAGGGGATGGAACTGGATGAAATTTTAATGGCTAATGCCAACATGCGCCAGCATGAACAAGAAAATAGTGAGGTTTATCAAAAGATTAAACCGCATATTAAACATTTTGAAGAGTTTGATATGAAGTGGCGCAGTATGTTCACAGACGTTGTATATTGGCGGAAAGCCAACTGGATTCACCATTGGTTTGTAGAGACCATCCAGGGCGGGGAAGATGATATGTCACACTATGAAGTGACCAGCAACCAGCTTTTTGAACTCCATAACAAGTGCCTCGAAGTGCTTGCTCGAGATAATCCCCCTTGGGACGTTCTGCCGGCAAGGCCAGGACCTTTTTTCGGCAGTACCTCTTATGACTCCTACTATTTCTATGAAACGGATCGAACCAAAAACATCTTGGCAGACCTCCTCGAAAACTTCAATTTCCAAACCCACTATATCCTGTACCACGCAAACTGGTGAAGCAAGGGGACGTTTCTCATGCTTCCATCTTTTTAAACACGGGGACGTATCCCATGCTTCTTCCGCTTATGAAGTGAAAAGGAAGCACTGGGATACGTCCCCGTGATATATATCACTATAAACACAGTGCAAAATTGCTATACTGCTAATTAATTTATGTTTTTTAGGAAAGTGTAGGGGTTATGTATGTTTCCAACAAGAAAACGAATCGCTGAATTGGAACAGTCGAGGACAGAGTTACAAAGTCAATTTGATCAGATTCTATCGGAGTCCCAGGAGAAGGAAGCCTTTTACGAAACCTTTCTGGAGAATTTTAATGAAGGGCTGCAAAAAATGATTGCTCAGCATGAGCATGTGAATAACCAGCATTATCAATTAGGCGATAAAGTGAAGCAAATAAAAAGTCACTTTGACGAGGTTAACCAAATTAGCCAATCCTCAGTTGAAAACGCAGAGCTATTGTCCTCTAAAGGAGACAATTTGATTGAATTAGCGAAAGAAATGGTGCAGAAATCAAATGAAGGTACATTTCTTGTCGAGGAAGTGGAACGGGTCATCTCACAGCTTGGGGAGAGGCTTAGTGAAACCTATCAAAAAATGAATCAATTGAATAATCGATCAAAGGAAATACAAATGATTGTTCAGGTCATAAAGGAGATTGCCGACCAGACGAACCTTCTTGCCTTGAATGCATCCATTGAAGCGGCGAGGGCTGGTGAGCATGGAAAGGGATTTGCCGTCGTTGCCGAAGAAGTGAGGAAACTTGCAGAGGGTACAGCGAAAAGTACCAACGATATTAGCCATTTGACAGGAAATATTCAAAGGGATATAAAGGACACGATTGAGTCAACCGTTACCAGCAGGGAGTTAATTAATCAAACATCTGAATTAAGCATGCAAACATCCAGCAGTATGAAGTTTATCTCATCCGTTACCAAACAAGTGGAAGTGGAAGTAGAGGGAATACTGACGACGATCCACGAACAAAATGAACGCTCCAAACAAGTAGTTGATGAAATCGTACACACGAAATCCATCTTTGATCAAGTGAACGAATTAATCATTGAGCATATAGAAGAAGCCAGGAAAGTCGATATAAAACTAGAAGAAACCACCAGTAAGGTTGAATCACTTGTAAAACAAAAGGAAGCATAGGGACGTATCCTATGCTTCCAAATTTCTATTCAAAAATATATCCAACAACATCCAGAGCCTGCTCCACCGTCTCAACTGTCACATTCGCCTTATTAGACAGTTCCTTCAACGGGTGAATCAATGATTCCGGCCTAATAATAATCGTAGGTTTGTTCATCGCGATTGCGGTGGTGGCATCCATCGCGGTGTTCCATTGTTTGTACTTTTCGCCGAATAGGGCGATGACGATATCAGATTTTTGCATTAAGACCTGTGTTCGGAAGTTGTTTATATCTGACGCGGCGTCATCCTTATAGTAATTTCCAGGTTGTTCTCCCAGGATTTCCTCGCCGATCTGGTCGGAACGATCATGGTTTGTTTGGGGTCCTACAAAGGTTAAAGGGAGATTTCGTTCCTTTGCTTTTTTTGCCACCTGATCTCGCCAATCATCGTGAATCTGTCCTGCCAAATAAACCGTTAATTCCATCGTAACACCCTCCTAATGATAATCTTCTAGATTCATCATATATAACTTTACTAATAATTCAAAGCATGGGGACGTATCTTATGCTTCTAACGCTTTTGAAGCAATAGGAAGCACTGGGTACGTCCCTGTGCTTCACGTCCCTGTGCTTCACGTCCCTGTGCTTCAAAGAAAGCACAGGAAATGTCCCCATGCTTTACTATTTCAGCTTCACACTATAATACCGCATACCCTTCGGAATTCCTTTTATCTCGAAAAAGCCTTTATAAACAAGAGCTCGCAGTCTGTCTTCTAAAAAGGCATCGCCAACATGCTGGTCGATTCGGCCATAGACTTCTCCAATGATCCTGGGTGCTTTGATAAAGTCCTTTTCTCTTTGTTTCGTATGTAATTTTTGAGCAACTGAGATGATGAATTCATCAAAGTAATCTTCGTTTACAGCTTTGATGGTGTTATTTTTCCAAATCCGCAGCACTTCTTTACTCTCTGCAAGGGTCAGCCATTCTGTCTCGTATCGTCTTCTTTCCTCAACAGTTAAAGGACTGGATAATTTCTTTTGAAAGATCTCGTTTATTTTTTCTGGTTCGGGCCCGCCGGTATGGGAGTACAGATACTGATACTCTTCCGTATTGAATAGTTCCTGATAGGCTATGGTGGTATTGATTAAGTACATGTCATTTGCTTTTTCTTTTAGCAAGTGAAAAAGATAACGTATGCCCGTTTGTTCATCTGCATTTTCGGCAGTCCAGATTACAATGGGAACATGAGGGGGGATAGCCTCTATCTCCAAGAGGGTGTCTGAAAATCCGCGTTCATATACTGTTTCAATATAATCATCTTGATAATTTAGATGGTCTCGGAGCCATTCAAATCGGCGCTCGCGTCCACCTTCTGTATGAAGTTCCTCAATGGGACCAACTGCAAAGAAGTCAGGAAAGCCGATTACCTTATGCTCATGCCCAAATGTGTACCGCAATGATCCGGCAGCGGATTCCCCGCAGACAAGATGGACTGTTTTGTAATCTCGTTCAACCACCTGATCGTTTTGAAGGATGGTCTCCATTTCGTTATACCATGATGATAAATCCTCTATTATCTGCCCGGGGTCTTCATTAGTTTCCTGAACCATTTTTAACCGAAGCATCGTTTGCAGTAAAAGAGATTTGGCATCATTTTCGGAAAGATGACGGATAGAGCGACGCAAGTCTTCAATCATTGGTGATTTCCTTTCTTTTTGCGAAATTTTAAAAGTAAAAAGATGGTTACTCCGCTGACGACAACACCTGCTGCCCATAAATAAAGTGGATTTCCATCCTGTTCGCGGCGGCTCAAATCAACTTTTTCAACTGGAGGTTTTCCTGCACCAAGGATCGGCAAATCGTCTTTTAAAGCAGTCAAATCATTTGTGCGGTCACATATGAGGGTCACAAGGGTTTTAGCTCCGTACATTTCTGATTCATTCGCATAAACCAAGTATTCCTGCCCCTTTGTGAAAGTAAACCCGCAATCCCCGCCGCCTTGGCCGGTGGTAATGATGATTTGTGATTGTGTTACGCCTTTCCAAGTGTTCTTGACTTCAAAGAGGACGGATTTACTTATATATCCTTTTGAATTCCGCTTATCTTTTATATCCAAAACTTTCCCGCTAAATACAGCCTGGGACCGCTCCAATTCCCTTGCCGCAGTCGGCGGCTCAACGCATTTACACGCACTTGTAACAGAAGGGAACGAGCCCGCAACAATACTCACCATAAACATCAATGCCAAAAATGGCATAATGCTCTTCATACCAACACCTCCAAAAGCATTAACAAACCCGTCCCGCTTTTTCTAAGATAGTCTACTAAAAGGGAAAGATTCCCTTCTTGGAAGCATGGGGACGGTTCTTGTGCTTCCATCTTGAATAAAAAGAAGCAAAGGAAACGTCCCTGTGCTCCTGGTCATTTGCTTTTAAAAGGAAATTAAAGGGAGGATGCAGAATTTTAAGAGGTAAGATATCGTCCGCCGAACAAAGGTTAATAACGGAAAGATGGATGTAATCGGACTTATAAGGGGAGTTATGGGATGAGGAAATTATTGCTGATTATGTCATTAGTCTTCTGGATGGCTACACCTGTAAGTGCAGAAGATGGAATTCCGGAGGGTGCACAGGAATTTGCTGATACATTTTTTGGACAGATCGTGAAGGATGAACTAAAATCCTCGATTGCGGGGGACTTCAATCTAAACCCCAACTCTGAGAATATAATATTCGGTCCGCTTCATCCTGTATATACTTTTACAAAGGATTTCGTGAAGGGAAAAAAGATTGGGGCCGATGGAATCATTAAGACTGAGGAATACATTGCAGTCGTCTATCAGGATGGTATACCAGTAAATGTTATCGGGACTTATGAAAAAGCTTCAGGAGAATTTGAGATGTCTACATTCGGGTATGGAGTAGACATCGCTCAAGAATTGCATAAATTAAACGCTGGCGAGTGGGTTTTCTCTGAGGCACCGAAAGATGGCTGGTATGTATACGATGGGAAAACCGTAAAGCCGCTGACTCAACAAACAAAGAAATTAATGGCGGAAGAAAAAAGCGTAAAGGAGTATCAGGAAATCGTAATCGAACGATATAAGAATGTCGATTCGAGACCTGGAATGGCGGGAGGAAGCGGTGGAGGTAATATAGATATAGAGTTTGGTATGTACATGGCTTTAGGTATTGCATGCATAGCAGCTGTCATTGTTTTTTTCGCTAATAACCGAAAAAGGAAGAGTAAACAGGGCTAATGATTAATTGGCATACGCGTTAATTTGAGGGCAAATTGTTCTTTTGGTTTGAGAGATTAGTAGAGTCATGGTTTCCTTGTATATTACCGTTTTTAAATGCGGAGGTTGTGAGATGGGCTATTTATTCTTTTTATTGGCAATGGCTATGATTGCCGGAATTTGGTTCGGCTGTCTTGTCCTTCAGATTAGGATATCGAAGTATTCTACAGAAAAAGCCGGCTGGAAAACATTCGGAAACTTTTTGTTGCTGACGTTGGGACCGATTGCGGTTGTCGCACTATCTCTCTTCCTCAGTATCCAGTTCAATAAGGAAGATGAATATACTGGCCAGGGAGTTGGCTGGTTTTATGTCATGTTTTTCATGTTCCAATTTATCGGCATTCCTGCAAAAGCGATATTATTGCCGGTCATGCATGCTGTAATCAGGAAAAAGGGGAGTTTGAAGAATAATGGACCAGGAAAACCGATGTAGAATTCTGAGGCGGTGAAGGCAATCCTGTAAAAAAGGTTGCCTCTTTTTATTTTGGAGAGGAATGAATGTTCAAAGGCCAAAAGGAAGCACAAGATACGTCCCCGTGCTTCTTTACAGGTCAATAGGAAGCACCAGAACCGTTCCTCTGCTTCAGTTTATAATTTTTTCTTATCACTTTTAATCAAAAACATTAAATTTTCTTATTCTTCTAACGAGAATATAATAATTCCAGGGGGTGTAAAAAAATGGATTATATTATTCTGTTTTTCATCGGAATTTGTGCAACGACGATTGGAACCCTGGCTGGTGGAGGGGGCTTGATCAATTTGCCAGCGATGCTTGTTTTGGGAATCCCGGTGCATTCAGCGATCGCAGCGAATAAAGTTTCGAATACGGTCAGTTCCTTCTCAAGCTTTTTCCATCTTTATAAAGAAAAGAAATTAACGTTTAAGGAATCGTTCTGGATTATTCCCGTCAGCATGATTGGCGGGGTGAGCGGCGGATTCATTGCTTCAAAAATTGCCAGTGATGACATGTATATCTTGGCACTCTTCCTTCTGGTCTTTGCATTTATTGCCTCGTTTATAGGAAAGGGGAATTTCTCGGAGGATGAGCGTTTAAAGGTTTCGGGAAAAAGTGTTACCGGGCTATACGGAATCGGGATTTATGACGGACTATTTGGACCAGGGCAAGGAACGCTAATGCTTTACTTGTTTGGGCATTTGAACATTGCCTACATTCGAGCGGTCGGCTATGTCCGGCTTGCCACGTTTTCGAGTTGCTTAGGTGCAGCAATTACCTATATTTCCACAGGTGCCGTTATCTGGCCTGTGACTATTGCATTGATGCTCGGGTCATTGACAGGAGCACAAATTGGCGTTCGGATTGCGGGCAAACTGAAGCCGAAATATGTAAAACCAATTTTAAGGGTGACCACATTGGCGCTGGCGGTGCAAATCTTTTTGGAGAATGTGTTATAGGGGACGTATCTTATGCTTCCATTTTTTTTTAGGGAAATTACAAGGATTTCGGTGCTGGGCGCATTAGACTGCTAATCCACAAAGAAGCAAAGGGAACGTCCCTCTGCTTCACCGTCCCCATGAAAAGAAGCAAAAGGAACGTCCCTCTGCTTCACTTTTCTGTCCACAGTTTTGTCTGCTTGAATATAAGAAATACAACTAGATTGAAAACGGCTGCGCTGGCGAAGACGGAGTCGGTTCCCCACCAGGTGACCATCCAGCCGGAGAAGAGCATGGCGGCGGGCATGCCGATCCGGAAGAAGGTTCCGGTTAGTCCGGCGATGCGGCCCATCAATTGGACTGGGGTTTGCTCGTGCCGGAATGTATAGGCGCAGACGAGATACACGGTGACGGCAAATCCATTTAGAAACAGGAACACAGCAAACAGAATTGGCTCGGTCGTGAAACGTAAGCCAAGGTAGGCCATCGCGTTTAGTAAAATCGAAAATCCAAACAGCGGCCCAAGGTTGAGTTTTTGCCGGAGTCTGCTAATCAACAGGCTTGCCAGCAGCCCGCCCATTCCTCCAAACGACAGCATGATGGATAATGTGGAAGTCGGCAGTTGTAAATCGGCGGTTCCAAAGATGAGGATCGTGTTGCCAACGACAATTCCCGAACAATTCACCATGATAATAAACAGCGTGATCATCCACAGTGCCCTGTTTCCCTTGAATGCGTGCCAGCCCTCTTTAAAATCGAGCCAGAAGGACTGACGTTTTTGCTGTTGGACCGGTTCATCCAGTACAAGGTTATGGATTAATAAGTAGGCGGCCAGATAAAGGAAGACGGTAATCAGCAATCCTTCCGTCTTATCGGCGGCCATGAGGACAATCCCCAGGAAGACTGGCCCCATGATGCCGACAAAGGTTTCGGCAAATGAGAACCTGGAGTTTGCTTCTGTAAGAAACGTCATCGGTACACTGGCTTTTACAAGACTAACCTGTACATTGAAGAAGCCGTAATTGAGCGTCATCAGGATGAACCCAAGCAGGTAGAACAGTACATGCGTCTCAATCTTTGCTCCAAACATGAAGTATACAACAGTTAAGCCCGCAGCCTGAAGCAAAATCATCGTAAGTGCCCATTTCTTTTTGTCTACCCGATCGACCACGACCCCCACAAAGATGCCGAAAAACAAATTCGGCAGCAATTCAGCCGTTCGCATCGACGTCATCACGATCGGCGACCCTCCTGATAAATCGTACATAATGAGCGGCAGCAGCAGCTCATATATTTTATTGCCGATACTCAAGAGCAGGCTGGCTGACAGCAAGAATGTAAAATTGCGGTATTTCCAGATGCTTGTTTTTGGTTGTGCGTACTCCATTGCCATAAAATGAACTCCTTTTTCTTAAAAATTTTTCCTGCGAGTTCATCTTAAATTGAAAAGAACTTAGTAAAAATCGTAAAGATCAGAAAAGTTTTTCGGGTTTTAGGATATTAGTGGCACAGATTAAAAGCTGAAATATTTTTTTCATCTTTACTCTTTTTTACGGCAAATTTATTTGAGATGATGGAAAAAACATGAAATGGGAGTTGTATTATGAATCCATCCCAATTTTATTATTTTTTCGTTTTAAGAAAGGCCTTTCAGCAATATGGTGAGGGCATTGAAATAAAAGTGACAATGAAGACACTGGCAGAGCTGTTTTTTTGCACTGAACGGAATGCGAAGCTAATTATTTCAAAGCTGGAGGAGTATGGACTTTTGCATTTCCAACCGGGCAGGGGGAGAGGGAATGCCTCGATGCTGGTGTTCAAAACATCCCTTGAAAGCTGCTTGCTCAGTCAGGTTCAGTTCTTGTTGAGCTCCAATGAAACAGGAAAAGCATTTGAAATTGTAAAAGAGTTTGGGGAAGGAACCTGCGCCGAGGAATACATCCTGAATTGGACATCGAATTATTTCGGCTATAAACAGGCAAATGAGGAGGGGAAAGAGCTGGAAATCCTGCGATTCCCTATTTATCGGCCGATTACCACTCATGATCCAACGCGGGTCGTCTTCGATTTAGATGCGCATTTGATCCTGCAGGTTTATCAGCCTCTTGTTCAATATGATGTTCAAAAAGGGATATTCACTGGTTGTCTTGCACGTGCCTGGGAAGCGAATCATGAAAAAACGGAGTGGTTGTTTTTTTTACACAAAGGAGTGAAATTTCATAATGGGGCAGAGCTGACAGCGGAAATCGTCGCCGACTCGGTGTCCCGACTCTTTGATTCGCCTCACAGATGGCTGGTTGCCGATGTCGTTGAAGCTGAAGTGATTTCCAGATACACGATTCGGTTCAGGCTGGAAAAACCGAACCATCTTTTTCTCCACTTTGTTTCCAGTACACCGATGGTGATTGTCGAACCGGACCATTTTACCGGCACAGGCGCTTTCAAGCTTGAAAAGTATCATCAGGACCTTTGTGTACTCTCAGCATTCGAAGCCCATTTCCAGCCTCGACCTTATTTTGACAGAGTGGAAATCATCCGAATCAGCGATGAGATGAAGGAGTGGCAATTGCAGCAAAAACTTTCCCTTGAAACGGGCGAAACAGAGGCTGCTGTTGAGAAAAAGTGGGACACACAGAGCAGCATCTTTTCTGGAACGAACGTGTTAACCGTAAATACGGCTAAAAAAGGTCCGCTGCAAAATGTCAGCCTTCGTAGGTATCTTAGCAGTGTGATTGACCGGGATAAGCTGGTCACGCTTGGCAGTCCACGGCTATCGCCTGCTTCAGGCTTTCAGCAAGACGATATGGCTCCTTTGGAAATCGAAATCCCTTCGCAATCTGATGTCATTTTTTCAGAGGAAAAACTAACCCTTATGACTTATAAACGGCATGCAGACGATGCCGCACTGCTTCAATCGATGCTGCAGGAACATGGAATCAATCTCGCAGTAGAGATTGTCGATTGGAATGAAATTCTCACGGACAGCATGGTTGCCAGAGCGGACCTGCTCCTTTTTGAAGCTACACCGAATGAAGGGATAATCTCCATTCTGGATTTAATCTTGTTTGAAAAAGGTTTTATCTATCCTTTCCTTGAAACAAGTATTAAACAGGAGTTAAGGAACATGATTGACCGAATCAAGTCCGAGACTTCCGAGGATGTTAGGAAAGAGCTGTTGAAAAAGCTGGAGATGTATTTAGCATCTGAGGGCGTGATCATTTTTCTTGTGCATAAGATGGTAGAGGCATCCTATGACAAAGAGCTCGAGGGGGTCACGTTCACTTCAAAAATGTGGGTTGATTTTAAAAATCTCTGGTTTAAGAGAATCGAACAGTCATAGATTCTGAGCAAATTAGGAGGAAGGTAGGGTGCGCAGCTCATGGATATCCAAACGTTGATTTGGTTATTTCCAATCGTCTTCATTTTTCATGACTTTGAAGAAATTATAATGCTAGAAAGATGGGTTGATAAACATTCAAACACCGTCGCAAAGGTATTGCCGGCAAGAATGGCGCAAAGAGTAGTGAAACAATTTTCAATGACGACTGCCCAGATGTCTGTAGCCGTGTTGATCGTTTTTCTATTCGTCAGCAGTTCAACTTTCATGGCAAACCAGTATCTGAACGGCGGAACAGCCGCGAGCATTCATTTCTTCACAGCCGTGATTCTAGTTTTCTTTATTCACGTCTTTACCCATATTGGCCAATCGATTTTATTCAGGTCGATCACTCCAGGGGTTGTAACTTCCGTTTTTCTCGTCCTGCCTTATACTTTGATTATGTTAAACTCTTTATTGGAGAGGCGGATCATTGACTGCGATACGATTGTGACCTGTTTGCCTTTTGTTTTACTGGCAATCCCTATTGTTTTAATCGCTCATTTTATTGGAAAAAGAGTTATATAGAATAAAAGAAAGCATTCCATGTTACCTGACAAGGAATGCTTTTTTATTAGGGTTATAGGAGTGCCTCTGCAATCAATTTATCAAACTTGCGAACATCAATGCCTTTTTTTAGATTTACTTTGATATGGCCCGCTCTTGTCCATAATTCAACCTCGGCGTTAAAATCAAACAAACTCCCCGCGTTTTCCGATGACCACATATTGATTGAGGAATATGGCAGAGAGTAGATCTCAACCTTTTTACCTGTCAGGCCTTGTGCATCCCTTACGATTAATCGCTTATTTGTGAAAACCGCGCTGTCACGTATTGTTTTATAAGCGGCAACCGCCTTTTCTCCCTCCACCAATAAGTCATTCACATCATTAGGAATTGGGCATTCCGAAATAAAAGTCCATGCCAAAATCGCTTGTGTTGCAACCATTATAACAACCTCCAGTTCAGTTTCATTCCCTATTTGTATTCTGTATATAAATCGGAATTCCTGCTACACAGAAGCAAGGGGACGCTTCTTGTGCTTCCATTCTCGGAAAATGAGTGATGTCCACTTGCTTGGATGGATCGAGCATGGTAGACATAATTCCTTAACTGCTTTCACTCCCCAGAATTTTTGAAAACGAAAGAAGCAAAGGGTACGTCCCTTTGCTTCTCTGCATAGTAATATAGGTAACAGCATTTTTATTTTTTCAGCGAGGGGTGATGACATCATGTTTTCTGTTACTGGTATGCAGGGTTTTGAGTTGTTTTCGGCGCAGCACTTGATTACGCTTGGGTTTTTCTTTGCTGTCTGTCTCGCCATGGTGCTTTTTCGGAAAAAGCTGAAACCTCATCAGAATGTAGTAAAGTGGACGATTTTTTGGACTTTGCCTGCTTGTGAGGTATCTGCGCATATATGGCTCATTCTGACTGGGCAATGGGATGTCGGTGATCTTCCATTACATCTGTGTTCGATGAGCTCGTTCTTGGCAATGTACTTATTTTTGAAGAAGAGTGTAAAAGGGTTTTATGTCTTATATTTTATCGGCACACTGCCTGCGATTTTAGCCATGGTTACACCTGAAATGACCTACGTTTTTCCTCATTTTCACTTTATCGAATATTTCCTTCACCATTCTGCCATTCCAATTGCCGCTTTGTATTTTATCCTTTTTGAAGGATATCGCGTTCCTCGAAAAGCCATCCTATTCTCTTATCTCGTTGTCAATATCATAGCCGTTCCTATTTTTATCCTGAATATCCTGCTCGATACAAATTTCTTCTATTTAGCGAGTCCAACAGAATCAAAGACGATCCTGAGCTTTTTTGGCAGTGGGATTATGTATTATATTAATCTAGAAGTAGCTGCACTCATTGTTTTTTGCATTACGTATATACCGATGTGGCAGCTTTTGAAAAGGGAAAATAAGCAGCTTATAAATGAGCATAAAAGTATATGATCCAAGAGAACCTAATCTAATGGTGGATTAGGTTCTTTTGTATTTTTACATTATTCAACCGAGACTCCAAATGAACAAAATTGTTCATAATGTATTAAAATCAAAGGAACAAAATTGCGTGATTTGGAGGTAAGCGAGGATATGGAAAAAGTCATTAGTTTTATTGGTCTCGGCAATATGGGTGCACCAATGGTGAAGAGTTTGTTAAAGGCAGGATATCACGTTAAGGTATATAACCGTACCCCGGAAAAAGCTAGTGATGTTGTCACGGCAGGGGCGGAACTGGTTGAAGATCTGGCAGATGTGGCCGTTCCTGGCGGCATTGTCATTACGATGGTATCTAACGATCAAGCGTTGGAAGAAGTGACAATGGGTGATGAAGGTTTCGGGCACAAGCTTGGTGAGGGAGGCGTCCATTTGTCGATGAGTACCGTTTCACCGGATACTTCACGAAAGCTTGCTGAATTTCATAAAAAGCACAATAGCCATTATGTCGCATCTCCTGTCTTTGGCCGACCGGATGCAGCCACGGCACAGAAATTGTTTATTTTATCATCAGGTCCGAATGAGGCAAAAGAGCGAGTAAAGCCGGTTCAGGAGGCAATGGGCCAGCGTGTGTTCGATCTAGGTGAGGAACCGGGGAACGCGAATGTGATCAAGCTTGGCGGCAACTTCATGATTATGGCGGCGATGGAAGCGATGGCTGAATCGTTTAATCTGGCTGAGAAGAATGGAATCGACCGGCAAGTGGCGGCAGAGGTATATGCGTCCACATTATTTAATTGCACCGTCTACAATGGATACGGTTCAATGATCGCCAACCGGAAATTTGAACCCGCAGGCTTTCAGCTGGAACTTGGCCTGAAGGATTGCAATTTGGTGCTCGAGGAAGCGAACGCTAAACAAGCACCAATGCCATTCGCAAGCCTGCTGCACGATTCCCTGCTCGCTTCAGTAGCAAAGGGAAGAGGAAAGCACGATTGGTCAGCACTCACAAGAATAGCATCCGAGAACGCTGGATTAGAGTAACACGGGTGAACATGGGGACGGTTCTTGTGTTCCAATTTTTCCATTTCACTTTTTGATGACAGGGTCCACCTCACTGATTGTGAGGTGGATTTTTTGAATCAACCTGCATACTGAGTGATTCTCTTTTTTAAATCCTCGAATTTTAAAAGGTAAAGGTAAATTTCTTTGGCAAACACTCCGTCATCTCCCTCGGAAATAAAGTAATCCCGGTATTCCTCAAAAACTTCATCAATCGTTTCCAGCATTGCCGCCTTTTTTAACGCCAGTTTTGCTCCCTTATAGTGGGCCAAATCCGATTCCCAGCGTTCAAGCCAGTCTAAATAATTGCTGCGCATTAACTCATAGTCATCAATATATGGATGTGAAAAATCATCGGGTGGCTGTTCTGTGTGTTCAATATTCGTCATAGCAGTCGTCGTTGCAAAAATAGTCTCCCCGCTGGTTAACCCGATAATGTTCTTTAACCTTAGAGTGACAGTATTTACAGTTCATTTTTTTCTCCCCCTTCAGAATCTTGTTCATTATCGATTTACATACATAGGCATTGTGAATTCTTTTACGGGAAAGCGTGTACTGGTTTTTGGCAGTACATGTAACCTTTGCAGGTGAGGCTTCTTTTACTATTTTCGAATGATGTGCTGATCGGCATGATAGACACCCATTTTTTCCGGATTGAAGTGAATATAGGAATCCAATAGGCAGTTTAGGGACCCATTTTTTCCGGTTGATATGAATATAGGTATCCAATCGGCAGTAGAGACGCACATTTTTTTCGGTTGAAGTGATTATAGGAATCCAATCGGCAGTATAGGCGTCGCCCACTAATTCCGATTTTTTCTAAAACCTAGATGCCGATCGGCCATCACGGCGCCTGCCGGCCTATCCAATGTTTCCGGCACCCAAAACTCCTTTTAACGCGCATTTCCCTGCACCAAATCCTCAGAAAATCCCATTTCAAAAAGGTCCGCAAAATACATCTCCTGAAGTTTCTTGTTGAGAATCCCGGTGTAATAGGCAACTGGATTTTTAACAGTTACCTTCGATTTTAGCTTGCGGACGAGCTGCTTAAAGGAATCCAGGGAAACAGTGAGCATTCTGTCCTTATCGTTCTCAGAGTTGTTGCGGTAAGCGGAGATCGTGCTCATTCGCCAGAACTCTTCGATCGTTTTAGCCTTAGGGAAGAAATATTTTACCAATCCCACAAATGCTGCTGGTACTCGATCGCTGACAAACAAGTGGTATTCAGGTTCTTTTTTAGATGCTGCGGTTTCATGCATGCCAGCAGTCTCGGTTGTTCTTAGCGAATCTTCAGCTGATTCATTTTGAACAGGCGTTGTTTCACGTTTATTATTCTTTTTAATGTTAGTTTTAGAAGGAATGATTGTTTTATTATGGTGGCTCAATTTTTCCTCGGTTAGTGGTTCATTCATAGGAAAGCGACAGAATACATAAAGGTTGCTAGATTGTGACCCGTTCTTGCGCTCGGTTTCATAGACGGTGAAAATCCCGATTTTGCTTGCTTTAATGATCATTCTTTTAAAAGTGGATCGCGAAATCATTCCTATTTCTCCATACTCCTCGTATATCGCCTTCAGCACGGTTCCAATTTTCGCATTGGCTACACCTGGAACCTTAGCCGCAAAACGAGCCAGCCTCTTCAGCCCGATTAGCTCGCCTTTCGTGAAGTAATGTTTCTTATCCGCCATCCACATTTCAAAATGGTTATTGAATTCCCGAAGTGAATCGAATTGTGAATACTCTGCAAAACTCTCAATATTAGTAGATTTAATATGCATGTAAATGCACCACCCTTTCACCGTCTATATACAAGCCGGCGGTTGAAAAGGACATGGCAGGGAAGTGGTGGGTGTGTCATTTTTGTGACAATTGGAACGTTGGGACGGTTCTTGCGTTCCAACATGGAACACAAGAACCGTCCCCATGTTCACGAAAAAGAAGGATAATCAGTTGGATTTGTCTAAATATAGTATAAAAATACTAGATAATATGAGGGTCGAAATGAATGGACAAATAAAAGTTATTGGCGGGAAGATTAAGGAATTAGGTGGACATTTTACGGCTCAAATCGTGGATAATCGAATGGATCAAAAGGAGCAGTATACCTATTTGTTAAGCCAGTTAGGATCTTTACAGTATTCGGAAAAAAGTCTCTATTTTTTATTGGGGGAGTTTTTGATCACTTCAAGCGATAAGGACAAAAATACTTTACTCACTTTCGCGGATGTCTTCGGGGTAAAGTCAGTTAATTCAATGGTACCACTGGACCAGGCCATCAATTTCATTTATCGCACGCGAGGAACGATCATGAATTTACTTGAAAGTGAATTCATGGGCAAAAGGATCTCGGCTGAAACCCTTTTTGATGTCATAAAAATACTAGAACCTCTCTATCAGCTCATTTCTCGTACACTTTTTACCCACTATAATGAAGCCTTATCCTTCACTAAATTTGCTCTTAATGAATCGAATCAAGATTTACAGATTACCCATAGGGAGCTTGCTGATCTTAAGAGAGCCTTAAATGAAGCTACTATTTTTTCAATTAGCGATAAAGAAGATCGAATTACCTATGTGAACGATAAATTTTGCAATATCTATCAATATACTGAAGAAGAATTAATAGGAAAAAAACATACTATATTTTGTTCTGGTTTCCATCCTCCTGCCTTTTTCAAAAAACTGTTAGAGACAATTGGAAGAGGAGAGGTTTGGAAGGGGGAAATAGTCAACCAGGCAAAAGATGGTTCCCAATATTGGCTAGATACGACAATCATTCCCTTTCTTGATTCAAATGGAGAAAGATATCAACATATTTCCATCCAATATGACATAACAGAAAAGAAGAAAACGGAAGAAAGCCTGCGTAAAGCGGAAAAGCTTGCCATGATTGGGGAATTGGCAGCTGGGATTGCTCATGAAATACGCAACCCGCTAACATCGATCCGTGGATTTGTACAATTGCTTAACGAAAGCAGTGCTGGACAAAATTATACAGATATTATTATTGAAGAAATTGAGAGAATCAACTTGATTGTTAGTGAATTCATGGTTTTCGCCAAGCCTCATCAGGTTTATTTTAGTGAGTGTGATTTGACGGCCATTTTAAGTGGTGTCATTAAGTTTCTTGCACCCGAAGCAATCTTGAAGAACGTCCTAATGGAATTCGAATTTCCTAAAGAGGAAGTTAAGATATTAGGGGAAAAATCTCAATTAAAACAGGTGTTTTTAAATTTAATCAAAAATTCCATTGAAGCGATGCCGAACGGCGGGAAAATTCATATTACCCTAGAAAAGTCTTACGATAATATTCTGATCACCATTAAAGATAATGGGGTTGGGATGGATGAAGAACAGGCGAAAAAATTAGGAGAGCCTTTTTTCACGACAAAACAGGATGGAAATGGCTTAGGCCTTATGGTTAGCTATAAAATCATCCAAAATCACAATGGAACCATTGAAGTTAGCAGTCAAAAAAATATTGGGACATCCTTTACGATATCTTTTGATAAAAACTGACATGGTACATGGGGACGCTTCACATGCTTCGGAATGAGGCATGAGAAGCGTCCCCGTGTTTATATTGCGTTTTGGTGGTTAATTATGTTACTCTGTGACTATAAAAACAATTATGGTCATACAGTGCGGAGGTTTGGGATGGCGACTGCTTTTACTGAAAGTGAAAAAGAACTGATTCGAAATAGGTTAATGGGGGCAGCGGAGGATTGTCTCGGGAAGTATGGTGTGAAGAAGACGACGGTGGATCAGCTTGTGCAAATGGCTGGCATCTCGAAGGGAGCTTTTTATCAATTCTTCCCCTCTAAGGAAATCTTGTTTTTTAAAGTACTGGAGGAGTTTCAGGTCTCGCTGATGGCCGAGGGTATGAGTGTGCAGCAGGGGTCCGGTGAACGGACTGCTGAAGCTTTTAGTGAATTTCTTTACAGTCTTTATCAGCGGGTAAGACATTCGTTTTTAATGAATATCATCCAGAATGGAGAAATGGATTTGCTGATGAGGAAAATTCCTGTAGAGGAGATTGCTCGTCATCATTCGTTTGATGATCTGATTGCCCAAAATTTATTTAGTGATTTTAACATTGGAAGTAATCCTCATGTCGCAGCGGCTTCTTTAAGGGCGATTTTTCTGAGTATGCTCCATGTGAAGGAAATTGGCGAGGAGCATTTTGACGGGGCTTTGAAAATGTTGATTCATGGAATTGCGCTGCAATTAATGGGGGAGGATGCTGGGGATGAGTGAAGTCATCGATGCTTCTGGTTTAACGAAGGCGTATGGAGAAACGATTGCGGTCAACTCGGTTAACTTGCAGGTGAAAAAAGGGGAGATTTTCGGTTTCCTTGGTTTGAATGGAGCTGGAAAAACGACCACGATTCGCATGCTCCTTGGCATGATCGCTCCCACGAAGGGTGAATGTTTTATACGGGGAGAGAAAGTGACGGCGGGGAATGTGCGGATGTGGAATCTTGTTGGCTACATCGTGGAAACGCCGTACTCCTACCCTGAACTGACGGTGAAGGAAAACCTCGAGATTGTCTGGAAGCTCAGGGGCATGAAGGATCGCAGCCGGATTTCGTGGATTATGGGGTTATTGAAATTAGAACAGTATGCCTCGGTAAAAGCAAAGCATCTTTCGCTTGGGAACGCGCAGCGTCTTGGGATTGCGAAAGCGCTCATCCACAAACCGGAAATCCTGATTCTTGATGAACCGACGAATGGGCTGGATCCAGCAGGGATTGTGGAAGTGCGGGAGCTGCTGAAAGACCTGGCAGAAAATGAAGGTGTGACGATTTTGGTTTCAAGCCATAATCTTGATGAGGTGTCGCGAATGGCGACTAATATTGCGATTATCCACAATGGCAGAATGGTCAGGGAAATGGATGCTGCCAGTCTGGAAAACGAGCTGAAAAAGACGCTGGTGGTCGATGGAAGACAGAAAGAAATAATGAAAGAAATATTAAGAAAAAAGGGGTACGATTTTTCCGTGACCTCAGATTACTTAGAAGTGAACGGGGATCATGCAGTCAAACATCCTGACCAGGTCGCTTCCATGCTCGTTGAGGCAGGCTGTCCGCCCACTCTTTTACAAGTGAACAAAGAGAATTTGGAGAATTACTTTTTACGGATGATCGAGAATGGGGAGAAAATCCATGCGTGAATTAGCGATTGCTGTATCAGTCGAGGGCAAAAAGTTCTTTCGTTCTAAGGTTCCCTTCATCACGATGCTCGCCATGCTGATGATTCCGTTTGTCGGCGGGCTGTTCATGTATATTTTAAAGGATCCCCAAAACGCGCAGAACATGGGGATTATTTCAGCGAAGGCGCAGCTGGCAGGGTCTGCGGATTGGCCATCCTATTTTGGGCTGATTGCCCAGGCGATATCGATTGGCGGCTTAATGGCATTTGGGTTTGTGATGAGCTGGATTTTCGGCAGGGAGTTTTCTGATCGAACGATGAAAGATTTGCTTGCTTTGCCCATCCTGCGCGAGTATATTGTTATTTCAAAATTTATCGTTGTGTTTGTTTGGTGTTTGATGCTTTCGATGATCGTGTTTGTTTTAGCGCTTGTAGTTGGACATCAGGTTGACATTCCTGGCTACTCATCCGAGCTGCTGAAGCAGGGAACACTAGTATTCTTTGTTTGTTCCGTCCTGACACTGTTGATATCCGCACCGGTCGGGTTTTTTGCTACCATTGGCAAGGGGTATTTATCACCATTAGGTTATGTCATTTTCACCATGATCATCGCTCAAATCATTGCGGCTACTGGCTACGGACAATACGTGCCATGGTCGATTCCGGCATTGGCCAGTGGAATGGACGGCAGTGGTGAAATGGCGATTGAACCTATTAGCTATGTCATTGTTTTTATAACAGGCCTGGCAGGATTGATGGCCACAGCTTTTTGGTGGAGGTATGCAGATCAGAATTAGGAGTTTAATAGAAAATATGGAGTCCCAAGGTTCCACTTGTCTTTTCCATTAAAAATGGTTGAGGGATTAGTGCATCGGAAAATTACAAGAGCTGCTGGGATGATCCCGGCAGCTTTCTTTTGGGCATAAATTTTTAGATAAGAAAAAGGTTTTTTTAGCATCCCGCTTTTATAAAGAGAGATGGTCGCAGGGTCAAGTTATGCCTTCTCCTGCATTCTGGCGGGCAGGCTTTGAATCGATTGGACGACTGTATCGAGCTTGGCTTCGATTCGATGAAGCAGATACAGGGTCACAATGATCGGGAATCCTACGTCACTAATGAAGGGAATCAACTGTTCCATTTGCGCTTCCTCCTTTTGGGGTTATTTTACAAAAAAAGCCGGTCCCTGAAGAAGACCGGCTGACGTTCATTAGACAAGTTCATATTCTGCTACATTACGTTCGATGACGCGGGCACTGCCAACGGCAACAAGGGTACCGCTTGGAGTCTGGAATGCGTTGGAAGCGATGATTTGCTCCATCGCAAGCTTGACTGCTGCTGGATCGATCGGTTCCTTCGGGTTATCTACCGTAAGCTTGGTGTTTTTGCCAAGATCGGTGACAAATTGCAATTCTAGTGTTTTAGCCATGTTATTCACCTCCTATTCTATTATTTAGTTGTAGAATTAGATGATTTCAAAGCTGTCGTTCCGCTCAACAGAGTTAAGCAAGTTCGCGCTAAGACCACCTAGTGCCTTCGCAGCCTGGTCTACCTGGTCTGCAGTAGCTTCTTTTCTCACATTAGAGTAAGTCTTGCCTTTGTAGATCGGTTCGCCCTTCTCATTCATTCCCGTTTCGAATGAAAGCCTGATTGATGAATCCTTCAACATCGCTAATGCCATCTTGTCTCACCTCCTTTCACCTTCTATATACAAAGTTAGAGGAGAAAAGGACAGGGTAGTTTGAAAAAAACATGGGGAAGGTTCTCGCGTTCCAAAGTGGAACATGAGAACCTTCCCCATGTTCCAGGCAATCACCCAAAGTAGTGCCTGCGAATAGGGTAATGAAAAAGAGGGTGTTGGCCATGGCATGTACGCTGCCACTAGGTATCCATACGCTTCGAATCGGGAATGGCCCTGATCGTGAGGTTTGTTATCCGCATGTTTACCAGGTGAAAAATCGCCAATTTGAGCGGTTCATGAATCGAAGCATTGTGAAAGAAACGCAGAATTTGATTAATACGCAAGCGGGGGATTCTCCATCGACAGTTGAGTGGATGAACGGTTCCTATGAAATCAAGAACAACCAACGGGAGGTACTGAGCCTGTCGCTGGTGAACAATACGTACCATTTTCATGCTGCCCATCCGATGACCTATATTAAGGCGTTGACGTTCGATCTTAAGGGTGAGAAAAAGTGCAGTCTGAAGGACTTTTTCAAACCAGGAAGCGACTATATCGGCCGGATTTCTGAGCTGGTCAAACTGCAAATCAAAGAGCGTGACATCTTCCTGATCAGCGATTTTACTGCGATAAGGCCTGACCAGGATTTCTATGTGGCCGACAAATCACTCGTCATCTATTTCCAGCTGTATGATATCACCCCGTACGCATTCGGATTCCCAATGTTCCCAATCTCCGTTTATTCACTTCAGGACATAATCAAAGAAGACGGCCCGCTTGGAAGGCTAGCCATTCATAATTAGGGCAAAGCATGTGGAAACATGGAAACCGTCCCCGTGTTCCCCCATTTTCCAAATTGGATGAGGAATTTTTATGTGAAGTGGATGGTCTGTGTTTCTGATATAATGGTTATAATGATAAAAAAACATGTTTCTTTGCAAGAGGTGCATTATGAAGCTAGGGATATTTCTAGTTATTCTTATTGTCGTTGCCTCCTTTGTTTTTACCTTGTTATTAGCAGGTAAAAGTGATGAAGGGTATAGGAACGCGACGGTGAAAAATACGACTAATCTTTCTGTTATTTATATTGTTGTGATTGTATTATCTTTTGTTGCTGTCGGCGTTTACATTAAATGGTTTGCTTAGGTTAAAATAACAAATACCTATCGTCAATTTGGCGATAGGTTATTTTTTTACAGACATGAAGTCTTCATAGTTTAAAAGGATTGACTTTGAGTATCAATTTTTAAAGGGGATCATCATGGATTGGAAACCGAATCGAGAAGCTAAAAAGGCAGTATTTAAGCAGCTTGCTGAGTATATTGAAAATGGGATATCAGACGGAACGTTTCCGCTTGATAAACCTTTACCGTCTGAACGAACATTAGCCAAGGAACTTAGTATAAATAGAAGTACTGTGGTTGCTGCATATGATGAACTTGAATCAAATGGATTGATTGAAAGGAAAAGAGGGAGCGGGACGTTAATAAGCAAGGACATATGGGGAGTAACGAAGAGAAGAGTTCCCAGCTGGAATCGTTATATTGAGGCGGGTTCGTTCCTGCCCAATTTGCCCGTTACCCAAAGAATACGAAGAGAAATGGAAGACGACAAACTTATCAACCTGGCAAGCGGGGAATTATCGGAGGATTTATTTCCTTTGAAGTCCTTTAGTCAGATCACCTCTACAAGGACATTCAATGGTAGCCTGGGATATGATCATCCTCAGGGAAATCAAATTTTAAGGACAACCATTGCTGAGCATGTAAAAAGGTATAGGGGAATCACAGCGGACCCCTCCTCTATTCTGATTACTTCCGGTGCCCAGCAAGCCCTTCATCTGGTGGTTCAATGTCTGTTAAAACCAGGGGATGCCATTGCGTTAGAAGAGCCTTCCTATCATTACGGGCTGCCGGTCTTTCAGTCAGCGGGATTAAGACCTTTTTTCCTTCCTGTCGACAAGGATGGGATGAACCCGGACGATTTAATCGCACTGCACAAAAAGCATCGAATTCGAATGATCTTTCTGAACCCTGCTTACCAAAATCCCACCGGAGCATTTCTTGATCGGAATCGTCGTAAAAAAATACTGGAACTATCGTCTGAGCATGGTATACCTATAGTGGAAGACGATCCCTATAGTTTAACTTCCTTTACGGGAGAAGACGCTTCTCCGTTAAAGTCGATGGATGTGGATGGAAACATCCTCTATATAAGCTCTCTGTCTAAAATCGTCGCTTCAGGATTGCGAATTGGCTGGATAATCGGGCCAAAGTTGGTCATAGAAAGGTTAGCAGATGCCAAGCAGCAAGTTGATTTCGGACATGCAAGCTTCACGCAATGGATTGCAAATGATTTTTTGGACTCTGATTATTTCGAGGATCATCTTAACAAATTAGTGAAGGAGCTAAAACTGAGGAGAGACCAGATTGTTGCCAGTCTACGTTCAACTTTGAAAGACCAGGTGGAGTTTGACGTTCCACAAGGTGGAATCCATCTATGGTGCAAGCTGAAAAAGGATTATCATGAATCGCAATTGCTGGAGGAATCCATTAAAAGAGGAGTTATTTATGCACCAGGCTCCACATTGGGTACTGACAAAGGGTTTGTACGATTTACTTTTGCCCGGGAAAATGTGAAAACTATAGAAGAAGGAATTAGGAGGTTTTCAGAAGCGTTTTTCTCTTTGGAATAGTAGAAGCAAGGGGACGTTTCTTATGCTTCTTTTTTTTGAAGCGTAGGGACGTATCTAATGCTTCCCTTTTTTTTAGAAGCCTTCACTGGCTCCTATCATACTTAGAGGCTGATTCCCACTGGAAAGAAGCAAAGGGTACGTCCCCGAAAAATGAAATTTTTGTGAACAAGGATAAAGAATGTCTAAATTATATAGGCTTGATTTGTTGATATTTCGTCCAAAAGGATTATAATTTCAAAGGTAAATAATATAGACTAAACCATACGGAGATGATGAAAATGACCTGGGCTGTTATCCTTCCGATAATTCTCTTTAGTTTATTTAAAATAGCGATTACTTCTCTTCCAACCGGGGCGATTGAATGGATGTTCGGTAAATTTGGCGTGCATTCAAAGCTTAATGATGCGGACGTCACCGTAACCTTCGATGGAATCACATTGGAAGGTGAAGACAAGGTGGAAGTCGTTAAATCATTCAACGAAGCTACGTTTTTAGAAAAGCAATATATTTGGCCAGGAACCGAGCACATGTTTCTAAATCCTGAGGACAGCGGGACACCGTTAATCATTCATACTAAAAGAGGAAAAATGGATGTGAAGATTCTCTTGTTCAGATATCCCGATCACGTGGATGTTGTAAAACAGTACAAGAAAAAAGTAGTTGCGTACAGCCTGCTTGCCAACGATCTACAAAAACAAACTGTGTCAGCAGCATTATAGAATTCACTTATAAATGGTACGTAAGCTGAATAGAGCAAAAAGGACTCCATGAACTGCACCTTAGTTATCAAAAATGACTATGGGCAGTTTGCTGGGAGTCCTTTTTCATTTGAAAACAAGTCAATTGCTAACGGAGAGTCTGAACATTAAGTCTTGTTAGCAATGGATTATTGGATGGCGAGAATAGGATTATTTAAAGATGCGAAATCTAACTGAAAAAATGAGGGAAGTGTGCACCTTTGAAGAAACTGATTTTCCTTTTTACTCTTTCTTTAATGTTTATCGCAGGAAACTTAGTGAACGCGAAACCTCCAGAGCCTAAGGAAATTAAACCAATCGCAGAAGACTGGTACGTCACCCCTGAGGACATCATTAGAGATATTATATTTCCATCTATCGATAAAAGAGTGATGGAAGAATACCCAGGTAATGATGCGGCTACTTTTGGCTGGCAGTCACAGAGAATTGTCGGTATTGTTTATAACAACAATCATTCCTACGATATTACCTTGAAGCTGCAAGTTCCTAATAAACGCAATAGCCCCTTGGAATATACAGATGACCTGGTTAAAGTAAGAGTCTCTCCATCATGCGACAGCCCCAAAATTGGATGCAGTCACGGTTTTAAAGTAGAGGTAATTGATTATGAACATAAGTAATGGGAAAAGAAAGCATGGAGACGTACCGGCTAAGTTCCTTTTTTATAGAAGCTTTAATCAGTTTCTTTATTACTTTGAGACTTAACACCACTATAAAAGACGGAGTCTTCCTAATTATCCATTGTTTCATAGAAAATGCTCACATATCTCAAAAAGGACGTTGTTTCAGTAATTAGTTTTTACATAATAACCGATTGTCTGGCTACTCTAAAATTGAAATGAACATTAGGAGGGACAAACATGAAGTTAATTCGAAGCTTATCTTTTATCTTATTAACAATTGCTGTAAGCACGGGGTGTGCGATGAACAATGGAGCGAGAGAGGATGTTAGGGATAACAATGATACAAGAGTTCAAAATTACGATTTGACCTCCCCTGGTGAAAAGAAGGGAGCAAGGATTCTTAATGATAATTTAGATTACAATGATGAAGTACAAATGCGAGTTCATGACGAAGTTAAAAACAACGTTGAGGGTATAAATGAAGTAACAAGAGCAAATGTAATTGTCACAGACAGTACTGCTTATGTAGCAGTTGTTTTAAACGATAACCAAACAGGTACGATCAGAAAAGATATCGAAGATAAAATTTCTGATCGGGTAAAAACCACAGATAATAGTATCAATAATGTCTATGTTTCAAGTAACCCTGATTTTGTTGACCGCATGAGTGATTACGTTAATAAAATCGAAAATGGTAAACCGGTTAGTGGCTTGTACGATGAATTTAGTGAAATGGTTAAAAGAGTTTTTCCAACAGCTAGATAATAACTTTTTTGATTTACAGGGAAAATCGGTCGGGGGCTGAGCTGCTTTTTTATAGCGGAGGCGTTGATCCAAAAAGGATTCACGCCTTTTTTTACTTATTAAGCGGCTTTTTTCTATATAAAATCTTTGTGAAAGTTTCTAGTTAAACTGATGGATGCTTATGCCTCAATAAGAAATTTTAAAGACAACCGCAGCAGGCAATATTCAAAAAAGGACTCCATCAAGTGAACTGTCAATTGTTCGTTGCCTTAACAATTGAGGTTCAAACACATGGAGTCCTTTTTCAATCTTAGTAGTAAGTTAAGCCAGCTGCTGCTCGGCAAATTCCCGGTACAATGCGTGTGTTTGAGTCAATTCACGATGTGTGCCGATGCCGGTAACCCTTCCTTTTTCTATAAAAACGATTTGATCTGCGTTTACAATGGTGGATAGCCTGTGGGCAATGACAAATGTTGTCCTGCCTTCCATCAATCGAGACAATGCCTCCTGAACGATCCCTTCTGACTGGCTGTCGAGGCTTGCGGTTGCTTCGTCCATCATGAGGATTTTGGGATCCCTTAAAAATGCTCGTGCTATCGCGATGCGCTGTCTTTGACCGCCCGAAAGCTTGACGCCTCGTTCGCCAACCTCCGTATCAAGCCCATTTGGGAATGATTCGATAAATTGATCTGCATAAGCCATTTTTGCGACTGCCCAAAGGCGTTCATCGGGGATGGTTTCGGCATCTTCCAACCCGTAGTATAAATTCTCACGGATCGTTCCCGCCATCATCGCGCTCTCCTGTGAGACATAGCCGATCTGGCTGCGCCACGATGTGAGAGACAGCTGCTGGATGGGTGTGTCTCCTACCCGGATTTCCCCTGAGGTCGGTTCGTAAAAGCGTTCAATAAGCCCAAACATCGTAGTTTTTCCGCCGCCGCTCGGGCCTACCAACGCCACCATTTGTCCTGGCTGGGCCTCTAAAGAGACTCCGTCTATGACATGCTCCTCTTCACTGTAGGAAAAAGAAACGTTGTCGACCGTGATCGGAAGGTTGCTGATATCCAATTCGATTCCTTTCTGGCCTTCCTCCAGCGGCTGATCCAGAATCTCGATGATTCTCTCTGTTGCGCCTTTCGCTTTTTGCAGCTGGGTAAAGAACATCGCAAATGAGGTAATCGGCATGATGATTTGGAACAAGTAGAGAAGGAAGGCGATCAGGGAGCCTGTCGTCATCGTTCCATTGACGACGCGCATGCCGCCATACGCGATGATGAGCACGATGACGGCCATGATCATCAGCTGCATGATTGGCCCAATCATTGCAAAAATCCGTGCTTCCTTAAGCCCAAAGCTGAACAGCTTGTCAATCCCGTTATAGCCGTTTTCCTCTTCGATTCTTTCCGCGGTGGACGCCTTCATTAAGCGGATCTCGCCAAGAGTCTGGGTGATATGTCCGGTAAAAACAGCGGTCTCATCCTGGAGTCCGCGTGAAATTTTCGCCATTCTTCTGCCAAGCGGCATCATGATTGCGAGCGTAAGGGGAAGGGAAATGAGCATTAACAGCGTCATTTTCCAATCCATTAAAAATAAAATGATGATTGCGCCAATAATCGAGATGATGCCAGTCGCAAAGTTCGGGAAATGGCTGGTGATCAGTTCTTTGACGATACTCGTGTCATTCACGATCCGGCTGACCGTTTCGCCGCTCGACTGCTTGTCAAAATAGCGGACAGGCAGGCGAATCAGCTTTGCCCACATCCGTTCGCGCAATCTCGCGACGACCTTTTGCCCGACAAAACTGAGCAGGTAGATGGAGGCACCGCTGATGATGGCCTGAAGGATGAACGCTGCTGCAATCCCAATGACGAGCGGCATGCTGATTGTTTCGACCGAAAAGCCATCGACCAGATTTTTCGTCAGGATTGGCACCGTCAGACCGGTGAGCGTTGTGAACAGACTGGCTGCGAGTCCTGTAAAAAGAGCCCCCTTAGGGATTTTCGTTGATAAAATAAGCTTTATGAACGGTTTTAAACTCGTTTGCTGTTGCCCTTTTTCCATTTAGAAACTCCTATTCGCTATTCTTGGTTATAGTCTATCTTAATGAGGAAGATTTTTGAAATGTGGAGGGCAGCTGTGGTCAACTTTTATAGAAGGAATATAGGAACAGTAATTCAAACTTGAAATGACCCGGCACTCGTAAACTGATCGGCTTGTTTAATTGTTTGCCAGCTCATGATATAATAAGGAACTTAGGATGATTACGGCTGTTGCTAATAATTGAACGGATGCCTAAAAAGCCTCCGCCTAGCGATTAACTATAGAGGTGTTAGAGAATGAATAAACGATGGACAATCGAAAAAATTAATGAATTTGTTGAGAAAAATTCGGAAAGCAAGCTGCTGTCGACGGAGTATCACGGTTTTTCTCAAAAGTTATTGTTTAAATGTGCATGTGGCAGCAACTTTGAAAAAACGTTTACGAAGTTTAAAAATAATAACCAGCGTAAATGTGACGTCTGCCAACCGCCAAAAGCGTCACGCTAGTTTTAAATTCAATAAACGAAGTGCTGATTTCTGTTAAATAGAAGTTGGCGCTTTTTTTGTAGAGTCAGTGTTAAAGGTGCTAGATCATTTTTAGTACCTGTTGATTGAGTGGAAATCAGCAGATCACATTTAAGGGGAATACTATGACAGTTAAAATCACACCTAATGGAGAGCAATTGATCCGTCAACACATAGCAGATTTAGAACAAGAATTGAAGCAAGTGCGTTTGGATAAAAATATTGCTTTTCATGCTTGCGGGGAAGATAAGTTAGCCAATCCGAATTTTCATAAATTAGAGCAGGATGAACAAATATTAGAAGAGCGCATTCGCGAAATTCAACATGTGTATAAAACGGCTGAAGTGATTCAGTTCGATGAGCGAAACACGGAAATAGTCGAGATCGGATCAATCGTCAAGTGTTCATGTGAATATCCAGATTTTACGGAAGAAGAAGTATACGAAATTGTCGGCTACGGTGAATCCAATATCGACGAAAACAAACTATACTATGGCACACCCATTGCGATGAAGCTACTCGGTTTAAAAGTAGGCGAGGAAACGACATTGTCCGTTCCTTCAGGCAAAGTCAAATGCAAGGTTTTACAGATGTACAGTTCATGGGAGCAAGGGGACGCTTCTTCTGCTTCTGTTTATTAAAATGGTTTTTAATGAAGTTCAATATTATTGCGCTGTCTACCATAGGAGCAAGGGGACGCTTCTTCTGCTTCTGTTTATTAAAATGGTTTTTCACCGAAGTTTAATGTTATTGCTCTGGCCACCAGTAATAATTAAAAGAAGCAAAGGGTACGTCCCTTTGATCACGACCCTTTGATCAAGCATTTTCTCATCAGGAGAATGCTTTTTATTTTGGTGAAATTTTATGCATTCAATAAAAACATCATTATATTCATTAATTATTTATTGATAATCGATAAATAACATGATAAATTTTAACTGAACAATAAATTAGTGAGGTGCTTTTTATGATACGAGAAACACTCTTTTTAAAGGTTGTTGTTTTTCTTATGGGACTTCCTGTCCTTGCATTGAGCATATTTGTGTTACCTGAGATCGCTGAATTTTTTGCGGAATTAAATCCGAAGTTAGATTTTTTGCAATATCCTTTTTTGATCGGTTTGTATGTCACCGTGATTGCATTTTTCGCTGCATTGTACCAGACTTTAAGGCTTTTAAGCTATATTGACAAGAACGAGGCGTTTTCCGACCTATCCGTAATGGCGTTAAAGAATATCAAATACTGTGCCATCACCATCAGTGCCTTATTTGTGGTATTTATGCCACTTATCTATCTTATGGCTGAGGTAGACGATGCCCCAGGGATGATTCTGATCGGAATGGTGATTATTTTTGGCAGCTGCGTGATTGCCGTCTTTGCAGCTGTTCTTCAAAAGTTATTGAAAAATGCCATCGATATAAAATCTGAAAATGACTTAACGGTCTGAGGTGATAACAATGGCAATTATTATCAACATTGATGTGATGCTGGCTAAAAGGAAGATGAGCGTAACCGAACTTTCGGAAAGAGTCGGAATCACGATGGCTAACCTTTCTATATTGAAAAATGGAAAGGCAAAAGCGATTCGGTTTTCGACTTTGGAGGCCATTTGCAATGCATTGGAGTGTCAGCCCGGAGATATTTTGGAATATCGAAGTGATGACTAAATAAAGCTTTTTTCAAAAAGGGGAGTTACTCATGAATTTTTCCAGAGAGGCACAAAACATGAGAGCACTGCAACAACTCGTTCGGTTTGGCTGGGAGCAGGCCCTGTCCTGTTTGTTTCCTGTCGTTATTTTTGCCTCTTTGGCTCTTACGCGATTCATGCCTCTACCCTTCCTGCCTCGTTATGACTGGCTGCTCATCATCTGCCTGCTGATGCAGTGGGGGATGGTGCGTTCTGGGCTTGAAACACGGGATGAACTGAAGGTCATCACGCTGTTCCACCTTATTGGCCTTGCGCTTGAACTTTTTAAGGTCCATATGGGCTCCTGGTCTTATCCGGAGGAAGGATATTCAAAATTTTTTGGAGTGCCACTGTATAGCGGGTTCATGTACGCAAGTGTAGCGAGCTATCTTTGCCAAGCGTGGAGGCGGTTAAAGGTTGAACTGATCAAGTGGCCGCCGTTTTGGGTAGTGGTACTACTGGCAGCTGCGATATATTTGAACTTTTTCACCCACCATTACTGGGTGGATGTCCGCTGGTGGTTATCTGGACTTGTCGTGGTCGTCTTTATGGGTTCATGGGCGTCATACGAAATTGATGGAACTCGTTACCGAATGCCGCTCGCCCTTTCCTTTGTGCTCATCGGATTTTTTATATGGATAGCCGAAAACATCGCAACGTTCTTTGGAGCTTGGCAGTACCCAAACCAGACCGAAGCCTGGAGCCTCGTACATCTCGGAAAAGTGAGCTCATGGCTCTTATTAGTAATCGTCAGCTTTCTGATCGTCGCCACGTTAAAACAGGTGAAGGGGCGGGAGAAGCAAGGGGACGTTTCAGAGGAAGCATGGGGACGTATCTAATGCTTCTGTAAATTAAGAGAAGCTTTCACCCCATATCAATGTTTTTGTGCTTCACTCCAGTCATCAAAAGAAGCAAAGGGTCCGTCCCTTTGATCCCAGGAATAAAAATTGGAAATTATGAATAAATTATCTATTATTTGTAAGTGATTTCTATATAATAGATTGTAGTGTGGGGTCTTTTTTTAATGAGAAAAGTGGAGGAGAAACATTCATGTCTAATGAAAATGAAGTCCAGTTAGATAAAGGAAAACAAAGTAATCCAAAGGTGAGAGTGGAACGGAAAGAGGGGGAGCCAACTTCTGCTTTCAAAGGGGCTTCCTGGGCAGCGTTGACAGTGGGTGTTGCGGCTTATTTGATTGGCTTATTTAACGCAGCGATGGAGCTGAACGAAAAAGGCTATTACTTTGCCGTTTTAATATTCGGACTGTATTCAGCCGTATCTCTTCAAAAGGCAGTCAGAGATAAGGAAGAGGGAATCCCGGTTACGAGCATTTATTATGGGATTAGCTGGTTTGCGCTTATTGTATCGATTTCATTAATGGCTATCGGGTTATATAATGCTGGAAGTATTGTTTTAAGCGAAAAAGGATTTTATGGGATGTCATTTGTCCTTAGTTTATTCGCAGCGATAACGGTCCAGAAGAATATTCGAGATACACAGAGAGCAAAAGAAAGAGATTAATACTGAAATTACACTGCCGGGTGCGTTGATCCATAAAGGATTAACGCACTTTTTGTTGAACTGATATTGTAAGAATGGGATAGTGGATTGTATACATCAGATTAAATTATCAGTATTGGAGCAGCTAGATTCGATCATGAAGAGATATAAGCTTAGGAAAAACTTTAAAGGATTGAAAAAGGGAACCCAATTTTATTTGATTGCCGAATCTGAATTCATCGGTGTCAAAGATTTTGTTTTACGAACGATCGACATGTCGATTAGGATTTCGATTAATGAAGAGGAACTGCGTAAATATTTCATTTTATTGAAATAGAAGCATGGGGACGGGTCTTGTGCTTCTGTTTATTAAAATTAAAGATTGTTAGCGCTGAAACACAGTCGCGTTAATCCAAGAAGGATTTACGCTTTTTTTGTGGAACTATCCTGTTAAACAAACGGAATATAAAAAAAGAGCATTTGATTCCAATGCTCTCAGGATGCTTGTTTTGTCTGGAGTAATTTTATTCCCATTGCGATAAACACGATTCCTGTTAATCTATTTAAAACAGTCGAAACCTTGGAATTACCCCTTAACCTGCTAGTTGCCATTGAAGAGAAATAAGCAGTGATAAAACACCATATCCCTCCTGTTAAGGTGAAGGTAAGTCCTAAAATGATAAAAGGTGTGGGAGTAGAAACACCTGATTGTGTATGAATGAATTGCGGAAGAAAGGCTAAGAAAAACAAAGCAACCTTTGGATTCGTTACATTCGTGATCATGCCTTGTAAGAAAATCTTTTTATTGCTTTGCTTTGGCAATGATTGTTGTTCTTTTGCTTCATTTTTTGTAAGGATCATCTTTATGCCTAAGTAAGCTAGATAGATGGCACCTGCAATCTTGATTAAATTAAATAAAAACGCCGATTGCATCAAAATGACCGATAGTCCAAATGCGGCCAGAAACGTGTGAACCACGATTCCTGCTGAAATGCCAAGGGCGGAATAAATTCCTGCCGTCCTGCCTTGAGAAATACTTCTGCTCACGATGTACATCGTATCTGTACCAGGAGTTAAATTCAGCAGGATTGCAGCAATTAAAAACACTTCAAAGTTAATGATCCCAAACATTTTATCTCCCCTCTCTTTAATTATTTATCTTAATGTATTGAGTATTCAGAAATCAATATGATGGGGACGTATCTTTTGCTTCTTTTTGATTAGGCTCTTTTCTAAACGATTTATGAAAAACCTTTGGGAGGGAATTCGATTGCTTGATCCAGATTGTCCTGTTGTTCTCAGAACAGTAGAGGTTGGCGGACTTACGAAATCGCAGCTTATCCAGAAATTGCAACAATGCTCTATCTTGATAAACGAGTATGGAGAGAGGCTATTAGCTGATGATAAATTTACGTCTTCTGAAACAAAGTACAGCCTTCTGACGGTTGAACTAACCGTTGAAGCACTGGGATTTCCAGATGGAGCTGCTTTGGCTCAAATCTTTAAAAAAGCGAGCGAACTTGGCTTGGAATTGTGTCCTCTTGAGCTGGGACCCCACCTAAGAATGCAATACCTGGATCAGCCTGAAGGCTATTCGGGGCATCCTTTACAGCGACAGAAAGCTCCGTCAGGCTCCATCACAATAGCATCAGAAATCCTAACGGAAGACGATGATTTTCCAAAAGGATTTTATCTGAGACGAATAAACGGAGAGTTGTGGCTGCGAGGATACCGTGCTGATCATCTGCACATTTGGAATCCTGGTGATCATTTTATTTTTTGTAAAACAAGGAGACCTGAATAGTAGGGGACGTACCTGATGCTTCTATTTATTAAAAAGAATCTTTCACCGGATCTCACTATTTTAGTGCTGAACACCAGTCATCAAAAGAAGCAAAGGGTACGTCCCCTTGCCTCCCTGTCAATCCAATGGGACTTTAAACATATAAACGTAAAAGAACACAAAAAATAGAGAGAGTATCCAGGTTAGTAATGGACGTTTATAGTGGAGGATGAGCATGAAGAAGGTGTTTATATTAAAGATGATGCTCCATCCGAAATTCCACCCATTATGATAGGTTATTTTACCGGATTTAAAAATGATGAATTCGGATAGAGAAAATAAAAAAACAAATAGGATTTGCCAGGCTAGCTTTTTTTTCCAAGAGCCATTTGGGTATCTTCCAAGGAAAATTAATATAATGGATGGATAGAGAATTAAACTTATAGCAATGGAAGTCAGTGGATGGCTGACCAGAAAGGGAACCGATCGGTCGTATTCAAATCTCCATATAGGAAAGTTGTAACATAATATTTCGTAAACCGCACTAAAGTACATCATATACAGAATGGTGGCCTGGTATTTCTTCCAATTTCTCCAGTCGCCCCATTTCCAAGCTGCTAATCCCCATATCAACCACATGATAAGTCGCATGTAACACCTCGATGTTCACCCAGTTATATCGTTATTATTCCAAATGAAATTTCACTTATGAAACTTTCGATGCATCCTACCAAGCAATTGATATCCAGATCATCCTTTTTCCGCAGAACGAATATTCGAGATTGAGAGGGAGGCCGATTAATCTCCCTTAATTAATTGATTTCGATCGTCGGTTTGAGGAGGTTCCTCCATCCAGGAGTTTTTGATCATGAGGTTGGCACCGTCTTCCGCGTATAATGCGACTTCAGGGATTAATGAAGCATAAAGAAGAGCAAGGTCTCTTCTTGGGCTCCCAGCCATCGACGTACCATAGTTTCCAAGTCCAGCAGCGTTCATTGAGGCAACATGAAACATCATTAACTTATCTGAAAAAACAGCTTTAGTTGAGTCAGATAGAGCTGAATCCCAAATCATTGGGGCTGGGAGATCTTCTTTTTTTAATTTATCGCTGAATAAATCAATATGTTTTTGAGCGATTTGTTTGCCTCGCATCAGATATTGTTTGACTTCTTTCTTTTGCGCGGTTTGAGCAAATCCAATGATGATTGTCTTCCCAATTGCGTTTGTTTGGATATTGTTGAACAGCATGGTAATCTCATGAACGGTTAAGGGTCTTACATCTCCTAACAATCCAGCTAAAAATTTCTGTCTTTGAACAAAATCCACTTTATCCGGAAGCGTTACATAGGGAGACTTTATATATGTACCTTGCTTTAACATCAAACTTCTTGTTAAGTCCTGTAAACCAATTGCTGTTTGACTGACGTTTTTAAAAAAGTCCACAACATCTGGTCTCGTTACAAAACCTAAAGAAACACTGCCAGCTGCCATACCAAGGACCGACATGTTTCTTAAGTACATTAAAACAAAAGTGTCTGAGAATAATTTTGGAGCATCTGAATGAACATCCTGTTCAGTAAACCCAACTGGTACAGGGAATTTTTCCATTTTGAAAAATTCCGTTAAGAAACTAATATTTTTTTTGGAAGCATTCAGTGCAAATTCGAGAATCGGACGAACTTCCTCATCCTCTACCTTTTCTAAAAAATGCTGAATCATGCATATTGAAGCAGTATCGTTTATGAATTGAGTCCATAACATCGAAATTTCAGCGGAAGTGAGGCGAATCTTTGATTTATTTTCCATGCAATACACCTACTTATTCTAATCTGTATATTAGCTTTCCACATTTTTATATTTTTATTATGGGGAAGTTTCTTATGCTTCTGTTTACTAAAAGGATGTAATGTCATTGTTCTGAACACCAATCTTCAAAGGAGCAAAAGGTACGTCCCTTTATTCCGTCGTCCTGAACCACAGTCATCAAAAGGAAAAAACGGCCAATTCCTTCGTACTATCCTTACCCGGCCGAATGAACTACCCGCCGAAATTAGAAGCAATGGGTACGTCCCCCTGCTTCAAAGAAGCGTCCCTTTGCTTCTGGAGATAGCTGAAAATAGCTTATGGGAGGGGTTTTTGGTATATTTGATTGATAGATTGCTAGTTATTTATTTGGCAGGAAAGCGGGAGAGATGATGGGTTTTAAAAGGAAGCAGTATGTCGGTTTGGGGCTGACGGTGTTCTTTTTGTTCCTCTTGTTGTTTACAATTCTTGTGATGATGAATTCGATCCGGGAGAATATGCTTGAGATTGTACAGGACCGGTATGTTAAGGTGAACGAGGTCACGGATATTCGACAGCAACTTTACCAGAAGGATCGGGATCTTGTTCGTATCATCACGAATGATCAGGAAGAGGCTGAGTTCAAGAAGGATGCTTCAAGTGGGAAAGATATCGGCCAGCGTTTAATCGAGGTGGAGGCCCTTCTGAACAAGGATAAATCCAAAATCCTGATTTCTGAAGTGAAGGAAACGTATAAAGAATACACTGCCATGGAGCGCGAGATTTATAACAGGCTGGAGAATGGCGCGAGTCCAGATGAATTGCAGGCGATTTATCGAGATGAAATGGCTAACAGGGATTTATTGTTCAGCAAGATTGATGAATTTAAGGATTTCCAGGAATCGCTTATGCAAGATGCATTGGCTGAATCAACTGGCACATATAACAATTTAGTAAAAGCGCTGATTGGCTTAATTGTATTGGCGATTATCCTGATTGCAGGCGTCATGCTTTGGGTGATCAGGAGTACGGTTGGGACAATCAATTCCTTTACGGATGCGATAAAAAATGTAGATTATGATGATTTATCCGTGATTCCTAGAATGGACGACGGAGTCAAGGGGGACTTCGGAGAGATTGCCAGAGTCTATAATGCGATGGCAGCTTCGATCGAGGATCTTACGATTAAGGAACAGAAATACAATGAGGAGATCATGGAGCAGAACTGGATTGAATCTAATTCGGCTGATATCGTGAAGCTCTATAGCAGGCATGTGAATGTTTCCTCTCTTGCCGAAAATTTTATCAAGAAGCTGACCCCGCTCATGGGCGGTAATTTGGGAGCCTTTTACCTAAAGGATGAATCGGAAGGCAAGCCTCTTTTTAAAAAAGCAGCGGTTTATGCGGATTATCAAGGAGGAGCAGGAAGAGATCATTTTGCAGTGGGTGAAGGTCTGGCAGGCCAGTGTGCTGCGGAAAAAAGGACCATCCTTCTTAATGAAGTACCCGCTGATTTCAGAGTGATTTCCACCGGACTTGGAGAGGCTGCACCGAAAAGCATCATCATGGCGCCGGTCATGATGAAGGATGAAGTTATTGCAGTTGTGGAAATCGGAAGCTTTAACATGTTCAGCACAGGCAGCCAAAAGCTGCTTGAGAATGTCCTTGAAACATTAGGAATCGGAATTACGAATATTATTGGCCGGATGGAAGTCGAACGTCTGCTGCTTGAATCCCAGGCTCAGACAGAAGAACTTCAGGCCCAGTCAGAAGAGCTTCAGTCACAATCTGAGGAACTTCAGGCGCAATCAGAGGAATTGCAAATGCAGACAGAAGAGCTGCGGATGATGAACGAGCAGCTCGAGGAACGTTCGCGTGATGCAGAGCTGAAGTCAGAAGAGCTTCAGGCTGCCAAGGAAGATCTCGAACAGAAGGCGATGGAGCTTCAACAAAGTTCAACGTACAAATCAGAGTTCCTCGCCAACATGTCCCATGAACTCCGGACGCCGCTGAACAGTATTTTGCTGCTTTCAGAGATGATGCTTGACGACCAGGAGCATGCGCTGTCGGAAGAACAGAAGGAGTTCTCGAGAGTTATCCATTCGTCAGGACAGGATTTGTTGAACCTGATCAATGACATCCTCGACCTATCCAAGGTGGAGGCAGGGAAGCTTGAAGTCAATTTTGAAGAAGTATTCCTGACTGAATTCGCTGACCGTCTGGAACGTCAATTCACGCAGATGGCAAAGAATAAGAATATTGATTTTACCGTCAGCGTGTCTGACAATATAACGCCGATCATTTATACAGATGAACAGCGTCTGCAGCAGGTAGTGAAGAATCTGCTGTCCAACGCGTTCAAATTCACGGACAAAGGTTCAGTGTCGATTAAAATCGAGAAGGCGGATGAACGTGAAACAATGGGCTGTCCGCTAGCCGGCCATTCCGATACATGGGTGAAGTTTTCTGTGACGGATTCAGGCATCGGCATTCCAAGAGAAAAACAGCAGATGATCTTCGAAGCCTTCCAGCAGGTGGATGGCGCGATCATGAGGAAGTACGGCGGCACTGGCTTAGGCCTGTCTATCTCCAGGGAATTCTCCCAGCTGCTGGGTGGGTTGTGCAAGGTGGAAAGCCAGGAAGGTAAGGGAAGTACATTTACTGTCATCATCCCGAACCTGCCGCAGGGCTATCCTTCGATGAACGAGTTCGAGGTGCACAACCAGGTGGCTGCAGCTATGGAACAATCCCAAGTAGCAGCTGGGCATGAACAAGTTTTACCAGAAGTGCCGTTGGCTGAAGAACAAGGATTGAATGCAGCAGAAGCTGCGGATCCTGTTCCGTCTGGCAAGACCACCGTTCTGACTGGTAAAACGGTCATCGTAACAGACGACGATCACCGCAACATTTTTACCCTGAAAAATGCCCTTCAAAAGGAAGGCATGAACGTTATCACTGCAGAAAATGGAGTCCAATGCCTTGAAAAAATGACGGAATTGGAACAGGTCGACATCATTTTAATGGACATTATGATGCCAATCATGGATGGCTATGAAACGATCAGGAAGATCAGGACGATGGAAGAAAATAGCGAGACACCGATCATCGCGCTGACAGCGAAGGCGATGAAAGGTGACCGTGATAAATGCCTCGACGCTGGCGCCAATGATTATATCAGCAAGCCAATGAAGCTCGACCAGCTGCTTTCGGCGATGCGGGTTTGGCTGTCATAAAGCATGATTGAGGATGGAAGAGGGATGAAGTTGAATAAGGAAGACTTAGAGCTCGAGTTGCTATTGCTCGCCATCTACCGTCTGTCAGGCTATGATTTCCGGAATTATATGCGTTCTTCGATCATGAGAAGAGCGCAATCCCGGATGAACGCGGAAAAACTGACAAGCATTACAATCCTTACGGAAAAAATTATCCATGATGAAAGGGTCCTGTCCGATATCCTGAAGGATTTTTCCATCAATGTAACGGAGATGTTCAGGGACCCAGACTTTTTTAAAGCGCTTCGTGAGGAAGTGATCCCGCTGTTAAAGGACCTTCCTGAAATCCGCATCTGGCATGCGGGCTGCTCGACTGGCGAGGAAGTGTACTCGATGGCGATTTTAATCGAGGAAGAGGGACTGGCGGACAGGACGAAGATTTATGCGACGGATATGAATGAAACCGTCCTGAAAAAAGCACAGACAGGAACGATGCCGCTCAACAAAATGCAGTCATATACGAAAAACTATATTTCTGCTGGCGGGAAGAAGTCATTCTCCGAGTATTACGCTGCGGATTGTGAAGCTGCCTATTTGAATGATTCGCTGAAGAAAAATATGGTGTTTGCGCAGCATAATTTAGTGACCGATGGTTCTCTCAATGAGTTCCATCTCATCATTTGCCGCAATGTCCTGATTTACTTTAATCAGCAGTTGCAGCAGCAGGTGTTTCGCCTGTTCGATGCAAGTCTCAGCCATGGCGGTTTCCTTGGCCTCGGCACAAAGGAATCGGCCCGCACAGACCAGGGCTTCCTGGAAGCATTCAATATAAAAGAAAAGATTTACCGGAAAAAAAGCAGAAATCCTGTTGTCTAGGATTTCTGTTTTTTATTTCATATGTTTAAGTCGCTTGAATCTTCACAATTAAGTCGCCTGGATCAACACAATGCACATATCGTCTGTTCCAGCCTCTTTTTGCTCCGGTGTCAGGATTAAGTCGAGCGGTTCGACTTCTTTTCCACATTCTAATAGCTTATGGGAAATGCTTTTTAAAAATTCTGTGCCGGTCTGTTCGTATTTATCAATCGCTTCATGGACACCGTCCGTACAGATGAGCAGCTGAAGCGATTGCGAATAAGTGACCGTTTTCTTATTCGTCTGGATGTCCGGGAAAAAGCCGACTGCGCATGTGTTGCTTTTCAGTTCGACGACATGGCTGCCATCGATTAAGGCATGTCCGGTAGGGTGCCCGGCGTTTATGTACTCGATTTTTCGCTGGGATGTGTCCAGCATGATATAAATCGCAGTGAAATAATATGGTATTTTTTGATTGTGCTGATTCAGGGAGTTCATCCATCTGTTCAGTTCCCCAATTACATATTCCGGATCCGGATTCGAACGGATCGCGTCACGAAGTACTGAGGAGATGAACATGCAGACAAGTGAAGAAGATATCCCGTGTCCCATCATGTCCAGCTGGATCGCCGCGTAACGATTTTCATCGATTTTATGCCAATAATAGAGATCCCCTGCAAGCTTGAAGGCCGGAAGATAGGATGCTTTGATCAGGAGATTGTCCTTATACACCGGTTCACTAAGCAAGCTCGTCTGCACCTGCATGGAAAGCTCAAGCTCATTAACGATTTTCTCTTCCTGCTTCTTATGCCAGTCTTTTTCATATTTCAGCCTTAGAGCCACCCTGATTCGCGCCAGCAGCTCGGTCTTATTGATCGGCTTCATCAAATAATCCATCCCGCCAGCATCAAGCGCTTCAACGACCTTTGCTGAGTCCTCCAAAGCCGTAACAAAAATGACAGGGATGTCCTTTATATGGGGGATTTGCTGGAGCCGCCTGCATGCGTCGATCCCGTCCACCTCAGGCATCATAATATCCATCAGAATACAATCAACCTGCTCAGCGACGATATAGGGATTGTCCGACTCCAGGTACCCAAACAGATCATGTGCTGAAGTAAATGAAAGAAGGTCTGTGTAGCCAGCCCTATTCAAAAGTTTTTCAATCACAAATAAATTTGCTTCATTGTCATCAACAATCAAAATCCCCATTATGTAATACCCCTCTACTCTCATTCAACTACTCACCTTAAATTAAATAACATATTTATATACCCAACAAGAAATTGGCTTAAACATTTTTTTACATCATGCAACGTGTTCTGAACGACCGCTCATTTTGTAAGGATATTCCATTGAAAACCGGGTCTTTTTACCCGATATATATGGATATAAGTGTAAAATTGAACCTGTGAAATGGTTTTGGATGGATTGGTGGTTTCTAAATGCATGCTGATTTAACTGGCAGTTTTAATATAGGTGTATATAAATCGTTGTTTGAATACAATCATGATGCTTGTTATGCGGTGGATCTGGATGGGAATTTTATTTTATTCAATGAAGAGGCTGTGGCTATTACGGGTTATTCGCCACAAGAAGCTTTTGGGATGAATTTTGTTTCGATCATTCATGAGGATTATCTGGAGGATACGATTGAGCACTTTCGGCGGGTAACAGGTGGGGTTCGCGAGCGGTTCGAAACGGTGATTGTAAAAAAGAACAGCGGCGAGCGGGCCGATATACTCCTGACTGTTGTTCCGATTACGGCTAAAGGTAAAATCATTGGAGCGGTAGGATGTGCACAGGATGTCACGAAACAGAAGGAGCTTGAGGCGCTGTTAAGCGGGCAGAATCAGATTTTGGAGATGATCGCGAAGGGGGCTTCATTTCGGGAGGTTCTGAACAATATCATTCTATGGATCGAGAGGTTCATGAATGGGGCACGCAGCTCGATAATGATTGCCGATCAAGATGGGAACAGGCTGGTGCATGGTTCGTCGCCAAGCCTGCCGGATAAGTATAATGCAGCTGTAAATGGCATCCCGATTGGACCATCAGTAGGCTCCTGTGGGACGGCTGCGTATTTAAGGCGTTCCGTCACCGTTACAGATATTGGGACAGATCCTCTATGGGCAGATTATCGTGATTTAGCGTTATCCTGCGGTTTAAAGGCCTGCTGGTCCTCTCCACTTTTTGATGATGATCAACGAGTAATCGGGACGTTTGGTCTGTATTATGACCATTCAAGCTCTCCGCGTGAAAAAGATATGCAAACAATCCAAAAAGCAACGGACCTTACAAGTCTGGCGATCCAGCATTACCGGGCAAAAGAGAAAATCAACTTCATGGCCTACCATGATGCATTAACCGGTCTGCCAAATCGAAGGCTATTTGACCAGAGAGTCCAGGAGGCGCTAGGTGAAACCATGGTTCGTGCAGGGGAAAAGCTTTGCTTAATGTTCCTCGATCTGGATCGTTTTAAAATCGTCAACGATTCTTTCGGCCATATGATGGGAGATAAGCTTTTAAAATATGTTTCTCAAAAACTGAAAAAATGTATTGGGCAGGAAGTGCTCATTTCGAGACAGGGAGGGGATGAGTTTGCTATCCTCCTGGAGCATACATCGCGGGAAGAAGCGGAAGTGATTGCGCAGCAGATTCTTAAATCCATGTCTGAAGTCTTTTTAGTTGATGGAACAGAAATTTACATGACAACCAGTGTAGGAATGAGTTTTTTTCCAGATGACGGGGAAGAGCTGGGTATTTTGTTAAGCAAAGCAGATGTAGCAATGTATCAAGCGAAGAAGCAAGGCAGAAACAATTATCAAACCTATGATATTATGCTTGATAAGAAGTCGCTTGAAAAACTGCAGATAGAAAATGAATTGAGAAAAGCACTGTGGCGCAATGAATTTGAGCTGCACTACCAGCCGATCTTCAATTTGTGTAAGAACAAAATAATTGGAGCAGAGGCATTGCTGCGCTGGAAGAATGAAAAGTGCGGGAATGTGCCACCTCAAAAATTCATTCCGATTGCCGAAGAAACTGGTTTGATCGTGCCAATTGGAGAATGGGTATTAAAGACGGCGCTGCTCCAGCTCAAGCGCTGGCATTCAAGTGGGCTGAAGCCATTAACGATTTCGGTGAATTTATCGATCCGCCAATTTTACCAGCCGAATCTCATTCAAATGATTCGTGAGGCGCTGGATGAAACGGGAGTCAATCCCCAGTGCTTGACGATTGAAGTTACGGAAAGTATGACCATGGATGTCGAATCCGCCAGCTTCATTCTTCATGAGTTGAAAAAGCTTGGAGTAAATATCTCGATCGATGATTTTGGAACAGGCTACAGCTCACTGAACTACCTGAAGAGATTACCAATTGATTATTTAAAAATCGACCGCTCCTTCATTCAGGATATCGCTGAAAACAAAAGTGATGAAAACATCGCGACAACCATCATCCTGATGGCCCATAACCTGGGACTATCCGTCATCGCCGAAGGAGTCGAGACAGAAGAACAATTAGCGCTCTTGAAACAGCACCGCTGCAATGAAGCACAAGGATACCTATTCAGCAAACCAGTCCCTGCCGAACAATTCCCGAAACATCGGTGAACATAGGGACGGTTCTCATGTTCCTTTTGGACACAAGAACCGTCCCCATGTTCCGACCCATGTTCCGATACCCCGTATGTTATTGATTTACATTTTGTTATCAGGTAGTATTAGGATACTAATTGACGGAAGGGTGACCAAGGGGCGATGATCAAATAATCCTTATTGAGAAAATTTTTCGTAATGGGAATTTGATACGAGCATTTTCTGGATAGGATTAGTCTTGCCTTTTGGGAACAAATTTTTGTAATAGAACTTCCTTTTACAGGTGTGTTCTGTTCTTTTGTTATCAAAATGAAGCTTCCTGTCCAGAAATGGAATAGGAGGTTTTTTAATGTCAGAAGTAGTAAGTGAACAAAAATTAGGCATGGGTGCATTGTTTCAAAATCAGGTAATCAGGACGATTTTAATATCCGTGTTATTTCTTCAGATCGGGATTTGGGTACGAAACTATTCAATCCTTTTATATGTAATTGAAAAAACAAATGAAAATCCGGTTGCGGTTTCGATGATTTCGGTAGCTGAGTTCGCGCCAATCTTTCTGTTTTCTTTTATCGGCGGGACGTTTGCTGACAGATGGCGGCCAAAGCGGACGATGATCTGGTGTGATTTGTTAAGTGCGGTATCCGTGTTTGTCGTATTGCTCACCTTATTTTTTGGGAGCTGGAAAGTGATTTTCTTTGCGACGCTCGTGTCGTCCATCCTTTCACAGTTTTCACAGCCGGCGGGGATGAAGCTATTTAAACTTTATGTACCGGCTGAGCTTGTTCAAATGGGTATGTCTATGTACCAGACGGTTTTTGCCTTATTTATGATCCTGGGTCCGGTGCTCGGAACGTTTGTATACGAGCAATTTGGCATTATGGCAGCAGTCGCTGTCATGGGTGTCGCGTTCCTATGCTCGGCAGCTGTCCTGCTGATGCTGCCGGCAGACCCAAAAACGGTGGAAGAAAAGCGGGAAACATCCTTGATGGAGGAAATGAAGGATGGCTTCCGTTACGTATTGAACAGCAAGCACTTATCCTTGCTGGGTGGAACGTTTATGGCGGCAGGCCTCGCGATTGGTTTGACGCAGCCGCTTGGCGTATTTTTAATAACGGAAAGACTGGATCTGCCCAAGGAAAATCTTCAGTGGCTGATGGCGGCATTTGGAATCGGGATGATTCTCGGAGGCGGTATTACCGTGGGGATCTCAAGAAAGGTATCACCGCAAATCCTGCTGGCGATCGGCTTGACAGCTAGCGCAATCGGTTTTGTCGGAATGGGAATGTCAACGGCTTTCTGGCTGACCTTGACCGCACAGTTTTTCTCTGGCTTGTTCATGCCGTGCATTCATATTGGAATCAACACCATGATATTGCAAAATACCGAAGAGGCCTTCATCGGAAGGGTCAATGGCATTTTGAACCCGGTCTTCATGGGAGCCATGATCATCACCATGTCAGCGTCTGGATGGATTAAATCACATTTATCTATCGTGTATATGTATGAAGCTTCAGCAGTGCTGCTGCTGGTTGGGATATTGATACTGTTACCATTGATGAAAAAAGAAACCCCAGCCGCTCAGTTAAAGAGTGAAATATAATTTTGAGGCGTACGGATATTGATCTGTACGTTTTTTTTTGTTCTCTTGCTGGATATTTTACATGATCTGTACACCTTTTTTGTACCACCGCTGAATAATCTACTTGTTTTTTAAAATTGTGCTGAAACGCTTGCAAGGAAAGTTCGTCTAATCTTGCAGGAGGGATTATGATGAAAAAATGGTGGATTTTAGGAAGTGTCTTGATTTTAACACTCGCGGGATTGGCTTTCGTTTCTTTTTCTAAATTGAAGGTTGTAAATGCCTGGGAGGGAGACGAGAAGCCGATTGTATTGACGAATAAGGTGTGGAAGGTTCAATTTTCCGAGAAAATCTCAGAAAAGAGCCTTAAATCCAGCCTCATTTATGTCACGAATGACCAAGGCGAGAAGCTGGAGAATACCTTATCCCTTAGTGACGATCAAAAATCCATCTATATCAATCCCCCGGAAAACGGGTACAATCCTCGTTCCGAACTTTACACGCTTCATTTTAATAAAGGAATTGAATCTGCGTTGGGGAGAAATTTGCTCACTTCCCGCTCTATGCAATTTATTGTAAAGGAAAGTCTGCCTGTTGTTGGCTCACAGGAAAAGCTGGCAGGTTATTTTGAAGAAATTTTGAAGGAACAAAAGAAGGCCCGGCGCTGGTTTGAGGAAACAGCTACGAAAGATGGGGCTAAGAGTGATTCTTCTGCCGAAGCAGATAAATCTTCCTCTGCGAATGATGTATCGGAAACAAACGTCCAGGTTCAGGGAGTGGATGAGGCCGATATCGTAAAAACAGACGGAAAGCACATTTTCCAGGCTGAACAAAATAAGGTCAGGATTATCAAAGCAGGCGCTGGCGGGCAGATGGGACTGCTCGCTACGATTGCATACAAGGAATCCTTTTCGCCAAACCAGCTTTTTCTAGAGGGAGGTCAGTTGGTGGTAATCGGCTATCAATACCACAATTTTCAAAGATCCTATGAGGAGATTGCGAAAGATACAAAGATTGCCCCGATGATGCAGTCGACAAAAGTCATTATTTACAATGTGGAAAATCCTGCAAAACCTGCGCAGATAAGAGAGATTGAGCTGGAAGGCTCCTATGTCTCCTCGAGAAAGGTGGACGATGTCGTTTATTTGATCTCCAATCACTATCCAGATTTTTGGCTATTGGAGAAAAACAGGAAGATCGATATCCGGCCAAAGTATTCGGACTCAGCAGTTGGGGGAAAGGAAAAAAAGGTCAGCTATGATGATATTCGCTATTTTCCAGATTCAGGGGAACCTAATTATACGATGATTGCCGCGTTCGATCTTGCCCAGCCTGAAAAAGAAGCCGCGATCACTACGTATTTGGGTAGTGGAAATCAAATCTATATGTCAAAGGAAAATCTTTATCTCGCCGTCCAGAAACAAACCGAACAGCCGATGGATGAAAGGGGCGTCATCGCACCCGATACGGATATCCACAAATTCACGATCAACGGCATGAAGGTGAGTCATCATAGTTCAACGACGGTTCCAGGAATGGTGCTAAATCAGTTTTCAATGGATGAGCATAACGATTATTTCCGGCTTGTGACGACCAAAGGGTACGCATGGGATGAATCCAAGCCGTCTTCCAACCAACTCTATATTTTAGATAAAAGTCTTAAGCTTGCCGGTAAAATTGAAGGACTTGCGCGAGGGGAGAGGATTTACTCCGCAAGGTTCATGGGCGACCGCATCTATATGGTCACCTTCAAGGAAACAGACCCGCTGTTTGTGATCGAAGCAAGCGACCCTAGAAACCCGAAGGTCCTTGGCGAATTAAAGATTCCGGGCTTCAGCAATTACCTCCATCCATATGATGAAAACCATATTATCGGGTTTGGGCAGGATACGATGATCGTTGCCGATAAGGGGACCAATTCAGGCACGCGCATTCTCACCAATGGAGTCAAGATTTCGCTTTTTGATGTCAGCGACATGTCCAACCCAAAGGAGAAATTCACGGAAACCATCGGTGGAAGAGGAACTTACTCCCCGCTGAATTATGACCATAAGGCACTGCTTTTTAATAAAAAGAAGAACCTGTTCGCCTTCCCAATCACCGTCTATCAAAATAGTGACAAAAATTAATACGAACAAATCTTTGAATATCAGGGTGCCTATATCTACAACATTGACCCTGCAACCGGATTTAAGCTGAAGTCAAAAATCACCCATATCAACGGACAAATGCCGGTCTATGAGGAATACGACAGCAGCATCCAGCGCCTACTCTATATCGGTGACACCCTGTACGCATTGTCGCCAGCTAAAATCACAAGCTATGATTTGAAAACGAATGTGAAGCTTGGGGAGCTGGGGTTCGGTGTGGGGATAAACAAATAATGCTTAGATAGAGAGGATTCTTTGGGCAGGATCTTCTCTTTTTCTATTTATTAGGGATTCCTTCTTGAGGTAGTGCATCGTGGAGCAAGAACAGAGGTAAAGCTTGCTGCGAATTTATGTTTATTTCAATAAATCTTGTTCCTATTGGAACACCAGTCAGCTAGATTTCCCGATCTGAATTGTTCCAATGCTCCATTATTGGAACAACTAGCTATTTGATCCCCCGGCCAATTCTTCAAAATTAATTTAATCAAACGTTTGATTAAATTGTAAAAATGCTTTAGGAACACGAGAACCGTCCCCATGTTCCAAAAAAAGGTCAGTCCCGAATGAAGGGACTGACCTTTTTTTTATACGAACAAGCTTAGCAATAGGATGAATCCTAATCCTGCTACGGAGATGATTGTCTCGAGCAATGTCCATGTTGCGAATGTTTCTTTCATGCTTAGGCCGAAGTATTCTTTGAACATCCAGAAGCCTGCGTCGTTTACGTGGGAAGCGATCAAGCTTCCTGCGCCTGTTGCCAGTACGACTAGTGCAAGGTTAACGTCTGTCTGGCCAAGCATTGGAATGACTAATCCAGCAGTTGTTAATGCCGCAACTGTGGCAGATCCAAGCGAGATACGCAGGATGGCTGCGATGATCCAGGCGAGCAGGATTGGTGATAATGAAGTTCCTTTGAATAGTTCAGCTACATAGTCACCTACGCCGCCGTCGATCAAGACTTGCTTGAAGGCACCGCCGCCGCCGATGATCAGAAGCATCATGCCGATGTGTGAGATGGCTGTAGTACAAGAGTCCATAACCGTTTTGATCGGAATTTTACGAGCAAGGCCCATTGTGTAGATGGCTACCAGCAATGAGATCAGCATCGCTGTTCCTGCTTCTCCGATGAAGCGGATTCCCATAAGTAAACTATTATCTTCAAAACCTAGTGTTTTTTGAAGCAAAGTGATGATTGTTGCGATAGACATTAAAATTACAGGTAAAAGTGCTGTGAAAACGCTGATTCCGAAACCAGGTGTTTCTTCAAGCTTGAATGTTTTTTGCTCACCTAGAGAAGCGATGTTTCCTGTTTTGTTGAAAGATTCTGGTACAAGTTTTTTCGCAAGTTTCGTGAAAACTGGTCCAGCCAGGAATACAGTTGGAATGGCAATGATGAAACCATAAAGCAATACTTCACCAATGTTTGCACCATACTCACCAGCGATAACTGTTGGTCCTGGGTGAGGAGGCAGGAAGCCGTGTGTTACGGATAACGCGGCAGTCATTGGAATACCAAGGTATAAAATAGAAATCTTCAATTCTTTTGAAATTGCGAATACGATTGGAATTAATAGAACTAAACCTACTTCGAAGAATAGAGCAACACCGATAATGAATGAAGCAGCAACGACTGCCCATTGAATGTTCTTTTCACCAAATTTGTTTACGAGTGTCATAGCGATCCGCTGGGCACCGCCTGAATCTGCGATCAATTTACCAAGCATCGCGCCAAGTCCGAAGATTAACGCCAGGTGGCCGAGCGTTCCGCCCAAACCAGCTTCAATTGTTTTAACGATGACATCTAAAGGCATTCCAAGTGCTAAAGCTACACCGAATGAAACGATAATTAATGAAACGAATGTGTTAAGCTTTAAGCCCATAATGAGTAAAAGTAAAGCTAAGATACCAACTGCAACAATTACCAATGGCATTGTCATTTCCCCCTAATTGTATTTATTATATTTTTCCCGCAAGAAGCGGGGCATTCCCCTTGTAAAATAAAGCGCTAACATTTCTTAGTAAGGGGATAAAAAATTATCCCCAGAGGGAAGCTTATTTGATCAAGCTTCTCTGATAGTTTGCGATTCTTGAATAATCTTTTTCCAAAGCTCTGGATAAGCTGATGAAGATTGGAACCAGCTGTCTGTATTCTTTAGCAGCATCTTCATTAGGTGTGTGTTTGTGAGTGCTGCCGATCATGTCGGAAACGACTTCAAATGAATCGATTTTCCCTGTTGCATATAGGCCCAAAATACAAGCGCCCAAGCATGAGCTTTCATAGCTTTCAGGTACGACTACATCTGTGTCGAATATATCGGACATCATTTGGCGCCACACTTCTGATCGTGCGAAACCGCCTGTTGCCTGGATTCGCGTCACTGGCTCTTTCATCGCTTCCGTTAGTGCTAAAAATACTGTATATAAGTTGAAAATAACTCCCTCAAGTGCTGCGCGAATCATATGCTCTTTTTTATGAGACATCGTCAGTCCGAAGAATGATCCGCGAACATCAGGGTTCCATAATGGTGCACGCTCGCCGGCAAGGTAAGGGTGGAATAGCAATCCCTCAGCTCCAGGTCTGACGCGTTCAGCAATTCTCGTTAATACATCGTATGGATCGATGCCAAGCCGTTTGGCTGTCTCCACCTCGGAAGCGGCAAATTCATCACGGATCCAGCGAAGGACCATTCCGCCATTATTGACAGGGCCGCCGATGACCCAGTGCTTTTCCGTCAAGGCGTAGCAGAAGATACGTCCCTTTGCATCAGTTTGCGGCTCGTCGATGATTGTGCGGATCGCGCCGCTTGTTCCGATGGTGACGGCAATTTCGCCTTTGCCGATCGCATTGACACCAAGGTTTGAAAGGACCCCATCACTTGCGCCGATGACGAAAGGTGTTTGCGGGTCGATGCCGATCTGCTTCGCTACTTCTGGATTGCAGTTTGTGAAGATTTCTGTTGTTGGGACAAGCTTCGATAATTGATCGCTGCTGACTCCTGCAATTTTTAAGGCCTCTTCATCCCAATCCAGATTCTTGAGATTCATCATGCCCATCGCAGAGGCGAGAGAGTGATCGACGACATATTGATCAAAGAACTTTTTGAAGATGTATTCTTTGATTCCGATATATTTTTTCGCTTTAGAGGCGATTTCAGGAAGTTCATTCACGATCCAGGCAATTTTGCTCAAAGGTGCCATCGGATGAATCGGCGTTCCTGTTCTTTTATAGATTTCATGCCCATTCAGTTCATCTTTGATTTTATGGGCCCATGCTTCACTGCGGTTATCCGCCCAGGTGATGCATGGAGTCAGCGGCTGGTCATTTTCATCAATGGCGATGACACTGTGCATCGCACTGCTGAAGGAAATGAAACTCAGCTTTTTTTGAGAGTGATGCTTCGTGATTTTTGTGATGGCGGTTAATACTGCCATGTAAATCTCGTCAGGGTCTTGTTCTGCAGTTGAAATGTCCGGCGTGTAAAGCGGGTAGCCGATATTCTCCTGCTGGATGACTTCACCTTTTTCGCTGAATAAAACAGCTTTCGTACTCGTTGTACCGATGTCGATCCCTAACATATAGCTAGTCATTTTTTTCAACTCCCCTGGAAAGCGTTTGCTGCGATATCCAAAGGTCTTCAACTTTACCTTGAACATCATCAAAATTTTGGTGTAAGGATTTAATCATCAGGTCACGATTCTTCGTTTTGATGGCTTCAATGTATAGTTCATGATTATCGATAATGCGCTGGAAGTCTTCGTATTTTTCCTCGATCCGTGTGCGCATCGATAAAAGAATGAAAGCTTCCATTACAGGCTTCGTGTTATCCCAGATCATCCTGATGTAGGAATGGCTGATGGCACGGATGATCGTTTCGTGGAATAAAATATCCTGCAAACTGAACTCGTCCGCATCCTTGTATTTGATGGCGATTTTCATCATCTCAAGGATTTTGCTAAGCTCCATTACCAGTTCAGTTGTATCTATTTTTATCAGTCGTTCAAAAACAAAAGATTCAATCAGCAAGCGGACATCATAAATCTCTTCGATATCCTTTTCCGTCAGGCCGATGACGACAGCACCCATTCGTTCCAGACGAATCAGATTTTCAGTCGAGAGAATTTTCAGCGCCTCACGGATCGGTGAGCGGCTAACATTAAATTCAGCAGCAAGCTTATTTTCTGACAGGATGGCACCGCTTTCAATCATGCCTGAAATAATCTGCATTCTCAGCTCGCTCGCAACACGGTCACCAGTCGAAGCCTTCGAAAGCCATTTTTGAGGATAAAGAAAATCCTTCTTTTCACTCATTTATTACACCTTCTTATTAATCAAGTATACTTGTATACAAGTATATTAAATCGGATTCAATAAAATTGCAAGCGTTTTCTCGAAAAACATAGGGGACGGTTCTCGTGTTCTAATTTGGAACACGAGAACCGTCCCCATGTACTTATTTTGTTCCACGTGTGGGGATATTATTTTAAAATGGTAGTGGATAGGGGGCTTTTATATGAAGGATTTAAATTATTTATTCCGTCAGCGGATTGGGTTTTCTGAGGATGAGCAGATCACTTTGGATAACCTGGATAAAGTTCTTGAGCGGACTGCGGCGGCGATTCCGTTTGAAAACCTTTGTGTGATTGCTGGGGATGACAGTGTCTTAAGTGAAGACACTCTAATGGATAAAATTTTTAAGCGGAATGAAGGCGGGCTTTGCTATGAATTAAATGGCATCCTTTATCTCTTTTTAAAGGAAAATGGTTTTGATGTTCAATTAATTCGTGGGGCGGTGTATGTTTCGGAAAAAGCAACCTTCAGTCCAACAGGAAGTACACATGCGGCCATTATACTGACTCATGAAGGTGAGAGGTACATAGTGGATACCGGTTTCGGCGGGAATCTGCCTTTAAAGCCAGTTCCAATGGATGGAACGGATATCAGCACTCCAGCCGGGGAGTTCCGGGTGGTAAAAGAGGATAGCCCGTATGGAGATTATTTTCTCGAAATGAAGCTGAAGCACAAAGACACGGAATGGAGAAAAGGGTATGCGCTGGATTCTTTGCATCCAGTAAAAGAGGTTGGCAGTTTAACGGGGGTGAAGAAAATCATTACGGAACACCCTCAGTCGCCTTTCAACAAGAAGCCGTTGCTCACAAGGGTGACTGCTGATGGAAACATGATCTTGACCGACACCAGTTTTACCTATTGGAAGGATGGGCAGATGGTGAAAGAAGAAATTAGTGCTGAGACATTTAAGACACTGGCAATGGAACATTTTAAGATAAAAACAGATTAGCTGCCTGCACCGGGCAGTTTTTTTGTTCGTTTAAAAAGGTTTATTTTACCAAATGGGAGAATAGGTATGTATATAAAAATTCATGCGGGGTTGTTAAATGGAAAGTGTAATTGAAAAGCTGAAAGAGATCCAAACTGGCGAAGTGGGAATCTCTATTTATTCCGAATCAACCAGGGAAATGATCTGTTCATGGAACAGTGGACTAATCGTACCGCTTGCTTCGGCTGCGAAAGTGGGGATTGGCTTCTGTATAGCGAAGTGGGTTGAAGAGGAAGAAATTAACTGGAATGACCTTGTTGAACCTATTCGGTTTAATCCTAATGAAGATTCTGACGAAATTTATCCGCACTTACAGAATAGAAACAGTTTGATGCTGCGCGATGCTGTTGAAGTGATGATCGCCTGTCACGATCGTTTTGTTGCGAATGCAGTTGTTCGATTTTGCGGTGGATGGGAGAAGGTTAACGAGAGTATCCAATCTTATTTTATCCATATGAATATTACCGAAGAACCAAGGGACCCGGATAATCTCGGGAAGCTGAGTGAAATGCTGGAACTGATGCGTCTGATCTTTCATGGTTATAGAAATGACCCTGAGTTATGGAAACCAATCATCAATGGTTTGGTGAGGCAGCGTGATGAGATAGAAGGGATTCCTGCCCGCCACCTGAATCATATGACTGGTGGATTAGAAAATGTCGCTGTTGATATCGGGATTTTAGGAGATTTTTCAAAAGAACCGATTCTGTATGTGCTGGGGGCCCGGAATCTACTTAACCGGTATAAGGAAAAAGCAGCTGATGAAAAAATGCATGAGGCTATGAGATTGCTATACGAGGAATATAAGTATTTTTCCTGTGAAAAATAGCAGCCTGCATGAAAGGGCGGATGGGATATAGATGCTAGAAGTCACTGATCGCTTTTATAAATGGATAAAAGAAGGAACAGATCGGATTGATTCTTCAGCAGATTGGAAGGGGAATTTAGTTTCTCACTGTATTCCCAAAAGGTACAGTGCATATTGTAAAATCATGCATCCAATGCGGCGGTACAGGAAAATTAAAGATGAACGCCTATTGTGGAGTGAAGCAGGTGAGAGTGAACCACATGAATTTGATATGGGTGAAAAAATCACCTATATGGCGCTGGCTCAAAAATATCATTTGAACTACACAAAAGAGATGAGCACTCACACATTTCTTCGCTATTTTGGCGGGAGTATGCCGAGATACCTAATCGCCCCAGATGAAGGTGAAATGGAAAGCAGCATGGTTAAGGAAATGGTAGAGATTCTGAAGCCTTTTACTGAAGAAAATAAAGTCTACTTCTGTTATTCACTGTTAAAAATTATTCAATGGAAACAGGACCAGCTGGTATATCGAGGGAATCTGGAGGACGTTTTAACTTTGTGTACCAAAGAAGAACTAAATGGTTCCCCAACTTATTGGTGGCCAGAGGATAAAAGCTGGTGTGTCTGCACAGATTATGATCTGGATTTCACCATAGTTGGCGGAAGCGATGAGCTCATTAAGCGGATTCTTTTAAATAAAGAACTAGAATCCATTGAAGTGGAATCTCATACAAGAATTGATTACCGAGCGGATGAAAATAATCTGCCGCAAAAAAAATAAGCTCGAATTATTTCGGTCAGATCAAACACAGAAGCCTGGAAAAAGAAAAGGCAGCCATCAATGCGATGGTTGCCTTATTTTAAGCTACTTTATTTCATTCCCAGTGCCTTTTTGGTGGCCGGTCCGACTACTCCGTCGGCCTTAAGTTTTTTGGATTTTTGGAATTGCTTGACGGCTGCTTCTGTAGCTGATCCGAATATTCCGTCGATCCCCTTGGTGCTATAACCTTTGTTTGTGAGGGTCTGCTGTAATTTCCTGACTTCATCACCCTTCATGCCCTTTTTCAGGACAGAACTTGAAGGAACGGTGGATACTGGAACAGATGCCTCGCCTGTAACCTTATAGCCATTAGCGGCTGCAATGGAAGTGAAGGACTTATTCGTAGTAGTGATGATCACAGGAGTATTTACTTTTACTTGCTTAAAAAGCCATTCCACTTCCTCATCGTACATTCTGATGCAGCCGGCACTCACATATCCGCCGATTGATTTAGGATTATTGTTGCCGTGAATCGCATAAGTTGTTCCCCATGTCCCTTTCGCGTTCAGCCCAAGCCACCGGTTGCCAAGAGGATTCCTTGGGTCGCCGCCGGGTATATTCCCGCTGTAATATGGGCGGTTCACAATTTTGTTCACGATTTTGAACTTGCCCTCCGGTGTATAAGAAGGTTTCCGGCCAGTACCTACTTTGAACGTTTTGATCAGTTTGTTATTTTGATAAAAAGCCAGTTGATTGTTTGACTTATTGATAATAATAATATCCCCGCCTGCAGCCATTGCTGGTGCCTCAAAGAACACCATGGATACAAGTAGCATCATACAGATCATAATTTTTTTCATTTTCCATCCCCCTTGAGCTAAAAACTGTTTAACTTTTACAGGCACGACCCCTGGTGGCGTGCATGATTAAAAAGTTTTTACACTCTTATAAACGTAGTTCTTTCATAATAGTTACATAATTTACCCTTATTTGGTAAAAATTTATTTCTTGTTTTTATGACAAAAGAATTGTGTTTTTGTCGATATTTGGAATAAGTATGGATACTTTTTTACTAGCAGGACCTAATAAAAGATGAACATCATTTAAGAGGTATGAATGTGAAATGAAACCTTCCAGTCTAGTTAAACGTTAATATAAGTATCAATTTTGACAGGTGGAGGAAATGCATGGAGACTAGAGAGCAGTTGTTAAGTGAGCTGAGTGTGATTGAAAAGTGGGAGAAGGATCAGAAGGGGTTATGGTTTTGGGAGAAGCTGACCCGACTGCCTTTTAAAATGCTGGACCGGTTTACGCCAAAGTTCATTCAGGAGAAGGTAGGCAGTTTGCTTGATGAGCTTGGGAGCTTTATTCAGAATGGCGGACAGTATTTGTCGAGTGAACAGTCGGTGTTCCAATTTATCGAAAAAAAGACCGGCCGGGAAATCAAAGAGCTGGCGGATCTTCAGGGTGTTCCTGTGGAGGAAATGAAGAAGGTGAGCTTCGAGTTGGGGGAACAGCGGAAGAAGGCAGCTACGATTCAGGGTGCAAGCACAGGCATCGGCGGCATTTTTACGCTGGCGATTGATATACCAGCAGTGCTGGCCATTTCCTTAAAAACACTCCAGGAAATCGCGATGATTCATGGCTACGACCCGAAGGATAAGAAAGAAAGGGTATTTATCATCAAATGCCTGCAATACTCTTCGGCTGATGTCGTCGGGAAACAGGCGATATTAAATGAACTTTCCGATTTTAACAATGAAAACCGGTCCCGTGAAGTGATCTCACAGCTTCAAGGCTGGCGCGAGGTGACGTTAGCCTACACAGAATCCTTTGGCTGGAAAAAGCTTCTCCAGATGGTACCCGTAGCCGGGATTGTGTTTGGGGCATTTGCCAACCGATCGATGGTGAGTGATTTAGCAGAAACAGGGACGATGCTTTATCAGAAGAGAAGGATTTTGGAGCGGCTGGATAGTGATTCTGGGGAGAGATAATGAGTGTTACGAAAATGACCAGGCTTGAATGGTTCGCCTGGTCATTTTTCTATTTTTATTATGCACAATATTTCTCACTTCAATCTGTTCGAGTGTTGATGAGAAGCGCTGCGAGAACAACTCACCTCGATTTTTCACTCGCGAGTGGTGATTATGAGACTTATTAGAACCGTACAACACGTTTATTCACTCGCGAAAGGTCATAAGGAGCCTTGTTATGACTGTTCAACTCGCTTATTCTCCCGCGAGTGGGCATAAGGAGGTTTATAATGACTGTTCAACTCGCTTATTCTCCCGCGAGTGGTCATAAGGAGCCTTGTCATGACCGTTCAACTCATTTATTCACTCGCGAAAGGTCATAAGGAGCCTTGTTATGACTGTTCAACTCGTTTATTTTCCCGCGAGTGGTCATAAGGAGCCTTATCATGACCGTTCAACTCATTTATTTTCCCGCGAGTGGTCATAAGGAGGCATATAATGACCGTTCAACTCATTTATTTTCTCGCGAAAGGTCATAAGGAGGCATATAATGACCGTTCAACTCTTTTAGACTTTCGTGAATGGTCATGAGCAGCCTTACGACAACAAGTCTTATTTTTTTCTCGCGCGAGTGGTGATGAGAACCCCTCCGAGAAAAATCCTCACTCCTTTTTCACCCGCCAATGGTCATCCAATCCCATTTGTATTTTGCAGAACAATTCTCCAGCCATCCGGGTCCGCAATTGTTACACCGGCTTTTTTCCAATAAGGGTTTTCTGGTTCAACTTCTGGATATCCCAAATGATTTAGCCGTTTTACGATGGCATCGCGCGCATCTTTTTCTGGTATATAGAAAACGAGTAAGTTATCTTCCGTTGGCGCAGGGCAGGGACTGCCGTTTTCATGCTGAGTGAATTCCAAGTGATATCCTACTTCCGGAAGCCCCAGCATCACTCCGTCATAGCCATCATGCTTTTCAAACCTGCCAACTACTTTCAGCCCAACACCATAACTGTAAAATTCAACTACCTTATCCAGTTGATCCGTCGGACGAGCAATTCTGAACTGGACAACAGGAAGCTTCTCAGACCATTTCTCTTTCATAACAGCAACTCCATCTCCTTCAAATCGTATGTTAGTTCCATTATATAGTTTGAAGGACACCGCATAATCAATAATAGGAATGAAAGAATCTCATACTTTTGATGTAGCAGAGTGGGGACATGGGAGATTCTCCAAGGCAATATGAAAAATCTGCGTTCACATAGAAAATGCCTGTCCTCAGGATGATGAAAATGGGGACAGGCACTTTTGTTTATTTTACGATAGGCTCGGCATTAAATAGTTTCACATCAGCCGGGGCTGCCATGAATTGAGGAGCTTTTGTCATGAAGTTAGTGAAGTGTTCGGCTTGATTATGTTTCTGGACGGCATCCATGTCCTTCCATAATTCCATCATTGTATATGAGCCGGCTTTTTCGCTGTCCTTTAAAAGGTCATAGGAAATGTTGCCTTCTTCTGCTCTTGAAGCTTCAACCAATGATTGGACTTCTTTGAGGAACTCGTTTTCTTGATCTGCTTTTACCTGAAAACCTGCATGTATAATAATCATGATTCATTTCTCCTCGTCTCTAGTTTATTTCCACTCTGTTATTACATCTAAAGGCAAGCGGACAGATGGATAGCCCTGGTCAGCGGCTTTGCCGATGGAGATCAGCATGACAGGGTAAAAACGATGCTTGTCCAGATCAAATGCTTCGGCAATACGGTCTTTTTCATATCCGCCAATCGGGTTCGTATCATAGCCGTGTGCGCGGGCCGCGAGCATCAGCTGCATAGAAACGAGACCTGCATCAATAAGGAACATTTCTTTTTTCTGCTCATCTGTCATCGTTTTGACAAGGCCGCTGATTGCCGGAACCTGCTGGTCTCTTACCTCCGCTGGCATAAATCCTTTTTCCACGGCAGTATTATAAATGGTTTCCAAATACTCCTCGCTCTTCATGTCAACGAATACGGCAATGACAGCAGCAGAGGATGCGACTTGTCTTTGATTGAATTTTGCCAATGGAGCCAGCGTTTCTTTACCCTCATTAGAATCAATCACGACAAAACGCCATGGCTGCAAATTAACAGATGAAGGAGCTAAAGTGGCTTCCTCGAGGATTTCAGCCATTTCATCTTTGCTGATTTTTACAGTCGGGTCATAATTCCTGATGGAACGTCGTCCTGTGAGGATTTCTTTAAAGTCGTTAAGTTTTAGTTTATTCATGGTGTACACTCCTTTTTGATTCTCATGATGTGTGGTTAAATCTCTTCTATATTCTCCTGAATGCGGGTTAGTATATCGAGAAGTTTGGAACTTTCCTCTTCTGAAAAACCCTTTAGGACATTGGTTATGAACCGTTGTTTCTCCTCGCAGTAGGCCGCCACTTTCCGTTTTCCCTCATCGGTAAGCTGCACATAGGTGAAACGGTTATCCTCAGGGTATTTCCTGCGGATGACCATCCCGTTTTCTTCAAGCTGCTTGAGATGCCTCGTTACGGCAGCATGATCGATATTCACCTTTTTCTGAAGGGCCCTCTGGGTGATTTCCTCTGCCAAAAAAAGTTCCCTTAGGATCTCAAGCCGGGATTGGCTGATGCCAGTACAGCGTTCAAACTTAGACGTTAACTTTTTATTTAACTCAAACATCCGTTGAAAGATTAATTCTTCGTCCTTGCTGCATTCATACAAATACAACCGCCGCCTTTAAATGATTGATAGGTCAATTGTTGATACATCAACTAATATAATACGCTTTTAATGGGATGTCAAATGGTAGAACTTAGGGACGGTTCTCCTGTTTCACTTTCAGCTAGTACACGAGAACAGTCCCCATGTTTTACCCCTTTTTTAGTTAAGTAAAAAGGCAAGAGAATCAAATTCCCTTGCCTGAATGGTTTTATTTACCCTCTTTTTCTCAAAGAAATTACCAATGACAACAATCCTGCGAACAAAGCTACAATGGAAAGGTAAAGTGGGACATTGCTTACTTCTGCGTCATCTGCATGGTCATCAGCTGCATCGTGATCCTTTGGAGTATCAGTTGTAGTACCTCCATGTCCATGATCTGAAGATCCATCAGCTGGATTCACTACAGTCACAGAAGCTGGCTTATCTGCATCAGGTGCACCAACCCATTCAACTACACTGCCATCGCTGTAGGTTTGATAAGCTTTCCAGACAATTTCCTTCGCGTCATCCCCAACTTTTCCTTGCATGTTAAATTGGCCAAATTCAGTTGATGATTGACCTTTTCCTTCGGTTGTCCACGTAACACTCGTGATTTTTCCAGTATCGTCTTTTTGAACTTCGTATGTCCAGCCTGGTTTAGGCTCAAAGCGAGTAACATTCACATCTTCGGAAAATTTAACTTGGACTTTCGTTGTTTGAACCTCTTCATTTTCGGATGGAACACGGACAGTGAATACTTCATATTTCCCTTGTGATGTTTCCTGTGGCTGAACGTTTACATGCGCGCTTGCCGCACCAACAAAAAGAGTAATCGCACCAATCATTGAAATGGTGAATGTTAAAAGTTTTTTCATTTTAAAATCTCCTATATTTTCATTTTAATAAACAATGAAATCCTTATGGAATACCTTCTCATTGTCGTCTGAATCTACAATTCTAAGCTCGGCAGTCCAATTTCCTTCCAGCGGCAGATAGGTACCATTGATCTTGTATTGAACATTATTGGACTGATCGATTTCGGAAAAAGGCACTTGAATCGGTTCGATTTCCGTGTTGTCTTTATAGATCAGGAATAGCTCGATCCGTTTAATCTCAATTTCTTCTTGATGCGAATTTGCTGTGACTTTGAAATGATTGTACCCAGGTGTCTTTGGTGAGATCGACGTTGTAAAATCAATGTAACGATCTTGATTTTTCCATTCCAATGGTTCGTTTTCCGGAAGTGGATTCAAGTGCGTCAATACCCCAACAATTCCTAAAATGAGGATCATCACACTAAAATCGATTTTTACCAAGCTTGAGATCGGGTCTTCCTTTTTCTTTTTCATCGTATGGCGTAAAAGTGCACCAATGACGAATACAAGCAGAACGAAGGCGATTTTAACCAAAAGCAATTTTCCCCATAGTGCATGGAGCAGATAATTCAGCTGCGGCAAGAAGATTAATGTGTAAGCTATTCCCGTTACAATCAGGATCAGGATGCTGATTAAGGCAACCTGCGAAAAGAATGGAAGGAATTGTCTAACGTGTTCCCTCTGCTTTTTCCAGTAGGTTAGAATATACAGCAGGCCTCCTGCCCAAATGGCGGCTCCAAGTAAATGGACGACATCCAATTGAAGCGACATCGAGCGAATTTCCGGTTCAAAGGCTGCAGCATGTCCGTTAAAACTCTTTGCCGCCAGTATCATCAATACCCACACTAAATCAACCGCTTTGAAACGAAGCAGGAGCGGAAACCCTGCTAGAGACAATAGCACAGTAGCGACCAGGGAAATCCCGACTGTTGTGCCTGTTAAAGTCGACCCGATTTCGGTCAGTGTCCAGCGATCAAGTAATTCTGACAATTGTACGAATCCCAATCCAACTGTGGTTATGAAGAGCGCAATTTGTAAATGAATGGCTCTCTGTCTAAAAGTGGACTTGATTTCTTCCTTTTCTAAATTATGTATGGTCCCCCATACAATCCAGCCAGTCGTCAGGATTAAGGCCATGTAAAAAAGAATTCTCACCAGCGATGTAAAAATAGTAAAACCAGCTGAACTCTCTTGTTTTTCTAACACAAGTTGGTTTATATCCCTTTTAAAGACCGTTTCTTCCCCTATGGAGACGACATAAGAACTCTTTACCGGATGGCCATCCGCTGATATTACACTATAGGATATAACATAATTTCCGTCAGGCAGGTCAGGCAAAGATTGGTGCATGGATTTTTGATTTTTACTCATCTTTGTTTTTCCATTGCCGACTTTTTCCCCATTTTCGTTAAAAACCTTAATCGAATACAGTTCGTTTTCAAGTCTTTCATCGAATGACAGAACGATTTCCTTCGGCGGGGTTTTTAATTCACTATCCGGGGCAGGCTCAGCCATTTTTAGCGACGCGTGGGCAAAAACTTCTTGCGGCACCATGAAAATGAAAAATAGAGAACATATAATGAAAAGATTTCGTATGGCAGTTCGCTTGCTAACGATAAATATCACCTACCTCTTAAAAATCCACATACCCTATAGTGTATCATTTATAGCTTTAAAGAATCAATTAAACATTTATGGAAAAATCACGTCCGCGCTTATTTTACTGGTCAAGTAGGGGAATAAACTTCCATAGCACCGTCAATTATTTTATTAAAATATCATATTGAAATAAGCAATATTCTGGTGTTATAATGTGATAGCGTGATAACATGCTAATATGGTAACGTACTAAAGTGTTTATAATTTTAATAAAAGGTGGTCATCATAGATGAAACGTTTTGCAACTATGCTTATTTTAGTAGCATCAGTATTGGCGATTTTTACAGGCTGCTCGAATTCTTCTGAAAAAGAGAACAGCGACGACAAAGCACTTGTGATCGGAATCGATGATAAATTTGCTCCAATGGGATTCCGCGATAAAGATAATGAGATTGTCGGTTTTGATATTGACTACGCTCGCGCTGCGGCAGAAAAAATGGGGAAAGAAGTGAAATTCCAGCCAATCGACTGGCAGACAAAAGAAGCTGAGCTTAGCAGCGGCAGGATTGATTTGATCTGGAACGGGTACACGATCACAGATGAGCGTAAGAAAAAGGTGCTTTTCACAAAGCCTTACTTGAAAAATGCACAGGTAGTTGTCACACTTGCTGATTCAAAGCTTGCTAAACTTGATGATTTAGAAGGCAAGGTTGTCGGCTTGCAATCTCTTTCTTCCGCTTCAGACGCGCTTGACGCTTCTCCTGTAAAAGAAAAGGTCAAAACCGTTACGGAGTTCTCTGACAATGTACAAGCTCTATCAGACTTGAAGAGCGGCCGAATTGATGCCGTGATTATCGATGAAATCGTCATCGACTATTACATGACGAAAGAGAAGGAATCATTCAAGGTTCTGGATGAATCTCTTGCTCCTGAAGAATACGGTATTGGTGTTAAAAAAGGAAACGAAGAATTACTTGAAAAGCTGCAAAAAGCGCTTGATGAAATGAATGAAGATGGAACAGCCGCTAAAATCTCTGAAAAATGGTTCGGTGAAGATAAAGTATTGAAGTAAATATAAGGAAAAGCAGGGTTTCCACCAGGAAGCCTGTTTTGCTTTTGGAGGAATCTTTCTATGTCTTTTGATTACATTACATCCATACTTGGGCCAATGCTTGAAGGAGCGCAGATGACCATTCTGCTTTTCGTGATCGCGATTGTGTTATCGATTCCGCTCGGATTCCTGCTGACGCTCGCTGTTAAAAGCGACTTCAAGCTTTTATCATGGCTGGCTCAAGCCTATATATACGTGATGAGGGGAACCCCTCTGTTATTGCAATTATTATTTATTACCTTCGGGCTTCCGATGATTCCGGTCATTGGTGAATATTTTGTTCTCGACCGATTTGTCGCTGCCAGCTTAGGTTTTGTCCTGAACTATGCTGCTTACTTCGCAGAAATTTTTCGAGGCGGCCTTCTTGCCATTGATAAAGGGCAATACGAAGCATCTAAAGTGCTTGGATTGAGTAAATGGCAGACAACAACGAAAATCATTTTGCCGCAAATGTTCCGTGTCGCACTGCCGGCAGTGGCGAATGAATCTGTGACCCTCGTTAAAGACACAGCCTTGCTTTACGCAGTCGCAGTACCGGAATTGCTGCACTTTGCGCAGACTGCCGTAAACCGCGATTTTACGATCGTGCCGTTTTTCGTTGCGGGCTTGATTTATCTGATTATGACGCTTGTTTTAACATTGGTATTTAGATGGATTGAACGACGTTTCAAATTTGAATAAGAAGGATTGGTTAAGATGGCAATCATAGAAGTATCCAACCTTAAGAAGTCATTTGGGACGCTCGAAGTCCTGAAAAATATAACGTTTAATGTGGAAAAAAATGAAGTGGTAGCAGTCATCGGGCCATCCGGTTCAGGGAAGAGCACGATGCTCCGCAGCCTGGTGCACCTTGAGGAAATAAACGGTGGAAGCATCAAGGTATCGGATGAGTACTTGGTTAACGATGGCGTGTACGCGAAGCCGCAGGATTTGAAGAGAATCACCTCGAAAATGGGGATGGTCTTCCAGCACTTCAATCTGTTCCCGCATTTGACCGTCAAGGAAAATCTGGAGCTGCCGCCGCGCCTCGTCAAGAAAGAACCAGCAGCCGTCATCCAGGAGCGCAGTGCTGATTTATTAAATAAAATCGGGCTGACGAATTGGGCAGGTGCCTTTCCTGCCAACCTGTCAGGCGGACAAAAACAAAGGGTAGCCATTGCAAGGGCACTGATGATGAATCCCGAAATCCTCTTGTTCGACGAGCCAACGTCCGCATTGGATCCTGAACTGACAGGCGAAGTGCTGCAGGTCATGAAAGACTTGGCAGAAGAGCAAATGACCATGGTCGTCGTCACCCACGAGATGGGCTTCGCCAGAGAAGTCGCCGACCGAGTCGTCTTCATGGACAACGGCGAAATCATCGAATCCGGCCACCCATTAGAACTGTTCACAAATCCAAAGAACGAACGCACAAAAGCCTTTTTAAATAAAAGTTACAAATAGAACGAAGAGCTTAATCCATATGTGGATTAGGCTCTTTTTTGGTACATGGGGACGTTTCTTGTGCTTCCTTTTTTAAGTGAGCCTGTGTGTGCATGGGGACGGTTCTTATGCTTCCATTTATAGGTGGGCCGGAAAACTTTATTTTGTAAATGGGTGTGGTAATGGAGTTGGCGACTCATGACAATTCAGAGAGGTGAAAAGCCCGTGAGTATATATGATAGAGGTGTTCATGACCATTCAGAGTGGAAAAAATCGAGTGAGTGGTTATGAGAGGGGCGCTCATGACCATTCA
>NZ_JBALQL010000029.1:124046-158476 GCF_036964885.1 Bacillus sp. JJ1122 | reverse complement strand
GGCGAGTGGTTATGAGAGGGGCGCTCATGACCATTCAGAGTGAAAAAAAGCTAGCGAGTGGTTATGAGAGAGGCGCTCATGACCATTCAGAGCGAAAAAAAGCTGGCGAGTGGTTATGAGAGAGGTGCTCATGACCATTCAGAGCGAAAAAAGGCTGGCGAGTAGTTGTGAGAATGTTGTTCATGACCATTCAGATCGAAAAAAGTCCCACGAGTGGTAATGAGAAGGGTGCTCATAACAATTCAGAGAGTGGAAAAGAGTTCGCCTGTGGTTATCGGTGATGTTATTAGAATAAAGTATATCAAAATCAGTATCTGCTATTCTTCGATAATATGTTGAACAATTCGATAGTGAAGAATCGTAAAAAGCTGTTTGAAAATAGGTCATTGGAGCAATGAAAGGCTGGAATAAGGCGCACCCACATATTCCAATAGAGGTCATTGGGACAATGAAAGATCGAAAAAGATGCTCCCGCCGTTCCAATACAGGTCCTTGAAACAAATCTGAAGAAAAACCAACCCAAAATTATATCAATCCGGTGGATGGAATATGAATTCATAAAAATCACCAGTGACCCCCCAGAGATTACCCACACCCCGTGTTCCCTATAAACCACAGCTTTACATTCTCTTAATAATAACCTTACGTTTGATTAACGCCTCCTTTACCTTTGTTTTGTATCATTAGTCTTGTAAAACAAAACAAAACAAACAAAAACAAACTCAGGAGGCATGTTCTGATGAAAAAGAGTTCAATGATAAAGATTGCTGCAGCAGGCATATTATCTGTTTCACTGTTTACTGGATGTTCCAAGGGTGAGGAAAAGACAAATGCAGCGGTGTCTAGCAACCTTTCACTTGAAGACATCACAAAGAACGCTAAAGCTGAAGGTGAAGTAAACTCAGTGGGCATGCCAGATTCATGGGCAAACTGGAAAGGTACTTGGGAAGATTTAAATTCAAAATATGGAATCAAACATACAGATACAGATATGTCGAGTGCAGAAGAGCTGGCTAAGTTCGAATCAGAAAAAGAAAATGCAACTGCCGATATTGGTGATGTTGGCGCGTCATTTGGTCCATTAGCGGCGGAAAAGGGGCTAACACTTCCATACAAAACGTCTCATTGGGATGACATTCCTGATTGGGCCAAGGATAAGGATGGAAACTGGATCATTGGTTACACAGGAACCATCGCTTTCATTACGGATAAAAACAATGTAAAAAACCCTCCAAAATCATGGAAGGACATTGAAAACGGTGATTATAAAGTTGCCATTGGCGATGTGTTAAAAGCTAGCCAGGCGCAATTCGGGGTACTGGCAGCAGCTTATGCAAACGGAGGAGATGAAAAGAATATCCAGCCAGGTGTGGATTATTTTGAAAAACTGGCAAAGCAGGGCCGCCTGCAAACGAATGACATCAAATTGACGGCACTCGAAAAAGGAGAGGTTGATGTAGCGGTTGTTTGGGATTTCAATGGCTTGGGATACCGCGATCAAATTGATAAGGACCGCTTTGATGTAGTCATTCCTGAAGAAGCTTCTGTTGTTTCAGGCTATGCAACAGTGATCAACAAAAACGCAAAGCACCCACATGCGGCAATGCTTGCACGTGAGTACATTTTATCTGATGAAGGACAAGCAAACCTTGCTCGAGGATATGCGCGCCCAATCCGTGAAAATGTGAAGCTTCCAGAAGATGCAAAGGCGAAGCTGCTTCCAAGTGATATGTACAAAAATGCAAAACCAGTCGAGGACAGCAAGGCATGGGACGAGGGAATGTCACAGCTTATGCAACTATGGCAGCAGAAGGTGTTAATGAATGTCAAATAAACTCGCCTTTATCATGCTGGATGGACTGCGGTTTGATACCGCAGCCTCCCAAATGGGATATATGCACCATCTGATCGAAATGGGAAAAGCGTCAAGGTTCAAGGTAAAATCCGAACTGCCGAGCCTTTCTCGTCCGCTTTACGAGGTGTTACTGACTGGCACACCCGTGTATCGAAATGGCATTACAACCAACCAGACCGTTCGTCTGTCACATGAAGAAAGCATCTTCCACCTGACAAGCAAAAATGGGCTGAAGAACGCAACGGCTTCTTATTACTGGGTCAGTGAGCTGTACAACACTGCTCCGTTCAATAAAATGACAGACCGTGTCCAATTAGAAACGGACAAACCGATTCAGAATGGGATGTTTTATTGGGAAGATCATTATCCAGATTCACATCTATTCTCTGATGCTCATTTTCTATTAAATCGTTACACCCCGGATTTCCTGTATGTCCACTCGATGAATATCGATGATGATGGGCACAAGTTTACGGCGGATTCAAAAGAATACCGGAATCGGGCGATCGCTGCGGACATCGTGCTGGCGAGCGTGCTGCCGAAATGGATGGAAGCAGGCTATCAAATTATCGTAACCGCGGATCATGGGATGAATGATGACGGACAGCACGGAGGAACGACGACGGCTGACCGCGATGTACCATTATTCATTGTCAGTGATAAGCTTGAGCCCGGTATGTATGAGGAAGAAATCCCTCAGCTGCAGATTGCGCCATTGGCTTGCGAGCTGCTGGGCATACAACCATCCGAGGCGATGCAAAAATTGTCCTTGCCAAATTTAAAAAAGGTGTCTTCTTAGAAGGCACCTTTTTGTCTTAAAAAGGCTGATGTCTTAAAAAACCTTTTGTCTTAAAAAGATAGTTGTCAAAAAAACTATTGTCTTAGAAAGAGTGAGTCTAAAAAAGAGTGTTGTCTATAAAAAGACTATTATCTTATAAAGATCGCATCATTCACATAAAGGGGTTTTTCAATTGAGAAAAGTAAATGGAATGCTTTTGGCTAGTATCATTCCGTTTCTCCTCCTGGTTTTACTGTTTTTATTTGTGCCGTTAGTGTTCATGATTTATGGAAGCTTTCAGGCGGATGGAGGAACAGGGTTTTCATTCAGTCAATATGCTGTGATTTTTCAGGATGCCTACTACCATCAGGCATTTAAGAATAGTATTTTGATTTCGTTATTATCAAGCTTGATTGCGATTCTGCTTGCAGTCTTTGCTACTTATTCGATTACGATGTTTTCGGGGAAAATCCAAAACCGGGTGCTGACCTTTGCAAACCTGACTTCCAATTTTGCGGGGATCCCGCTTGCATTTGCCTTTATTGTCCTTTTAGGGAACAGTGGATTGTTCACGTTGTTGTTCAAGCATTTAGGCTGGGAGACGCTAAATTCATTTAATGTTTATTCCTGGTCGGGCCTCGTGCTGATTTATATCTACTTCCAGCTGCCGCTTGCTGTTATGCTTCTGTTCCCGGTTTACCAGGGAATACAGGCACAATGGAAGGAAGCGGCCTCCCTGCTCGGAGCGAACACGGTGCAGTTCTGGCTGAAGATTGGCATTCCGGTGATCATGCCGAGTATTGCCGGTACTTTCAGTATCCTGTTTGCCAATGCGATGGGAGCTTATGCTTCTGCCTATGCATTGACGGGCAGCACATATAATCTTGTGACGATTCGAATCGGTGCATTGACAGCTGGCGATATTTTTGCGAAGCCTGAGCTTGGCAGCGCGATTGCAGTATTGCTAGGATTGACGCTTGTCGCTGCGATGCTGATCAATGAGTGGTTAACAAGCAAGGTTCGGAGGGATTTATCGTGAAAATGAAAACACCATTTTTCCATTACCTGACGATTGGAGCCGTCCTTCTCTATTTGCTGGTGCCGCTCCTTGGAACACTCGTTTACTCCGTTTCGACTAAATGGAATAAGACCGTTTTACCGGAAGGATTCACTTTCCACTGGTATGCTGAACTATTTGGAGACCCGGCTTTCGCTGAGTCCATGGGCAGGTCACTTATCCTTTCTGTTGGCGCTACGGCACTTTCACTTGTCATCATGGTACCGGCGATTTTCTCGATTGTTGTGTACGCGCCTCGGCTCGAGAAATTCATTCAGGCTTTGATTGTTCTGACTTATGCGATGCCGGGCGTGATCATTGCCGTCGGCTTGATCAGAGCTTATTCAAACAGCGGAATCTCCATGGTGCTGGTTACGGTAGGTGCTTATTTTGTCGGCATTCTTCCTTATATGTATCAGGGAACACGGAACAGCTTAAGGAATATTCACGCGGTATCGCTTATGGAGGCGGCAGAGCTGTTAGGAGCAAGCCAGCTGTCGGCTTTTAAAAAAGTCATCCTGCCAAACATCATGCCTGGTGTACTCGTTTCCGCGCTGCTGAGCTTCTCGATTTTGTTCGGAGAGTTTGTGCTCGTGAACCTGCTTGTAGGCGGAAGCTTCGAGACAGTCCAGGTGTATTTGTACAAAAAGCTAAACGAGAGCGGACATATAGCGAGTGCGATTGTTGTTTGCTACTTTATCCTGATCAGCATTCTTTCTATCGTGATTATAAAATTAACTTCCTCAAAAAAGGAGACAGTGTGATATGAGTTATGTAAGTATTGAAAACATCAGTAAAGCATTCAATGGGCAAAACGTACTTCACGATCTTAACCTTTCTTTTAACGAGGGAGAGTTTGTTACCTTGCTCGGCCCAAGCGGATGCGGGAAAAGTACACTATTGCGCACCCTGGCAGGCTTGATTCATCCAGAGGACGGAGCCATTAAGATCGATGGGAACGATGTGACAAACCTGAAGGCGAAGGACCGGCAAATCGGGATGGTGTTCCAATCCTATGCGCTTTTTCCGAATATGACCGTTGCCGAAAACATTGCATTTGGACTGAAAATGAAAAAGCTCGATAAACATACAATCCAACAAAAAGTAGCGCGCATGGTTGAGCTGGTGGGCCTATCCGGTAAGGAGGCCTCCTATCCAAGGCAATTGTCAGGCGGCCAGCAGCAGCGTGTGGCATTAGCACGTTCACTCGTCACCGAGCCGAAGGTGCTGCTCCTTGATGAGCCGTTGAGCGCACTTGATGCCCAAATTCGTAAAAATCTGCAAAAACAGCTGAAATCCATCCAGCGTGAATTGAACATGACCACTGTGCTTGTCACCCATGACCAGGAGGAAGCAATGGCCGTTAGTGACAGGATCTATATTTTAAACGGCGGACGCATTGCCCAGAGCGGAACGCCGCATGAGATTTATACAAAGCCTGCCAATGAGTTTGTCGCAAGGTTCATCGGTAACTACAATGTTATAAAAGGGGATGAACTTGCCTCGGTGACAAAGAGCAGCGAGTTCACGAATAGCCTGTATGCGGTCCGTCCCGAAGCAATCAGAGGAGAAATCATTGAAGGCGGCTACGAAATTTCTGGTAAAATTGAAAAGGTCATGATGCTCGGAAATGTGACCCGTTATGAACTTGTTTCCCACGGTGTTGCCATAACAGCAGAACATTTGCACAAAACGGATGAGATTGTGCAGGAGGGAGCCATCAAGACGCTTTATATTGATAAAAAGGATGTGATTCCACTGACATGAACCTCTTGTCAACGGAACGCCACGACTACATTTTAGGCCAGCTGGAAAAAAAGAAGAAAATCCTTGTCGCTTCCCTTGCGGCCGAGCTTGGGGTAACCCCTGAAACGATCAGAAGAGATCTCGATATTCTTGAAAAAGAGAAGAAACTGCAGCGAGTCCATGGCGGTGCTGTCAGGTTTCATCAGACAAAGGACGAACCCCATTTTTCAAAAAAAATGAGTGTCAGAACCGCGGAAAAAATGGCGATCGGCCAAAAAGCAGCAGAGTTCATCAAGGATGGAGATACCATCATGATGGATGTCGGGACAACGACGGTCCATCTGGCAGATGCGATTTCAGACGTTCAAGGAGTCACCATCGTGACCAATTCTCTCGCGGCTGCAGAAATTTTGAATCACCGTTTGGAAAACAAAGAATTTGACGGCAAGGTCATCGTACTCGGCGGCGTTACCATCCCCGAGCAAAAATCGATTGTCGGTTCATTGACCTGCAAGATGCTCGATTCCTTCCGGTTCGATAAAGTCTTCCTGTCCTGCGGCGGAATGACAATCACAGACGTGAGTGATTTTGATTTTGAAGAATGCATCGTTTCAGCTTCCATGGTCGAACGGGCAAACCAGGTCTTCCTGCTGTCCGATGCGTCTAAGATTGACCATCAGTCCTTTTATAAAATCTGTCCATTAACAACTGTTGACTATGTTATTTGCAATCAGGAAATGCCTGCATCATGGAAAGAAAAAGAATTGGACACCATGCTCCAATGGATTACAGCGAGAGGTGGCGAACAGCATGAAGGTTGACTATCATTTACATCTAGAAGAAGGCCCATATTCACTAAGATGGCTTGACCGCACGAACCAGGCTTTAGACCATTTCGAGCCGCTGGATGAAAAAAAGCATACTCTCCGATGGCTGGAGAAAAGCATGGCACGTTTGGCAAAACGAATGCAAGCGGGTGCCTATGATGCTGCATGGCTTGATCTCTATTTGGAAGAGGCCAAGCGGAAGGGGCTAAGCGAAGTAGGGATCGTGGATCATCTTTACCGTTTTAAAGAAACGCGAGCCTATTTTGAGAAGTACTTGGATTTGAGCGATACAGAAATTGGCCGGAATCAGCAGGTCTGGCTGGATCAGGTCATGACTGAATCGATGGCTGATTTTGTGGAAGCGATAAATGAAGCCAAGCCGCGATGGGCAGAGGAAGGGATCACCCTGAGACTCGGGATCGAGGCAGATTATTTTCCCGGAAGCGATGAAGAACTGAAGCAGCTTCTTGGAAAATTCGAATGGGATTACGTCATCGGCTCTGTACACTATATTTATGGCTGGGGTTTTGACAATCCAGAGACGAAAGAGCAATTTGAAGAATACAATCTGGCAGAGTTATATAACGATTTTTTCAGAGTAGTAGAAGAAATGATTCGGAGCGGAATCTTTCAATTCGTGGCACATCTCGATAATCTGAAAGTATTCAATTACCGCCCAGACGAAGCATTGCTAATGCCGCTCTACGAAAAAATCGCAAAGGCGCTCGTCGAAACCGACACTGCAACAGAAATCAACGCAGGCCTATACTATCGATATCCCGTACAAGAAATGTGCCCAAGCCCTAGGTTTCTAGACGTTTTAATAGAAGCAGGAGTCCCATTCACCACATCATCCGACTCCCACTTCCCCGACGACATCGGCGCGTATATCGACCAGAACACCAACATGCTGCTAGAAAAAGGAATCACCAAAATCGCCACCTTCCAAAACAGGCAGCGAATCATGAAACCCCTCGGCTGAAACAAGGCGTGAACATGGGGACGGGCGTGAACATGGGGACGGTTCTCATGTTCCATATCAAAACTTGAGTGAAACAAAAGAACCGTCCCCATGTATCCCCATGTATCAAAAGAAGCCGGCAGATGAATGGAATCTGCCGGTGAAATCATGATTTTATATTTTCTCTCGGTAGGGCATGTAAGGCGGAATCGGGACATTTATGATGGATAATGGTATTTCAAGCGTTTGCCCCATGGAGATTTGGTAATCGTTTGTGAGGCTGTTTGCTTCTTTTAAATCGGTAACGGACAAACCGTATTGTTCGGCAATGTATTCAAGGGACTCGCCGTCATCCACTTTATGCTCCTGCCTGATTTTTTCTATTTTACAGGCGGATTGCTTGAACACCGGTTGTTTGGATAGGGGGTCTGTGAAGTCAGCGGTCAGCTCGTTTGCCGCCTCTTTTTTCTCCCAGCTTCCAAAGTGGAAGGGAACGAATACTAATCCTTTTTGGACGCTGTCCCCAACTCGTGCGGGAACCTGAATCCAGCCCCTTGGTGAAGAGACTTTGACGGTCTCTCCTTGAACAATTGATAATGCTTTTGCATCCTCCGTATTGATTTCCACGTAGCCGTGCTGCGCTGCTACATGAAGGTGAGGAGAGCGGGCGGTTTTTGTCCGGGTATGCCAATGCCATACTAGCCGGCCCGTTGTCAGCCAAATTGGATATTCATCATTAGGCTGTTCGGCAGGCTCCAAATAATGGGTTGGATGGAGTATGGCTCTGCCGTTTGCATTCTTCTGTTCAAATTCTTCCTTTGTCAAAGCGCGGCCTGTAAACTGATCCTTTCCGAAGCTTTGTGTATAATCCACTGTTGTCGAGAAGTTAAAATCAGCATAAAGCCTTGGAGTACCTTTCGATTGTTCATCTTTAACCGGCCAGCGAAGCCCTCGTTCCTTTTCAAGCCGATCATAAGACATTCCTGTCATGTCGCAAGGACGTCCCTTGGAAACCCTTTTAAATTCCTCGAAGCATTCTTCAGGTGTGGTGTAAGTGATGAGCGGGTTGCCATCTTTATCTTTAAAATCCATCCTTCTGGCAAAATCAAGCAGGATATCAAAATCGGACTTTACACCTTCGGGCGGTTCGACAGCCTTTCTGACAATGTTAATCGTACGGTCTGCGTTCTCCATCGTCCCTTCTTTTTCACCCCACAATGCTGCAGGGAGCACGACATCTGCAACGGCCGTCGTTTCTGTTAAAAATGGATCCTGTACGACTACGAAGGTATTTTCCATCGCTTTTCTGGCACGCTGTCGGTTTGGCAGGGAAACCATCGAGTTTGTGCCAATATTCCAGAATAAGCCTATCTCACCTTTTTCAATCATTGAAATTTGCTCTTCAATCCCTTTTTCCGGCCCGACTGGCAGGGTCATCATATCAACATTCCATAGTTCCGCGATCTCTCGAATATGTTCTGGATTGGAATGGTTGCGCTGAGCAGGGTAGGTTCCAACTCCTCCAGCTGTCCGGTTTGCTGACGAACTCGGCTGACCGGCCATATGAAGGGGGCCAGATCCCGGCTTGCCAATTAAACCGCGTATTAAATGCAGATTATTTATACCAACGCATGCTGTTGTAGCATCAGCACTTTGGAACGTTCCCTGGAGAGTGGTGGAGACTAAGGAAGCTGTTGTTCCTAGTTGGTGTGCAGCTTTTTCTAGCGTTTCTACCGAAATTCCCGTCACCTTCGAAGTTTTATCGAGGTTCCAATTGGCTACGGAAGCTTCCATTTCTTCGAAGCCAATTGTGTGATTGCTGATAAACTCCTCATCTACGTTTTTACTTTTTAAAATTTCGTTTATCAGTCCATTTAACAATGCGACATTGGTGCCTGGATAAAGCTGAAGATGAAGGTCCGCTTCCTTCGCTGTTAACGTCTTTCGCGGATCGACGACGATCAAATAAGGTTTTCCGGTCTTTTGCTTCCGCTCCATGATTCTTTCAAATAAAACTGTACCAGTCTCGGCTACATTATGCCCGAAAAGCATTAACGTATCGGTTTCATCTATATCATCAAAAGAAGCAGGGGTGCCATCTGCACCAAATGATTGCAGCAGACAAAACTCAGTTGTCGCTGTGCAAAGTCTCGTATTGGCATCAAGTAAATGCGTCTGCAGCCCGGCTCGTCCAATTTTTGCAATCGAATAATAATCTTCCATAAAACCCTGTCCAGTAGAGTAGATCGCGATGCTGTTCGTTCCTTTTTCCTTGATTGAAGCCTTTGCCTTTTCGGCGATCAGATTCATGGCTTCATCCCATGAGGCAGGTTTCAGCTTTCCATCAGCATCCCTGATCAACGGTGTTGTCAGCCTGTCCGTGCTGTTATTGGCATACCATTGGTTTTCCCCTTTAGGACCTAATCTTCCGCGATTGGTCGGATGGTCTCCGTTTCCTTTAATACCGACTATTTTTCCATCTTTTACTGCAGCGTAGCAGCCGCAGCCTACAGAACAAATATTGCACGTGCTGTACACCCACTTCTCGACTTCTCCCTGACTGTAAACGTTCATGTCAATTCTTTCATTTTGCCAAGCCATGTCCGATCCCTCCTAACGAAGCGTCGGGATATAAAAGGATGGTACGACGAACTTTATATCTTCCGCTCCGTAAATATTCTCCAATTCAAGGGCTGCCTCTTCGAGATTTTCTTTCATCTTTTTAAATAATGGTTCCAAGTCAGAAACGACCTCTACTGCAGGAAGCTTCATCCACTTTACTGCACGATTCCATGCTTCGAACGTTGGCATTGCAATTTCATGATCATGATACACAATACTGATCCATTCTCTAATTACAGACAACTTTGCGTTTTCTTCATCTCGTAATTCTGGCAAAAGCTTTTCAAGGGTGGCTTTTTGCTCTGTTAATATGGCTTTTAATCTGGCCAGTAAAGGATGTTCGTATTGATTCACCCCATCAAGCACCGTATCCGTTTGTCTCAAAACATCCGAAAACAGACGCTCCAGCTTGGACATCTTCACACCCGCTTTCTAAAATTTTTCTCCTTATCATCAATTCCCTTATTGATTTTTGTATAAACGAGATGAATTCATTAATAGTGCCGGGGACGTTTCTCATGCTTCAAATGAAAACTTGAGTGAAACAAAAGAACCGTCCCCGTGTTCCTGAAACTTTGTGATTGACTTACTTGAGGTGTGATGATAAATTAATCTCATTGGAAAACTCGGAATTTATTTTTCTTTTTCCGATTTGCTAATAAAAAGGCTGAGTTTGTGGGAAATTAACTGCAAATTATGGTTGGAATTTAGGAGGATGTTAAATGAAGAAATTATCATTTCTTTTCGTTTTGATATTGTCGGCTGTTCTGCTTGTCGCAGGCTGCGGCAGCCAGGAGAGCAAGGAGGATGATGTTCCTCAAGGGAAGGATGCATCTGATCAGGAAAATGCGGTTCTTACGAAGGTTGAAAAGGAAGGAAAGCTTCTTGTTGGGACAGAGGGCACATACCCGCCGTTCACTTTTCATGATGAGAGCGGTGAACTGACAGGCTTTGATGTGGATATTGCGAAGGAAGTAGCCAAGAGACTTGGTGTTAAAGCTGACTTCAAAGAAACACAATGGGATGCGATGTTTGCCGGCCTTGATGCAAAGCGTTTTGATATGATTGCCAACCAGGTAGGAATCAAGCCTGAGCGTGAAGAAAAGTACGCATTCTCTAACCCGTATATTACATCTACAGGAGTTCTGATCGCTCACGAAGATAATACTGACATCAAGGGTTTTGAAGATTTGAAGGGGAAAAAAGCAGCACAATCGATGACGAGTAACTATGCGACTATGGCGAAGGATAATGGCGCAGAAATCGTAGGGGTTGAAGGCTTCAACCAGGCGATTGAGTTGATTATGTCTAAGCGTGCTGATGTAACGATCAACGATAACCTTTCTTTCCTTGATTTTAAAAAGGCAAAGCCAGATGCGAAGGTTAAAATTGTTGCAGAAAGCGAAGATGCTTCAAAGAGCGGCTTGATGTTCAGGAAAGACAGCGAAACACTTGTTGAAGCTGTAAACGGCGCGCTTGCTGATATGATTTCTGACGGCACGTACGATAAAATCTCCAAGAAGTGGTTTGGTGAAAATGTACTTGAATAATATCTTTGCCGACCCGGAAAAATTGGCGAGGCTGACGGAAATTGCCCAAAATTCATTGGTCCCCCTCCTGCAGGGGGCTATTTTTTACACCATCCCGTTAACGCTGATTTCATTCGTATGCGGTTTGGGACTGGCCATTCTGACGGCACTTGCGCGGATTTCGGATATGAAAATCCTGCAGATCATTGCCAGGGTATATGTATCAGCGATTCGTGGTACACCCTTGCTTGTGCAGTTATTCATCCTGTTCTATGGTTTGCCGACCATCGGCGTCGTGATTGATCCATGGCCATCGGCAATCATCGGCTTCAGCCTGAATGTTGGTGCGTATGCCTCTGAAATCATCAGAGCCGCAATTCAATCGATCCCTAAAGGCCAATGGGAAGCAGGCTATTCAATCGGGATGAGCAGAAGGCAAGTGCTGAGAAGAATCATTTTTCCGCAGGCTACAAGGGTGTCAATCCCGCCATTATCGAATACGTTTATTAGCCTTGTAAAAGATACATCCCTTGCATCAATGATTCTATTAACTGAAATGTTCCGCCGGGCACAGGAAATCGCCACCACCAATTATGAATTCCTTTTACTCTACACCGAAGCAGCACTTATTTACTGGGTGATCTGTTTCATTCTTTCCATCGCCCAGGGAAGAATCGAATCTAGGCTGGACCGGTATGTATCAAGGTAGACCTGAGAGGAAAGGAGGATTTTCATGATTTCAATTAAAGGCTTGAAAAAATCATTTGACGAGCTTGAAGTTTTAAAAGGAATCGACCTGGACATCGAGAAAGGGAAGGTCGTCGTCATTATCGGACCATCCGGATCTGGTAAAACCACGTTTCTCCGCTGCCTGAATGTCCTTGAAACACCTACAGATGGTATGCTCACAATTGGCGAACAGAGAATGGACTTTTCAGCAAAGGCTGCACCAAAAGCCGTTTCCTCCTTCCGCCGCCTGACAGGGATGGTTTTTCAGGGGTATAACCTGTTTCCGCATATGACCGCACTGGAGAATGTGATGGAAGGGCCAGTCACGGTAAAAAAAGAGCCGAAGCTCAAAGCGCGCCAGAAAGCGGAATACTTCCTTGAGAAAGTCGGGCTCTCCGACAAAAAGGATTATTACCCGTTCCAACTATCAGGAGGCCAGCAGCAGCGAGTCGGGATTGCGAGGGCGCTTGCGATGGAACCAGAGGTCATGCTGTTCGACGAGCCAACATCCGCCCTAGATCCGGAACTGGTAGGCGAGGTGTTGAAGGTCATGAAGGATCTCGCCAACGAGGGCATGACCATGGTCGTCGTGACCCATGAAATGCGCTTTGCCCAGGAAGCGGCAGATGAAGTCATCTTCATGGACAGCGGCGTCATTGTCGAACGCGGAAAACCGGAAGAGATCTTCACCAACCCAAAAGCCGAACGGACAAAACAATTCCTGCGTATGATCCAGTAAAGAAGCATGGGGACGTTTCTCATGCTTCCTTTTTATGTTTAATGAAGCGCAAGAACCGTTCCCATGCTTCATAGGTTAGATAGGATAGGGTGAAAACGAGAAAAGCGTCGAGGATGTTCAGCATTAGTTGATGGGAGCTTTGCTCGAGTCCTAATTTTTTGAACATCATGTCGTTGAGATCGATGAAGAAAACATGGATTGCATAGATTCCGAGAGCGTTGCCACCGATTCTGGTGATGAATGATCCTTTTCCAAGCTGCGGGCTGCTTAGTGCGAATGAAAAAAGAAAAACGGTAAGGAAAATCGTCGATAGAAAGTATTCTCCATGTTTTGCTTCCATCGCTTTTTCCAGTACATATCCTTCAGCGAATTGCAGGGCGGAGAAGCAGACAAACAAAAAAAAGTACGTTTTCGTATTCCATGACCGGATGTTTGGTTTAGCAAAGGCAAACCAGAATCCTAAAGTGGTATAAAACAAGCTAATATATAAGGCGGCCCGGGTCGTGCTTACTGGCAATGGGTCGAAAATGGAGTAGGATTGTCCAAACAGACCCAAAAGATTGAGGCAGAACCCGATGACCAGCAGCAGCCTTATCTTTTTCATTCTGTAAAAGAAGTATAAAATGACCGTACTCCATACCAGCGAAATCACAAACCACAATTGATAGCCGCTTGTCCCTTGCCCGTAGTAAAAGAGATTCAGCGGGGTTAATCTCTCTATATATTTGGCCAACTCGATTTTCACATGATGATTCCCGATCAAAATCTTCAGGACATCATAAGCCATATAAAATACAAACCAGGTAACATATATTTTTAGGATTTTTATAGTGTATTTCTTAAAATAGGCCAATGATTTTGGGTTATTGATCACCTTTAATCCGAACAAATAGCCAGAGGCTGCAAAGAAAAAAGGCACTGCAAACCTAGCGAAATTATCGAGAATGAAGTATCCAAGCTGATTGTCGCTCGGAAATGTGTGAATGATCACAACCGCCAGGATGGCAAAGAATTTTATAAAATCGATCGCGTAGTTTCGCTCCATTTATCTGCCTCAAATCTTATTTATAATCGGTGCTTATATTATTTCCTGATTGTGTGGGCTTTATTTTTCAGGATTGATAAACAGACAAAAAATGGAGGGAACCGTCAATTGAAGGTTCCCTCCAGCATGCTGATTTTTAACCAAAAGCCAAAGTGCTTATTCGGTGATGAATCGAAGGTATGATTGCTCGTTCAAGAACTGGGCATTTCGAATAAAATCTTCTGAAACAATGTAGGTTCCATAGAAGGTCCCTTTTTGGATGTTGAAAAAGCAGACATCTTTTAAAATCGGACTTTTCTGTGGCTTTATTGTATCCCTTGCAATTTCTATCCAATTATCATCATTTTGATTTGTATCTTCTTGTGTAATTCGTTTACCCCATATTGTCCCATCGCTTTTTAAAAGGATTGCGATATTGCGTTTCTGCAAATGCCCAGGATTCATATGAGCCACAATTGGATCTGCGTATGCGGCAATGAACCCGCCAATACAGTCTACCTGTTGTCGGTCAACCACTTCCTGAATCATGATGGAACCCCCTCATCAAATTGTACTAATCATCTATATATTACCACCTTTTTGAAATTTAGTGGGAATTTGTGGGAATGGACAGAGGGGATGTGACCTATTCTTTATGAAATGAAACAAAAGCTTCAACAAGCTGCGAAAGGTTTGCTCATACCGTTGACCCCCGGACATGTATGATGATCTCCGTTTTGCAAAGATCAAAGGCTTTTATCAAAGATCAACATTTACCTTTTACAAAGGGGAATACCAAATAGTAGGTATAGGGATAATAGGGCTGTGAAATACTTGATAGACAGGAGAGCAACATATGAATACGGATAAAAGGCAGCAGGACAAAGCAGCAGACAGCAAAAAAGATACTTTAACAAACCAGAAAGACAGTAACACCAATCCTCAAGCAGACGGATTCCGTTATGATTATGACGATTCTTCAGATGTAAAATAAAACGAAAAGAGGAAAAGCGAAGGAGTGCTTCGTTTTTCCTCTTTTTAAGTCATTGGAATTGGCCTCTGAAAAAAATCGCTACGGTTTGTTGTTTAATCGCTACGAAAATGACAATATTCACTACGAAATCATCGATAATCGCTACGGATCATGCAATAATCGCTACGATTTTTACGATAATCGCTACTTATTCCAACTGGTGGAAAAAGATATGCCACCCTCTGTCAACATGCTGATTTTGCCAAATAGTGTACAAATGATATGCTAACCTCTTGTCACCACGAACGACTCTTTCCGCACTCGCCCCCGATAAACAAACAATCCGCCATAGAGCAGCAATGTTCCCATCATCAAGATGATTCCAATATACACACTCATCATGCTTGGCACTAAAAAGGCGCCGACGATAATGGTGGAACGTGCGATCAAATCTGCACCGTTAAAGCTGATTCCTGAGAATGCGGAGTAGGAGCCGCGTTTATCTTCAGGCATCATATTCGCTTTTTCAGCATTGGCAATAGGCGAGTAGACGAGTTCGCCGATGGTTGCGATTAAATTGAATAAAAGCAGGGCGTACCAGACATTCGCTGAGGTGATGACTGTATACCCAATTCCATACAAGATCAGCCCGGCCAGCAACATTTTTTTCTTATCGAACTTGTCCGTGATTTTCGTGACGATAAATGTTAACAGGACGACGAGAAGCATATTTTGGATGTTAAGGATACTCAGCATCCGGACGCCTGAGATTTCAAATCCTCCTAAAAACAACGGGCGGAACTCATCAGCTAATCGGACGCCGATATAGCTGTTCAGTGAAAATTCGGCAGCGTAAATGCACATTCCGCCAACGACCGCCATGACAAACGGCTTATCCTGAAGCGCTATCTTGTAGTTAGCCAGCAGGTCGATAAAAATATTCTCATGCTTTTTCGTAAGTTGCAGGATGCTCGTATCCTGTAGCCAGATTCCATAGGCAATCGGCAGACAGGAAGATGCAAAGGTGAGGACCAAAAATAATGTCAGCTGGTGATGGGCGTAAAACAACCCGCCAAGTGCTGCGCCAATCGCCATGGATAAATTCGTGAACCAATAGTCCAAAGCATAAATCGCTTTCCGGTTTTCAGCAGTGGTCGAATCGATAATGATTGCCTGCATTGCCGGGCGGCCAAGGCTGCTGGTGCCCATGAAAACCACATAAGCCACCGCGAAGACCGTAATCCATTTTTGCTCAGGGATTAAGCTTGCTGCCATGGTTCCAAACATGAGCGCGCTGAGTGTGGAGGTAATCAGCAGGATCGTCTTGCGGCGGAACCGGTCAGAAATATATCCGCCGATAAAATTGCCGAGAAACCCGATGAATACGTTAAATCCCAGGAATAACCCGGCCCATACTGCCCCTTTATTATGGGCAAAAAAGAGTGCCATAAACGGCAAAACGGCACTGGAAATCGCACGATTAAAAAAGGATGTTACGAGACGAACTTTTAGGTTTTGTGGATATTCTTTCCACTTCATATTGCCAACCCCTTTCTATAATTTGTATATTAAAGGAGACGAGAGTGATTAAAAATATCCTTTTTAAATAAAAATGTCCACTTTTAAGGAGCAGGTAAATGGATCATTATCTTTTAACTTTATGGAATAAGGTGAAATCGGGGCATGTAAAAGTAGAGGAACTGGCGGAGAAACTGCTGCTTAGTACAAAACAAACACGCCGGAAGCTCCAGCAATGGCAGGAGGAAGGCTGGCTTGTTTTTCAATCGGGGCGGGGGAGAGGGAACACATCTTCATTCAAGTGGCTTAAGAATGTTGAACAGGAGTTTGAACATAATTTTTACAGAAGTATTGAAAAAGAGCCGATTGAAAACGTGAGCAAGCTGTTGGTATTAGACTGGTCAGTAGAAGCGAAGCAGCGATTAATGACTGCTTTCCAGTCGAAGCTGGGCTTTCATCAGGAAGGGCAAGACAGCCTGATCATCCCAAGGTTTTACAAAGTCGCGGCCGTCCACCCGCTCGAGGCAGCAGACGTCCATAGTGCGAACATCGTGAGTAATCTTTATAACAGGCTAGTGACCCTGACTGCAGACAATACGGTTACAGCTGAACTCGCCCACACATGGGAATATACGGACACATCACTGCTGCTGTATTTACGCAAAGATATAGCCTTTCATGATGGTTCGATCCTCAAAGCGGAAGATGTGGTTCATTCATTACAGCGAATGAAGAAGGATGTCCATTTTAGTAAACTATGGGAGCCGATTACGGGGATCTCCACCCCTGCACCTCTTGTTGTAAAACTGGAGTTCCAGGCAGGATGTTCTTATGCTCTCCAGTTATTAGGGCTTATTTCGGCAAGTATTTTTAAAGAAGTGAATGGCAGATTGCTAGGGACTGGGGGCTTTTACCTTGCTGAAAATACGTCGGAAAAAACGGTGCTGTGTGCGTTTAAGCAATATTTTGGCCATCGTCCGCTGCTTGACCGTGTAGAGTTTATTCAAGTACCAAAAGAATTCCAGGTCGTCTATCATGGAGGGCAGGAAACGGACAAGGTGGATACTTTTAAGGTAGAAAGCGATTCTGGTTTTGGGATTGTCATCATGAATCCGTATCGCAACTCCGAAATGGAGCGGAAGGAAGTGCGGGATTACATCCACATGCTCATCGCCCATCATCGTCACGAACTGCAAGAAGTCAATTCCCGGATAACCGGCAACAATGAAGGATGTCTGATTGGCCAGTCAAAGAGCTATACGATGCCGGACATCCCAAAGCCAACCATCAGCAAACCTCTAAAATTCAGATGGGTCAACTATACGACTGATACATCCCTTTGGCTAAAAGAAAAACTCGAGCGAGCGGGCATCGAAGTCGAGATGGAGGAAATCTCGTTCCACGATTCCCTTTATAATTTTGAGCTTAGGGCTGATACTGATTTGCTAATACATGGAGAAATTTTTGAAATAAACCAAAGCCTATCTTACTTTTTCTTTTTGAAAAACAGTTTCTCACCAATTAACTTTCTAGTGGAAAGAGATGGATACTTGCAGGAAAAAGTCGAGGCTTATCATACGATTCCATTTGCAGACTGGAATGCCCATCACCTGAGGATTGAACAATATTTGCAGAGCGAATCCCTGTGCGTGCCGCTGTATTATACGAAACGGCAAATCCCATTTTCTATTAATCTTATGAATGTAGAGATCAAGCATTTTGGGTATGTAGACTTAACAAGACTGTGGACGAAACCGGAAGTTTAAATTTGCTCTATAAGAAAAAATGCCGATCTCTTGTTGGAATTATAAGAGTCCGGCATTTTTCTTATTTTTCAATAGCTAATCTGAATACCAAAAGAGCAAGCAAGATCGTTAATGGAGTCATGACCATCGTTTCAAACCCGGAATTTGAGGCGAAATTGCCGATTGTATTAAGTACCATCACTCCAAACAATACCCATGTACCGACATTCACCGTCTTATTAAACCTACCCCTGAAAACATATCCTGCTTTTGCAGCAATAATAAAAATAAATAGGGTTTGCAAAACGATGGAGATGCTTTCGAAAAGGATTAAATCTTCCTCACTCTTAAGGCGTCCTCCCCAAACAAAATCCTGCGGCAATATACGAAAAAGAATCAGAACATGCATCAAAACCGCTATTGAATTAATTGTGATTATGATCTTGCTAGCAAGTGAAACACTAATTAATTTTTTCATTATCCACCCCTTGTACAAATTCGAATACTTTTATTTCTCTAAAGGAATATATTCAGCAATTGAGGGTTTATGATTACTGGAAACAGGAACATGGGGACGGTTCTCATGTTCCTGAAACGTGAGAACCGTCCCCATGTTCACCATGTTCATGAAGGTGTTTTCTGTCATTTTATCGAAATATAGATATGCAATAAGTTTGTATTTGGGGGATTTAGAAATGTACTTAGAAACAAATAGGTTATGGATTCGTAAATTTGAATTGGATGATTTGGAGGCTGTATTGGAATATACCTCGGATCATACTGTTATGGAATATATTCCTGAAGGTGTTTTTACTGAAAATGATGCGGCAGATTTTATTGATAAAAATATGGGGGAAGGCGCTCAGAAATATGCTGTTGTTTTAAAGGATGAGAATATCCTGATCGGCCATATCGTTTTCCATAAGTATTTTGGCGACCATACTTATGAGATCGGCTGGGTGTTCAATCCTAAATATTATAATAAGGGTTACGCTTCTGAGGCAGCATTTGCCACATTGAAATATGGCTTCGAGGAATTGAAGCTTCATCGGATTATCGCAACGTGCCAGCCCGAAAATACGGGTTCCTATCGTGTGATGGAGAAAATCGGCATGAGGAGAGAGGGCTATTTTAAAAAATGCATTCCACATGGTGATGGATGGTGGGATGAGTACTATTATTCCATTTTAGATGAGGAATGGAACGGTTAGGTCCTTTTAAAAAAGGAGGATGGAAGGTGGCTAAAAAGAAACTTGTCTTCACAACACTATCCTTTTTTCTTTTCATCATTCTTTTCACAATCATTTGGGCATATCATCACAAAATCATTGATGGCCATTATACTAGATTAACGATTAAGGAGATGGGCGGAACAACGAAGAGCATCAGCGATCTCGACGACATTAACAAAATCATGGACGACATCAATAATAATCCGAGATCATTCAATCCGAATAATGGATTCCGATATGATTATTTGCCTCATGGTGTGTTAATCTTTGAAAATGCAGAGGAAAAAGTTGAGCTTAGGTTCGTCATTTCCAAAGACAAAGGAAACGTCATAACGAAGTATTGTGAGATTGAAACAGAGTTTGAGTTTGAATAGGGTGTGTTAGTATGTGTTGTTACAAGAAGGCTCAAGATATTCATGGGATTACCCTAAGATACAAGCTGAAACAGGCTGGACATGATGTCAATCTTCCGGTTAGTATATGGAGTATCCTGGCGGAAAGGAATTGAAGCAAATTATGAAAGCGGATACAAATGTTCTTTTAACAAAAGAGTACGCACGGCAATTGGATCAGGAAAATCCTCTTCAAGGATTCCGGGATGAATTTTACCTGCAAGAGGGGACCCTCTATATGGATGGGAACTCACTTGGATTGCTTTCGAAGCGTGCCGAAAAATCGCTATTAAACTCGGTGGAAGATTGGAAGAATCATGGTATTGATGGGTGGATGTCTGGTAATCAGCCGTGGTTTGAGTTTTCAGAGAAGCTTGGTGCGCTCACTGCGCCGCTCGTCGGTGCGAAAGCAGAAGAAGTGATTGTGACTGGCTCGATCACGACGAATATCCATCAGGTGCTAGCGACTTTTTACAAGCCAGAAGGTTGTAAGACGAAGATTCTTGCGGACGAACTTAATTTTCCATCCGATATTTATGCAGTTAAAGCGCAATTGAAATTACACGGGCTGGACCCTGAACAGCACTTGATCCAGGTGAAGAGCAGAGATGGACGTACGATTTCTGAAGACGACGTCATTGCTGCGATGACCGAGGAAGTCGCTCTTGTCTGGCTCCCCTCTGTCTTATACCGCAGCGGCCAGTTGCTAGATATGAAGCGATTAGCAGAAGAAGCGCACAAAAGAGGGATATTAATAGGGTTTGATCTGGCGCATTCGATTGGCGCTGTTCCTCATGCCTTGCATGATTGGGGAGTGGATTTCGCAGTCTGGTGTAACTATAAATACTTGAACAGCGGTCCAGGCGGAGTCGGCGGGATGTTTGTCCACGAACGGAATCTCGGGACAGCTCCGGGACTTGCAGGCTGGTTCAGCTCGAAAAAAGAGAAGCAGTTTGATATGGAGCATACGCTGGAGCATGCAGAAACGGCGGGAGCCTACCAGATTGGCACACCTCATGTGCTGAGCATTGCTCCGCTGCTAGGCTCCCTCGAAATGTTCAAGGAAGCAGGTATTGCTAGAATCAGAGAAACATCCTTAAAGATGACCGATTATATGATGGCTTTGATTGAATACGAGCTTGGCGAGTTTGGGTTTCATACTGGAAATCCAAGAGAGGATGAGCGACGCGGAGGACATGTTTGCCTGGAGCATGATGAAGCAGCAAGAATCTGCAAAGCGCTTAAGGAAAACAAGATCATCCCTGATTTCCGCGCACCCAATGTCATCCGCCTGGCACCAATCGCACTGTACACAACCTATGAAGATATATGGAATACGGTTCGGATTTTAAAGCAAATCATGGTGAACGAAGAATACAAAAAGTTTGAGAATACTAGAAATGTAGTGGCTTAAACGGAACATGGGACGGTTCTCGTGTACCGATTTTTATGGAGCATCGGCTTAGGGTTGATGCTCTTTTTTATGGAAAAATCCTCTTGCTAAATCTATTTCTACTAATCAATCTGTCTCATCTCCTCTCTAATCTCACAGTGAAATCTGCGAAACTCTTCATTCATTCACACATTTTTACCCTTAGCGAGGACAAGTTCCTATACAGCTCCTTTCTGACTTGCATTGTATATAGCAAGAAAGGACAAGGAGGTGAGAAACAATGAAATGGAGTGATTTTACTAAGTTAAAACAAAAAGGAGGAATTCAAGAAATGGAACAAAAAAGTGCATTGCCAGCTGAGATTATGAATCAGATGATTGAAAAATTTGATGGGATCGACAAGGCAGAATTGAAACTTGGACAAGCCGCAGATGGTTCTTGCGAGGATTACTGGTGGTCACCTGTGTGTCTAACCCTTTGCGCCCCTTTATCTGGACTTCCTTTTGGGCTGGACTTTACCTTGCAGGCTGTAGACTGTAACTATGATGGCCACTGCGATACTCCTCAGATTTATATTGAGGGTGATAATGTTTGTGTCGTTCTTCCAGGATATGTTTTCTACTATGTCACAGTAAACGATGACCTCACCATCTCTTGTCAGTACGCCGGTTTCTATTACGGCACATAAAACCATCCTAATTGACAACAAGGGTTCCAAAAGTTTTTCTTTTGGGGCTTTTGTTTTTGTCGTGGGGACGGTTCTTGTGCTTCTATTTGGCAGGGGAAAATTCATTTAAGTGGAATACTATAAGTGGTCTTTGAGTCAGCTGCAGAAACACTGCCATAACCACTCTGTTAGGGTGGTCTCTTTTTATTTTGAAACTTTTAGAGAGTGTCAACCGTTAATATATTTATCCAAATTAAGAGGGGAAAAAAGCATGAAGAACTTTTTTAAGGTCATTGCTGCTGTTATTTTAGGTTTGCTGTTTTCTGGTGGGATAGACTTGGAAGACCTGAAATTCAAAAAGAATATTCGGAAGCTAAAAAAGGAAAAATGGTTTAAGGAACTCTGTGATGATGGGCGGTACTATGAAAGTATTTTCCAGAATGAAGGATTAAAAGACTATTTAACAGAAGAACGGATTGTAGAAAAAATCTTACATAATAAAGAGGAAAAAGAGCGGTTTTTAAGCTTTATTTCGAGAAAGTATTAATTTTTTGCAGGCCTGGAACTGAGAAAATTTTACTTTTGGGAAAATTAAATACGATTTGCAGTGTGTTTGGGGAGTTTGAGTAAAAGAATTTAGTGAAAATGATATGGAATCTGGCAAGGCGATCCTGCTTACATTGGGAAATTATCAAATTAAACGATTCTTAACATTCCGTCAACATTTGTGTGCTAATTTAGTTAGGAATATACCAATAAGGAGTGAAAGCATGATTCGTCGAAGGTTCTCTATTTTTGCATTAGTCGCTATGCTTGTAGCACCGTCTTTGTACTTTTTTACACCTTTTGTATCTGCTGAAAATGCACTCGACCCGGCACCGCAGTTGCAGCCGGCCGGAACTGCGAATGGAAAGAAAATCTTATTTGATAATACCCATGGGCAAACCGCAGGTGCGGCTGACTGGGTATTGGATGGGGGATTCTCTGATTTCGCCAACGCTTTAGCGAATGATGGCTATTATGCAAAAGAACTGAGGAAAGCTGCACCGATTACGTATCAGGATTTGCAGGACTACGATGTATTTATTATTGGAGAAGCGAATGTGCCTTATAAGGCGACTGAACAGGATGCACTGCTTCAATATGTCCAGAATGGCGGAAGTATCTTTTTCATTGGCGACCATTACAATGCTGACCGCAATAAGAATCGCTGGGATGCTTCGGAAGTATTCAATGGCTACCGTCGTGGTGCCTACTCTAACCCTGCAAAAGGGATGGGAACAGAGGAAGCATCATCTGCAGCGATGCAGGGGGTAACGGGATCGGACTGGCTTTCAACTAACTTTGGAATCCGCTTCCGATACAATGCGATTGGGGATGTCACAGCGAATGATATCGTGGCACCGAGCCAGGCGTTTGGAATTACGAGCGGTGTTTCTACAGTGGCTATGCATGCAGGGTCCACATTAGCTATTACAGATCCAAACAAGGCAAAGGGGATTGTTTATCTGCCTCCGACAACGGCAGCCTGGGGCAATGCGGTCGACCAGGGTGTGTATAATGGCGGCGGAAGAGCAGAAGGCCCTTACGTAGCTGTTTCTAAAGTCGGTGCAGGGAAGGCGGCATTTATTGGAGATTCGTCTCCAGTTGAAGATGCAACTCCTAAATATCTCCGTGAGGAAACGGGCGGCAAGAAGACTACTTATGATGGTTTCAAAGAGCAGAATGATGGTACCCTGCTCGTGAATCTTGTAGATTGGCTGGCACAGCAAGAAACCTATACATCCCTTGCGCAGGTAAGCGGCTTGCAGCTCGACCAGAAGACGGCTTTACTTTCTATGGAAAATCCGCAGACCTCTACGGAACCTCAGGCGGAACCTTGGTCATCTCCTGCCGCAGGCTATAAGTGGTATGATCCTTCAACTTTCAAATCTGGGTCATACGGTTATGGTGCAGATGGATCTGGGGGCGGCGGAGGGACTGCCACATTGAATGAGAAATTCGAATCTGGCACCAAAACAGCTTATACATCAGGGAATGTTACATTATCAAGCGGCTCTTGGTATTTTGATAATGCGCTGATCGGAAACTTAAGCACGGACAAGAAAAATGGTACCCAGTCCGCGCGTGTTCGAGCGAGCGGTGCCCTTACGATGAACTTCAACGTGAGCGGGGCAACAAGCGTCCAAATTTCACACGCCAATTTTGGCTCTGACACTGGAGCCAGATGGCAGCTGCAAATGTCAACGAATAGCGGTTCCACATGGACGAATGTGGGCAGCTTGAATGCAAGTACCTCCAGTTTGCAGGTAAAAACGTTTACGTTGAGCCAGACAACATCAGTCCGCTTCCGGATTGTTGTGTCCGGTACATCAGGGCACAGGCTGAATTTTGATGATATTGTGATTAGCAATTAAATAAAATCCCGTGCCTGAGAAAGAAATGGCACGGGATTTTATTTTGGCTTTTATTCACAAAATTTTTTTATCAAAGTTTTCCATCACCATTGTATAATACTAACTATCCACTTTTTAATAGAGACAGAAAAATAGGGGGAGAAGCAGATGGAATTATGGAATGTCTATGATCAACACAGGCAGATCACGGATCGGATTCATGAACGCGGTGTGGAGATGAACGACGGGGATTATCATATTGTTGTTCATGTTTGGATTATGAATGACCAAGGACAATTCCTCATTCAAAAGAGGCAGCCGTGGAAAAAGGGCTGGGCGAATATGTGGGATTGCTCGGCTGCGGGGTCCGCTATTCTTGGAGATACTAGTGAGCAGGCTGCAATCCGTGAAGCAAAGGAAGAGCTTGGAATCGATTTGGACATTGCTAGAGGGGAAAGACTGTTTACCGTAAAATTCTCCTGTGGATTTGATGACGTATGGCTGGTAAGGCAAAATATTCCGATTGAAGATTTGAGCCTTCAGGAAGAGGAAGTTGCGGATGCAAAATGGGGAAGTGAAGAAGAAATAAAGGTAATGTTCAAGAATGGCGAATTCATTCCGTTTGCCTACCTGGATTTGTTTTTCGAAAGCGCTAAGTCACCAATCTCACTATGGAAAGCTTCCATTGAAGATGCAGAAGAATTGCTGGAGCTTCAAAAGGAAGTGTTCATGCCGCTCTATGAAAAGTACAATGACCATGAAACAAGCCCGGTGACGCAAACGATGGAGCGGTTTCTAACAAGATTTGAACTCGGGGAGTATTATAAGATTACATACGATGGCCAATTGGCGGGAAGCGTCAATGTTTATCAAAAAACACCAGGGTTGATGAGGCTTCATATCATCAATATTCGCGAAGAATACCATAACAGAGGGATTGCCCAGAAAGTCATGAATAGGCTGGAGCTCATGTATCCAGAAGCAGAAGCATGGGAGCTCGGAACCATCCTTACCGAAGAACGAAACTGCTACCTCTATGAGAAAATGGGCTACGAACAACATGGAGAACTCAAAGTCATCAACGACAAAATGACCCTCGTCAACTACCGGAAAGAGAAAAATATAGCAAGATTACAGAGTCTTTAACACATTAAAGCGCCGGGGGTCTGACCCCCGGCGCTTTAATGTGTTAAAGTATTGCTTCTTTTTATTTTATACCTTTCATGTAGCCTTGGATTTTCGGGGATAGCATGAACAGGATGATACCTAGTACGATGGATGCTCCACCGATTGTTCCGAAGTAAGTCATTTCGGTTTCTGGTGAGTAGAATTTAACGATTTGTGCGTTGATAGCTTGTGCTGCGGCACTTGCAAGGAACCAAAGGCTCATTGTTTGTGCTGAGAATGCTGCAGGCGCAAGTTTTGTTGTTGCTGACAGACCAACTGGGGAAATCAGCAACTCACCGAATACAACGATCAGATAGCTTAGAACTAACCAGATTGGGCTAACCAATGCATCTGTGCCTGTTAAATAACCAGGGATTAAGATAACTAGGAATGAAAGACCAGCGAAAATCAATGAGAAAGAGAATTTCTTCGGAATTGATGGCTGGCGGTCACCCATCTTCACCCAGAATCCTGCGAAAATCGGTGCAAAGATAATGATGAATAATGGATTCAATGATTGGAAGAATGCTGGTGAAATTGTCATGCCAGCGAATTCTAATTGCGTACGCTTGTCCGCATAGTTAGCAAGGATTGTTGAACCCTGCTCCTGGATTGCCCAGAACATTACTGCTGCAAGGAATAGCGGGATGTATGCAAGTACCCTTGAACGCTCAACCTCTGTTGTTTTAGGGCTGCGGTACATCACGATGAAATAGATTGTCGGAATGACAATACCAAGAATCGTCACAATGTTGATAAAGCTTTCGAATGTTAAAAGTCCAGCTGGAACCAATACTGCTACAAGGATTGCTAGGACAACAAGACCAATGCCAATCCAAGTGAATGTTTTCTTCTTTTCTTCTGGTGATAATGGATTTGCAACCATTGTACCTGCAAGGCCAAGGTTCTTTTTCTTTGTAAGCATGAAGACTACAAGTCCGACGAACATACCGATTGCAGCAATCGCGAAACCATAGTGGAAGTTAAATTTGTCAGATACTGCTCCAACGATTAGCGGCGCTAGGAATGCACCTGCGTTGATTCCCATATAGAAAATCGTGAAACCTGCGTCACGACGCTGGTCAGATTCGCTGTACATTTCACCTACAACGGTTGAAACGTTCGGCTTCAGAAGACCTGTACCGATTACGATCAAGACCATTGATACGAAGAACATTGAAACGCTTCCAGGGATCGCTAAGGCAATATGACCAAGCATGATCAATATTCCACCGTAGAACACGGCTTTTGAGGTACCAAAAATTCGGTCAGCCAGCCATCCGCCAATGATTCCGGACATATAGACTAGTGATCCGTATATGGACATGATAGAAAGCGCTAACGTTTCATCAATTCCTAATCCACCTTTAGAAACTTCATAATACATGTAATAAACGAGGATTGCTCTCATTCCATAATAAGAAAAGCGCTCCCAGAACTCTGTGAAGAAAAGTGTGAATAATCCCTTTGGATGTCCAAAGAAACCTTTTTGAGGAACACTATCCACAATTTTCTGTTTATTAAGGTTTGACATGTTTTTCCCTCCCTATTTTCTTATACTAGAATACTGATAACAGTATGAATTGTCAAAAACAATATTAGGAAATACCCCCTATAACCTTTGAAAAATATAGGTTTTTCATACTTTTTTAAAATAAAAAAAGTTTATTTAAAATTATTCAATTTATAAGAAAAGTATGAAAAGTTAGGTAATTTATGGTATGTATTTCCATTAGGCCGGCCCAATAGTGTTTACCCAAAAATTAATAAAACAAACTTGGAATACAAAGATTATTCATTAGGTGCCTGGGTATGCATACAATATAGGTTAAATTAACTATTCAGGAGGTAGTAAATGAAGAACAATTATGGAAGATTCGGTATGATGGTTTTGACCTCGACGATTATCATGCTGATTCTCATGTATTTTAATACGTATAGTTTGGATCATGTTTTCTTTAGTGAAACGAGGTTTTACATGGCCCTTCTCATGGGAGCCGTAATGGCAATCGTCATGCTTGCTTTTATGCAAAAAATGTATACCAATAAGAAAGTGAACTTTGGTATTTATTTGGGCAGTGCCGTGGTCATTGCTGTTTCTCTATTCCTGGTCCGCAGCCAGGCGACTGTAGATGACGAGTCGTGGATGAAGGCGATGATTCCGCACCATTCCATTGCGATCCTGACTAGTGAACGCGCCAATATAGAGGACCCGCGTGTACGCAAACTTGCAGACGGGATTATCAAAACCCAGCGAAAAGAAATTGCAGAAATGAAGGCATTGATGAAAGATCTTGAAGAGAAAGAAGATTAATAATGTAAAAAGAGAGCCTGATCCTTTGGTGGATGAGGTTCTTTTTGCGGATAAGGAGGAAATCCTGTGCTTGATAGAGAATATCGCTAAGGAGAAAAAATAGATGGAGAGAAATAAATAGATGAATACAAAATTAATTTTAGTAGAGGGGCTTCCTGGTTCAGGGAAGTCCACAACAGCCAAGATGATTAAGGAAATCCTTACTGAGCAAAATGTGAAAGCTGAGCTGTATATGGAAGGGCATCATGATCATCCAGCAGATTATGAAGGCGTTGCTTATTTTACCGAAGAGGAATTCGTACATCTTCTTGAAGCAAACGAGGGTCTCAGCAAAATTTTTCAAGAAAAAGCATTTGTTAAAAGAGGACGCAGGCTGCTTCCATATATGAAAATCAAAACGGAATTAGGTGAAGAGTTTCCTGACAAGCTTCTGGAGGAGATTTCGAAAAAGGATGTGTACGAGCTTCCGCTTGAGGAAAACATCGCCGTGATTGCGGAAAGCTGGGAAGAGTTCGCGAAACAAGCAGAGGCTAATGACTTGGTCTATATTTTCGAGTGCTGTTTCATTCAGAACCCGGTTACGGTCGGGATGATCAAATATGGAGCTCCAGATGAAGCATCAATTGATTATGTGAAAAAGCTGGCCGACGCTGTGGGAGATCTCAATCCGTTGCTGGTTTACGTCAAACAGGAAAACGTTGATAAGTCATTCCGAAAGGCAGTAACCGAACGGCCAGAGGATTGGTTCAACGGATTTGTCCACTATTACACTGCTCAAGGCTACGGTTTGAAAAATGTACTGAATGGGCTTGATGGCACAATCGAAGTGCTAAAGGCGAGACAGGAATTGGAGTTAAAAATCCTTGAGCATCTGGATATGACGAAGGTGATCGTTGATAACTCCCGGTTTGAGCTGGATCAGCATAGGGAGAGGCTTAAGGAGATCTTGAAAAACGAGTGTTAAGTTAGAAAGACCTTCATTTTGGTGGAAGTAGTTCAGATAATGAGGACGAATAACAATCAAAAATACCATACTGATTAAACCAATTATCATAAATTGTCATTAAAAAAAGCTAAGCACAGTTGCTTAGCTTTATTTCATAGATTTTCCATCAAGTTGAAAGAAATTAACTGTGTTATCGAATAACCAAAATTCTAAAGATCTGTTTCTTTTCTTATCTACAAAACCGATAATATCTGCACCTTGCTCTGTGCGGAAATAGTAGTTATCTCCATACGCTTGAACGATGGCCTTCTTTTCATCGCCAATTTTTATTCCTTTAGCCGTTTTCAAATTACGGTCAGTTACAATAAATCTTGCAATTTTGCCTTTATTATTTACTGCTATCTCAATTCCTTTAGTTAGTTCAAAATAGTCATAGTTTTCAACATCACGACTTCGTTCTGTCTTCTCCCCATATTTTTCAGATATTTTTTTGCTGTAAAAGTCATCATTTACAAACAATCCATCAACATTTTCATTGCGTAAATTAGTGCTGCTTGCAATTAAATGATGATAGGAACGAGGGAAGCTTTGGTCTAATGTAAAGGCAGATAGCAAAAGAATAGCTCCGATTGCAGCTGCAAAAATAATAACTCGTTTCATAGAAAACTCCTCGAAAAAATGATGGTATCATGATAATTTTACCATCATTTTCATAAAGTTACTTAACGAAAAAAGTAAATAATTAACCAGCGACTTTCTCTACCAAGTCTTTTTTTACATAGAAGGAAATTCACGTTCAACAGAGAACATTAGATAGTAAAATGATGCGGTGGTGAGGCGGATGAAGGGGATTGTATATAAAGCGTATGATGGACTGGGTCTAGCAGAACTGGTGAAGCGAAAGGAAGTCCAGCCGAAGGAATTAGTTGAAGAGGCAATAAAAGTAACAGATACACTAAATCCTAAACTGAATGCAGTCATTAACAAGTTATATGACAGGGCGCTTAAAGCGGAGGACGCTGAACGAACTGGCGCTTTTGCCGGGGTACCAATGCTGCTGAAGGATATCTCGCAGGAGATCGAAGGGGAACCCATCACGGCTGGATCGAAGGCCTTTTTAACTTACCGGGCAAAAACGGATTCTGAATATGTACGGAGATTGCGTAAGGCAGGACTAGTGTTCCTTGGCCAAACGAATGTCCCTGAATTTGCGCTGGTAGCTTACACCGAGCCTGTACATTATGGCCCAACCAGGAATCCGTGGAATCTTGATCATACACCAGGCGGCTCAAGCGGCGGATCAGCTGCTGCGGTGGCATCCGGAATGGTTCCGATTGCCGGCGCTAATGATGGCGGAGGCTCGATTCGGATTCCTGCTGCCTACTGCGGCTTGTTCGGTTTAAAGCCAACAAGGGGCAGGACGCCAGTTGGCCCGAACTATGGCCGAGCATGGCAAGGCGCGTCTGCTGAACATGTGTTAACCCGGACGGTTCGTGATAGCGCGGCGATGCTGGACCAGCTGCATGGGCATGAAAAAGCAGGTGCATTCTCAGTTCCGACTTTTGAAGGCAGCTACCTCGAGGCTGCGGGGACTCCGTTGAATAAAAAGCTGAGGATTGCTTACTCGGTCACTTCCCCAATCGGTACGGAGGTCCATCCTGAATGCCGGGAAGCAGTTTTAAAGACTGTCAAATTGCTAGAATCGATGGGACACCATGTGGAGGAGAAGGGTGCCCCAGTCGACGGCCATAAAATAGCCAAGAGCTATTTAACCATGTACTTTGGAGAAACCGCAGCTCTTTTATCCTCATTAGAGGAAGTCCTCGGACGAAAAGCCACACCATCTGATGTTGAGCCTACAACCTGGCTGTTAGGTCTTCTTGGCAGAGCGACATCAGCGGAGGAATTTGTCCTAAGCATCAGGGAGTGGGACAAGGCGGCTTATCAAATAGAAAATTTTCATGAAACCTATGATTTTTACCTGACACCGACTACGGCTTTTCCACCTGCTCGAATTGGAGCGTTGGAACCAACCTCAACAGAAAAATTCTTAATTAATACAGTCGGTAAAATGGGGCTCGGCGGAATGCTGAAGAAGGCAGGGATTGTTGACCAGATCGCCCAGAAGAACCTCGCCCGAACGCCATTCACTCAGCTCGCTAACCTGACAGGACAACCCGCTATGTCCATGCCGCTGCACCAGACAGCAGAAGGCCTTCCAGTCGGAGTTCAGGTGATGGCCGCAAGAGGACGGGAGGATTTGCTGCTGCAACTGGCTGGTGAGCTTGAACAGTGCTCACACTGGGTGGATGTGCGGAAGAATCCCTTGTTTTAGAAGGGAACTATATTTTCTTGAGGAAAAAAGAGCGTAATAATAAGGAGGCAGCTTTGGGTACGCTGCCTCCTTTTGCAATTGGGAGAAAGGGGTTACCTTCGTAATTCTTATAGTTTGAAATAGCTGATCGCATTCTTTAAATCGGTAATTTCATCATTTAATGCTGTAGCTGACTGGGTGACGACTTGGATTGCGTTTTGTTGTTCTTCCACCGACGCTGTAACTTCTTCTGTAGAAGCTGCAGTTTCTTCACTGATGGCTGCAATGTGCTCAATGGAAGTGGTGAATTGCTCTTTAACAGCAGTAAGGCCCTGCATTTCTTCATTCACTTCCTCGATTGCTTCATAAATTTTATCAATCGAGCGTGCAATCATGTTAAAGGCGGCTTCGGTACCTGCTACGGCATCGCTTTGTTCTCTTACCGTCTCAGCTGTTTTTTCCATCTCTTTATTAACGATACTTGTTTCATTTTCTATTCCTGTAAGTGTTGATCGGACTTTTTCTGTTGCGGAAGATGTTTGTTCAGCCAGCTTTCTCACTTCTTCGGCTACGACGGCAAACCCTTTTCCATGTTCACCTGCTCTAGCAGCTTCGATACTTGCATTTAATGCAAGTAAATTGGTCTGGGCTGAAATTTCATTGATCGTTCCAAGAATGGTTTCGATTTCCTTCACTTTATTTAAAAGCCCGGTGATGACTTCCTGAACCCCATTGATCAATAGTTGACTGTGCTCGGAAGTCGTTTTAAGCTGTTCAACAGAATCAAGGCCAGTTGTATTTGAATTCTGCACATCTTTCGAAGTATACAACATATTCTTGTTTTTTGATTGTAAGCTTTCAATTTGTGAAGCTAATAAAAGGGTGACTTGGTGTGTTTCTTCTGTCTCGGTTGCTTGTTGAATGGAACCTCTGGATATTTCTTCGATCGCCCGGCTGATTTCTTCGCCGGATGCGGTTGTTTCTTCGGAAATGGCGCTTAAGTTATCAGAGGTGAGGCCGATTTCAGATATGGATCCATCTACCTTACCGATTAACTGCTTTAAACTGTTCACCATCAGAGAAAACCCTGTTACTAGGTGGCCAACCTCATCGCTGCGTTTTAACTCTTTTAATTCGATAGCGAGATTGCCTTGGGCTACTTCTTTCACCTGATTTGTAACCGTAATGATCGGGTCAGCAAGATGCTTTGAAAATAAGTAAGTGATAATGCTTCCAATCAATAGCGCACCGCCAAGTGTAATGGCCAGCAAAGTCAGCAGGTGGGTGGCGGCAGCGTTGAAATCCATCTTATAGGTTCCAGCACTGACGATCCAGCCCCAATTTGGTTCCAGCTCATTATAGGTTACCTTTTCAGCGACCTTGTTCGGGTCATCAGGCAGAGCCCATTTATATGAATAAAATCCACCACCGGATTTTCCAATCTTGATTTGATCCTGGACGATAAGATTTCCATCGATGTCCTTTGTTTCCCAAACATTTTTTCCTTCAATCGTCGGGTGGGCGACTTCAAGTCCTTTTTCATCGTACACAAGGAAATAGCCGTTTTCACCCAAGTCTACTGGGCTGTCAATCTTCCGTTTCCCGTCTCCGATTTCGTGGCCGATCAGATAAGTTTTGACTCTTTCCTGCGCATCTTCTAAAGATAAATGTCCTGCTTTTACTTCCTGATCAAGTGAATCGATCATTTGGATGGCCATCTCGACACCGTTTTTGAGATTGGTCTGTCCCAATTCATTCAGACTGTCTTTGGCCGTGACGTATCCGACGATTCCAATAATAAGACTAGGGACCGCGAGCAATAATAACGACATACTAATTAACTTGAGTTTAAGCGACTGCATCTTGTTGATTCTCCTTTGAGGCTATAATATACCGATCATACTTCCGTAAAGTCGATGGTAAATATATCGTCAGGTTTCTTAGAATTGTTATAGCCATCTCAAGAAAGTTGCAGGTCCTAATTTATGATTGGCGAATTTTTAATGACGAACTTATTAGGCCCATCGCAAAAATAAGCAAGGGATGAATCCCCTGCTTTTGTTTTGAATTTACCGTTTTTCTTCATACCATCGCAAAAGCAACCAGCTTATTTTCAAAATAACCACTCGTTTACAAGAATTTTTTTCTCCTATTAAACGGTTGATAAATTGCGATGAACCCATGGTAGTCATGCAATTCCTCTTAAGCCCTCTTAAAAGTTACCTTTCCTCTCAGCACCAGACAATCACACTATAAGGTGTCGTTTGCGCCGGAATACTGAAAGTGGAAGGACCATAGACAACAATGAGATTTCGATTTGCGGGATTGCCGGTGAATCGCTGGCTGTTTGTTAACCGCAATTTTGTCGTTGGTGCTAGGTTCAGCTTGAGCATGCCATCGCTGCTAACCAGCTGACTGTTGAAAAAATCGACTTTTACATTTTGATTTTGAGTTTCTTTTACCATCACCAGTGCTCGATATTGCGGCGGATAAATGAGCGGGACAGGCGCGTTTCCGTCATAGTATCCGGTCACCCTGTCGCCAACCCTCACCATTGCGTGATCGACAAAATAAGTATTCGGTTCAATCACAAAATTAACCATATTCCCATTCCCGTTATCTACAGACATTAGCTTATAACAGCCTGATGGGTCATTGGCCGTTGTAAAAAAATCACCGATATTGGTCACGATCCCGCTGAAAAACTGAAATTTCACCATTCTTGTACCACCTTCACGAATAGACTCATGCCTATACAGAGTATTCAATTGTGGAAATCATTGTGACACATTGGCTTGTTAGAAATTCTTTCAGCCGGGTAAAACAAAGAAAAAAGGACTGTTAGTATGGCATTTGATTACGAACTTGATTTTGACAAGATTGATTTTCGGAAGCAGCCGGACCTGTACCGAGTGGGACGCGGAGAGCAGGGGGTGCTGCTGGTTGAACCCTATAAAAGCGAGATCCTGCCACATTGGCGGTTCAAGACTCCTGATATCGCCACGGTGTCATCTGAAAAAATCTATCAGATGTTTCTCGATTATAAAGATGAGAAGGATTTCGTCGGTATGGACATGGCGCGGAAGTTCCTGCAAATGGGTTATACACGAGCGCGGCGCTACACCAATTATAAAGGCGGCAGGAAGTATGACGAAGACGGCAAGGTGAAGGAACGCCAGATTGACCCGGTTAAGCGCAAGTCCGCAGAAATTTTCATGGATAAATGGAAGCTCGCTAGGACGGATGAAGATTATCTTAGGATGAAAAAAGAACACCAGAAAAACTATGGATAAAAAATAGCCTATTCCGCAGAAGGGATTAGGCTATATCAGACTGTAGACAGAACTAAAACAAGGCTGTCGACAGCCTTGTTTTTTAGTTGTGTCTTTTTATATTTATAGAAGCTCTTATGACCATCAAATGGGAAAACTTTCCGATGAGTGGTCGTTATAAGGCTCCTTATGACCATTCAGTGTGAAAACATTAGGATGAGTGGTCATTATAAG
>NZ_JBALQL010000029.1:0-123859 GCF_036964885.1 Bacillus sp. JJ1122 | reverse complement strand
GATGAGTGGTCATTATAAGGCCCATTATGACCATTCAGTGGGAAAACAATACAATGAATGGTCTTTACAAGGACTCTCATGATCATTCAGGTTAGCCTGATGACATTCTATAAATAGTGGAGTCGCAGAAATGAAGCGGATCAAGCTCCTTTTCCGGGGTTAATCTGGAGCCACTTCGTAGTGGTGATGACTGTACCTTCTTCCGGAGAGGATTGGACGGTGAAATCATCCATCAGCCTTTTCGCACCCGGGAGGCCTGACCCCAAGCCACCTGAAGTCGTATATCCATCGATCATAACTTTCGGAATATCCATACCTGGTCCTTGATCGGCTGCGGTGATCTGCAAGCCTATTTTGTCACCAGTGTGGATAGAGGAGATGTAGATTTGGCCTTTTCCGGCGTATTTGTATATATTCCTGGCCAATTCACTAATTGTAACAGCTATTTTAGCCTGATCAGATAAATTGAACCCGAGTTCCTTTGCTGCGCTTTTTCCCTGGGAGCGCGCTTCGATAATATCCCATTCATTCAGGATCCAGACGCAGTCCTGTCTATTCATGTATCCACATCACATCCTTCTGACTTGTTCATTATAGTTGAATTGAAAAGGATAAGGGCGGTTTTCTAGAAGATTTGGATTATTATTTAAAATATCCATCGTTATAAATGTGTAAACTTTCATCCTGACCAAGCTGCTCGATCAGGCTTTACTATAGATGACTGAAATAGGATTTAATAATGGCTTTTTTGATGAGGATGACAATTAGGAGTACAGCTGCCAAGGAATAGGCAAAATAACTGACCGAATGATGATTTGCGGCATTTTTCACCCCAATCCCGATCAGCGCCCAAATGAAAACGAGCGGGTAAATCGGGTCTTTGTTTTTACGTGAAAATGCAATCGCCAGAATGGCTGCGATAACCAGCATGATTATGGTCCAAGCTACATCTGATAGGCCAAACCCATCCCAGCCAATAAATTTCAAGTAGTAGCTGATGTTAGCAATTGTCGCGACGCTGATCCACCCAAGGTAAACGGAAAACGGCACAATCTCCCAAAAGGAAGGGTCTTCTTTTTTGAGAGAATGGTAAAGGGCAATCAGGGTAAGAAGCAAGCTGATCATGACGAGGACTGTTAAAAAGAAAAACTCATAATGCCACAAGAGAATCCATGAGATGTTAAGGACGGAACTCAGTAAGTATAATGGCGTTGCCTTTTTATAAATGGGCAAATCACGTCTGGAGGCGGGAAACTGCATGAAGCTCCAGATAAACAGAAGAAAATAAATCAAGCCCCAGATTCCAAACACATACCCTGCTGGTGTGAACAGTACTTCCAGCTTATTCGAAATTTCTCCGGTCGTCTGGCCATTGATCGGTAAAATGTTGGCCAGGGCGTTGACGGCTACGACCAGGATTGTTGCGATTAAATTTACTATGAAACGTCCCATCTAATTGCACACCTGCTTTCATTTCAATTCCCTTTATTAAAGTTATTTTATAAAGGGAAATCGATAACCTCTTGTACTTTACCTTTAGAAAAAATGCGTAAACATTTCGATGTTCTTATAATGGAAGAAAGGAAAATACGTGATTCCCTGAAACCATTCTGAGTTTATTCCGAGCTCTCGAGTAGAAGGTGGGTGATGATATCATTAATGTTAGTCTAACCCTGGTTTCCTGAGCTGAACTCAGAATAAATAAAACGATAAAAAAATAGGGCAGGTTGCTCAACCGCCCCCAACACTATTTAGTAAGTATTCTTCCTTTTTTCAATCTTCCCAAAGGTGCTGCCATGAATGGCTTTTAGTACTGGTTCTGATGCAAGGAAATCGTGTGGGAAACCAAGTTCAATTTTGCTTGCTGCATTTAATAAATTCAAGTGTGTATCCGATAGCTTGAATTTCAGGCTGCCTAGATTATCCTTCATTTGGTCCTCACGTTTTGCGCCAATCAATGGAATGATTGTTCCGGACTGCTGGCGCACCCAGTTCAATGCTACCTGGGCGGGAGATGCCTCCAGTTCTTTTGCGATCTCTTCCACTACAGTCGCGATGGCACGGTTATGTTCATTCAGTCTTGCGCTTTGCGGAGACAGTCTGCCTTTTTCCGCTGAAGGTTTGTTATATTTTCCTGTTAGTGCACCGCCGGCCATTGGCGCCCAGGCAGTCACGCCAAGATCAAGTGAACTGGCCATAGGGAGCAGGTCCCTCTCCGGTGTACGCTGCAGCAAGTTGTACTCAACCTGCAAGCCGATAAATGGTGTCCAGCCACGGAGTGTGGCAAGCATATTCCCTTGAGAAACGATCCATGCAGGCGTGTCTGAAACACCGATATAGAGGATTTTACCTGAACGCACCAGGTCGTCCAAGCCTCTCATCACTTCTTCGATCGGTGTCATGAAGTCCCATGCGTGCAGCCATAGTAAATCAATATAATCAGTGTTTAATTGCTTCAAGCTCTTTTCTACCGATTGAACTAAATTCTTACGATGGTTGCCGCCTCCATTAGGATCATCAGGAGAGGTGTTCAAGGTGTACTTTGTTGCTACGACGAATCTTTCACGATTGTCGCGAATGAATTCGCCGACGTACTTTTCGCTTGTTCCGTTCGTATAATTGACTGCCGTATCAATGAAATTTCCTCCGGCTTCAACGAAGGCATTAAAGATCTTCTGGCTCTCCTCTTTTGAAGCGCCAAAGCCCCAATCTTCTCCAAAGGTCATTGTACCCAGTGCTAATTCTGAGACCCGCAGGCCGCTTCTTCCTAATAGTTTATAATTCATGAGCGAAAACTCCTTTCATCACCTTAATATGATGCTTTTAGTTGTTCCACAAGTCTTTCCGCGCTTTCTTGTACTTCATCACTAGATAGGAAACGAACTCCCTGTACAGTAAACGTTGGCAAGAAGCGCATGCCTGTCAGGTTTGCCATCGCCTGGAACGGCTTTGTCAATTCACTCATGCTGTATTGGTTATACCCGCCAGCCTGGTAGGCAACTTCTGGACCGCCTGTTGAAATGGCCAGCATAAACTCTTTCCCATGCAAGTTTGTTCCTTGTGAACCATATGCCCAGCCATATGCAAGCACAACATCCTGCCATTCTTTTAATAATGCAGGGCTGCTGTACCAGTAGAACGGAAATTGGAAGACGATCCGGTCATGCTCAAGAAGGAGCTGTTGTTCACGTTCAATGTCAATCTTGCCATCAGGATAAGCGGCATATAATTCATGTACCGTAATTTCGCCTTCTTCCTGGCGGAGCCTTTTAACCCACGTACTGTTGATTGTTGAACCTTCCATGTTTGGATGTGCTGCGATTACTAAAGTTTTCATTTAAAATCTTCTCCTTATGTTAAAAGTATTTGTACATACAAATGATAGGGCGGAAAAAAACGAATCAATTGTATATAGTACAGGTGAACGAAAATCAGTTGTGCATGCAAATGATAAGGCGAAGACGGTTCCATTGTACATATAAATAGTGAATAAAAAACAGTTGTACATGCAAATGAAAGATTAAAAAAAAGAACTATAGTTCTTTTTCCAATTTGACGCTCGCTTCATGCAGCATTTTACTTAGATCCAGGCTGAATTCACGCCCTAATATCTCTGAATAACTATGGAAAAGCTCCTTTAATGAGAGACGGAACTGTGTGTACACTTTTTCTCCATCCTCAGTCAAAGAGATGAAGGTTTGTTTGCCATTGACCTTCCGATTGACAAGTTTTAACTTCTCCAGCTTATCAATGAATCTCGTGCTTGTAGAAGGTGCGATCGATAGTTTATGGCACAGCTCTTTCTGGGTGATTTCCGGATGGAATTTCACAACCATGATCATATAGAGATAGGAGGGAGCAAGCTCACCAATTTCAAAATTCTGTTCTGCCATTTTGGTCATGTTGCGAGCAAAGCGACTTGCGGTAAAATATAAACAATGGATGAGTACTTGTTCTTCTTCATTCATGACCGTCAGCCCTTCTTTCCTCTCATTTGCATATACAAATTAACATATATTTAAAAGAAATGCAATGATCATTCATCAATATAAATGATAATGGATTCATATTCATCGTGAATAACGCATTTTAAAATTAAGAAGGGAGCTTAGGATTTCATAAAATCGATGGAGGTCCAGCACTTGTTCATGCTGATTCCTTTCTGCACAGCATATTGGTCGCCCCATTTGCACATCTCAAATAAGGTGGTCTGCAATTTTTTGCCGAGGTCAGTTGTGGAGTATACCACGCGATGGTCTTCGTATGAAGTCCGTTCGACAAGACCGTGATATTCCAGTTCTCTCAGCTGCTGGGTCAGCATTTTCTGCGTGATGCCAGGCAGTGAAGTTTTAAGCTCATTGAAGCGTTTTGTGCCTTCATTCAAGTTCCATAAAATCAGGACTTTCCATTTGCCACCGATCAGGTCGATGACAAGATCAATCGCACAATCGTATTGTTCGTATAACTGTTTCATGTTGAATCCTCCAGGTTCCCAATTGGTGCCTTGTTGTAATGTGGTTCAGTATATATTATAAACCTTGTTAGCTAAAACTAGTTCTCGAAGGAGATGACAAATAGATGAAAGCATTGCTTTTACACGATAAAGGTCTTTGGAAAGAAATGAAGGTCGAAGAAATTCAAACACCACAGCCAGGTGAAGGTGAATTATTGATTGAGGTTCATGCCGTCGGCTTGAATCCCGTTGATTATAAGACAGCGACAAATGGCAATCCGAATTGGACATACCCTCATGTCCTTGGGCTGGATGTAGCAGGCGTGGTTGCTGAAACTGGTGATGGCGTCACTCGATGGAAGAAAGGTGATCGAGTGGTATACCACGGAAACCTGTTGAAAAAGGGAGGATACGCAGAGTACACCATTGCCCAGGCTCATGCTGTTTCCCGTATTCCTCAGGAAGTCAGCTTTGAAGATGCCGCCGCTATCCCTACAGCAGGATATACGGCGTATCAGGCACTCTACAGAAAGCTTCCTTTCGATCAAATTGAGTCAATCGTCATTCATGGCGGTGCCGGCGGGGTAGGAGGTTTCGGCGTCCAATTGGCCAAGCTTGCCGGTAAAACGGTTATTTCCACAGCGTCCAGTTCCAACCATGAATACGTTAAGTCATTAGGAGCCGACTATGTCATTGATTACTCAAATGAAGATGTTGTTGCGCGGGTCATGGAGATTACCGGAGGCGTTGGTGTAGACGCCGTGGTCGATGCCGTCAGCAGGCAGAGCTCGACAGCATCGCTGGACATGCTTGGATATATGGGACATATCGTTTATATTTCCGGCCCGCCAGAATTCGCAAAGATTCCCGGATTCACCAAAGTACCTTCCTATCATGAAATCGCACTGGGTGCTGCCTATCAACACGGCGGCTTGAAAGCTGAGAAAGACCTTGCAGTGATGGGCGATGCGATGCTGAGCCTAATGGCAGAAGGCAAACTAACCTCCATGCTGAAAGAAGTCATTCAACTCGAGGAAGTTCCTGCAGCATTAGAACGTTTAGCACAACGCCATGTTAAAGGAAAGATCGTAGCGAAGGTAAAATAATACGGCTCTACCCGTGAACTCTATTTGCCAGCATAATCTATTTAAGAAAATACAACCCATACGAAGATAAGCAAGAAGACAAGCCGCCATTGAGGACGGCTTGTCTTTTTCCTATATAAAAGAAGAAAGGGATTCGCGCATATAAGAACATTCAAAATTGTACGGCACTCCTAATACTAGTACGATTGTAATAGACAATGAAAATAAAGGAAATTTAGTAGAGCTAATTAAAAAGAAGAGGATGACAGCGATGTTGATGAGTACTCCGGTAAGAAGCACACAGGTTTTTGAGGACGGCGCTGTCTTGGCTGCCATAGAGACGTCACTAGCGATGATCGAATTTGATACGAACGGACAAGTACTTTGGGCGAATGAGAACTTTGCCCGGACGATGGGATATCGTGTGGAGGAAATGCCAGGCCTATTGCACAAACAATTTTGTACAGAGGAATTTGCAGGCAGCAGGGCATACCAGGAACTATGGAGGAACTTGCGCAACGGCAAGAGCTTCCAGGAAAAAATCCAGCGTGTTACAAAACGCGGCAGCCTTCTTTGGCTAGAAGCCACCTATACCCCAGTATATGATGCGGCTGGCAAGATAGCAGGAGTTGTGAAAGTAGCGACTGACATCACGGAACGGGAAATGAATACAGGCAAAGTAGCGGCCCAGCTGCAACAAATGTCAGAGGAACTTAGCGACAGAGCGGAAAAGGGGATCAATAGGAGCGAAGAGGCGGCCCTCGCTACGAGCAAGCTTGTTGAGGAATCGAAAGAAAACCTGGAAATCCTCGAATCATTGAAATCCCAGGCAAAATCGATTGGCAGCATCGTTCAGACCATCCGGGAAATTGCCGCCCAAACCAATCTATTAGCCTTAAATGCAGCGATTGAAGCAGCGCGGGCAGGCGAACACGGTCGTGGATTTAACGTGGTCGCGGGAGAAGTCAGAAAGCTGGCAACCCGAGTGCAAGACTCTATTCAGGAAGTCAACTCCCACATTAACGGCATATCAGGCGAAATCAGTAAAATCAGTGAAGCTACCATCCGCTCCCAGTCCGGTATCGCCAATAATCAGGTACTCAACGAACAGGCCGTAACCACTTTTAAAGAAATAGGAAGCGCCGCCCGCCAGCTGGATGAACAAGCTAAAGCTTTTAAAGAAATTTTATAGGTTAAATTATCATGGTTTTGATAGAGAGAAACCGTACTTCAATACCCGCACATGCCAAAGAATGGTCCTCACCTACGAACAGTCAGGAATTCAATGTAGTATGATTTAATTCATACTGGCAAAAAAATTTAATACTTGAACAGAAAACACCGATTTTATAGCGGTGTTTTTTTATCGGCTGAAATAAAGGAATAGGATATTCGAGGGAGAATTAATTGCTTATAGAAAAAAATGGATTAACGATAGGAGACTCGGTGATGAATATTCTCGGGTTTTTTTTCATTTCTAGGATTTTTGATTGGTAAAAGGTTAAATTTTTCATAGGTATTTAAAAAATAATGCAAAGGCTAAATCTTTTTCCGAAAAATCTCGTTAGCTTATCGGAGGTGAGGATATGACCGATCAGGAATTGATTGCTGAGGTGTTAAACGGCAGCAGGGCTAGCCAGGAAATCCTGGTGAGACGGCATTATAAGCTGGTATACAGCTTTTTGTACCGGATGGCCGGAGATAAGGAACTCGCGCTGGACCTGACTCAGGAAACATTCATCAAGGTGTTGAACAATCTATCGAAATACAGGGGATCCGCGGAATTCAAAAGCTGGGCTCTGACAATCGCCAGCAACCATGCGAAGGATTATTTCAAAAGCAAGGCTCACAAAAATAGCCGCAATACATATGAACTCCAAGACCGGGATGCGAAAACGGAAAAGAGTGTATCCTCTATATTTGAAAAAAATGAAAAGCGGAAAGAAATCAAAGAGGCTCTTGATGAGCTGCCGGATTTCCAGCGTGAGGCAATCCTGTTGAAATACTACAATGATTTAAAAATATCCGAAATCGCCCGGGTGACCAATGCGACGGAGTCAACGGTCAAATCCCGGCTGAAACAGGGGCTTGGAAAGCTGAAACTATATTTGAACAGGGGTGAGATGGATGAACGAAACACCAATTGATTATGACATAAAAGAATATCTCGATTCCTATAAAGTTGATTTTCCGAATGAAGATGAGATTGAAGCTTCCATCGAATTCATCATGGTGCAGGTACCTGTAAAAGACAGGAAATCTGCCATACTGGCCAGGAAAGCAAAAACGTTAGTCATGAACAGCTCACGTGAACTGATAAATTTCAGCTGGCTATTCTGGGGCTTGAACGGATTGTTCCTGCTGCTTGGAGTCATCAGCCTTCTGAGTGTTCATTTCAACCCATATATGACCGTATTCGCACTTGCACCGCTGCCATTTTTCACAGGCATTTTTGAAATCCTGAAAAGCAAGGATGAAGGGCTGGTCGAACTGGAGCTGACCTTGAAATATAATGCCCAGCAAATCATGACATCAAGGCTGCTGGTTGTCGGCCTCTACAACTTCGCTGTGAACCTTGTCATCTCTGCAATTACAGTTGCTGTATATCCAGAAGTTTTGTTCGTAAAGCTTTTTCTCGCCTGGACTATTCCGTATGTATTTGTAACAGGAGTGGCATTCTTCATCGCTTTGAAGACGAAAGGGATTGTCGCAAGCGGTACGACCATCGCCATCTGGTTTGCTTTTTGCTATGTTGGTTTGATGACTCCAGAGGTTACTGAGTTCGTCCACGAAATAAACCTATTCCCGGCTGCAGCTTTGGTCCTGATGGGAATCGTTATTTGGATTGCCGTCATTGTGAATTTTAGAAAAATCGAGATTGGGAGAGAACGTTATGAAGCTTAAAATTGAAAATGTTACTAAGAAGTTTGGCGAAAAGCATGCAGTCGATGGCGTAACGATAGAGCTTACGAATGGAGTATATGGATTCCTTGGTGCCAATGGTTCTGGGAAAACAACGCTGATGCGCATGCTTGCTGCAGTATCAAGGCCGACCACGGGAACGATTACGCTAAATGGAGAAGAAATCGGCAAAATGGGCGACCGTTACCGCGACCTGCTCGGCTATCTGCCGCAGCATATCGGCTATTACAAACATTTTACCGTTGAAAAGTTTCTTTATTATATTGCCAGTTTGAAGGGACTGGAAAAACACGCTGCTAAGGAAAAGGTGGCGGAACTGCTTGAAACGGTCAATCTGATCGAAAAAAGAAAAACAAAGATGGGGAAGCTCTCAGGCGGGATGAAGCAGCGAGTCGGCATTGTTCAGGCGCTGTTGAATGATCCGAAAATCCTGATCGTTGATGAACCGACAGCGGGTCTGGATCCAAAGGAAAGAATCCGCTTCAGGAACCTGCTTGCGACGATTGCAAAGGACCGGATCGTGCTGCTCTCTACTCACATTGTTTCCGATATTGAGTACATTGCTAAGGAAATTTTAATCATGAAGAACGGCAAGCTGATTGAAAAAGATACGCCGCAGAACCTGATCCACTATATCCAGAAGAAGGTGTGGTGTGTTACAGCAGGTGAAGCGGAAGTGCCTGTATACCAGTCAACCTATAAAGTTGGCAATATCTCAAGGCAGCCAGAGGGGATTGAGCTCAGAATTATTTCAGAGGAAAAACCAGCAGCCAATGCCGTCAATGTTCCTGTGAATCTTGAGGATCTTTATCTCTATTATTTCGACGAGGAAGTAGGGGCATGAGTTTGATCAAGTGGGAATTGATGAAGATTTTTAAACAGAAGAGCCTGTATTTCGTGGCATTATTCCTGTTTGGGTGGTTTACTCTGGTTCTTTTTACAAATATGCATGAAACAACGGCCACCCGTGAGGTGTTTAATGAGTGGGAAGGTCCAATCACAACAGAGAAACTAGCTGCTGCCGAAAAATTGAACGCTGAAGTGAATGAATTTTTTTCAAAAGAAAATGCAGTAAATGAGCGAAAAAGTGCAGAGGCTGGTTTAACGGAAACGATTGCGATGTCCCAGAATATTGCCTCGACGATTAAGGAGCGCGAGGATGACCTCAATCAATTGATCAAAAAAGTAGAGGCGAATGGGAATCATTCATTGGCTGCCAAGTTAAAATTGCAGAAGGACATGTACAATGAGGTTAAAATCGATAAAATTTCTTATTATAAAGCCCCCCAGGAAGCAGTCGATTTCGTCAATGTGTTCGGACTCATTTTAACGGGAGCCTTTCTGCTGATTGGCTTATGCGGCATTTACTCAAATGAGCATGCCTCAGGAGTCGAGAATTATATCCTCAGCGCAAAGAAAGGCCGGAAAGCGACAATGCAGGCTAAGCTGATGGCAGCGTCTATTTTTGCGGTTGCAGTAGTTGTGTTATGGGAGGCGTTCAACCTGATTTCCAGGACGGCCGTGTACGGAACGAAGGGCTGGGATCTGCCAATTCAGTATTCCTTCAAGTACTTTTTCTCACCATACAGCCTAACTTTCATGGAGTACCATATGATCCAAATCGCTCTTCATATACTGGCTGCGATTGCCTTTGCGGGGCTGATTGTCCTTGTATCGACCCTGTCAAAATCAACGGTCATCTCATTCTTTGTTTCCGGATTCCTATTCGGAACGCCGATTCTCGCACAAAGCATCATGAACGTTGAAACGATTTGGGTGAACAAAATGCTCACCCTGACTCTTACGAACATCATGAAAGTAGAAGAACTGTTCATGAACTTCATCTCCTACAATGTGTTTGGCTATCCCGTCCTGGCTCCTTATGTGGGAATAGCCATCGCGGTGGCCGTACTGGTTGGCGCTGTCGTATTATCTGTGGTGTTGATTGAGAGAAAACAAATTGTTTGATGGGAATTGAGAGGGCGGAGGCCCTCTCTTTTTTTTTGAAGTGAAAACGTCAGCTGGGAGACCCCAGCTGGAGATCCCTGCTTAGGAGTTTCAGGCAACGAGTAATCAAATGGCCGCAACCAGTGAAAAAATCACTCCAACCGGTGATAAAACTGCTCCAACCGTAAATAAAACAGTGCCAACCGTTAATAAAACAGTGCCAACCGTTAATAAACTGTGCCAACCGGTGAAATTCTCAATTCGATGAACCAGCTGGCTGAAGACCACCATGAAAAATTACTCTTTGTCAGCAAAAATTTTACTCAACAGGAAAAAAAACGATTTTAACGGGGGGAATACGTCCTCCAATTAAAAGAACAACCCAATTCAACAATGAGGTACGTCCTCCATTTAAAAGAAAAACCGATTTCAACAAGGAAATACACCCTCCAATTAAAGAAAAGTCGACTTCAAGAAGAAGAAAACGCCGCCCTTCAATCCCAAGATGACTTCATCAAGGGAAAAACAGTTTCACGTTTGCAAAAGTCACTCTCCCAATCGAAGTGCATGTACACCTGCCCAAAAGATTGAAATTCCCCGGAATTTCAGCAACTTTACCCCGCTAAGAATCGTATCATCTGCAAACGGTATATCATTATTTGTTGAATTCCCTAAATTGTGATATATTTTAAGGACTAAAATCCCCTATTTCTCCATTAAATTTCCTCACTATTCTTCATTAAAAAGATTCCAGTGGGAATTGATGATACAGGTATAAATATAAACAGGAGCTGAATTATGGAAACGAAACTAAAAAAGGATCTCAAGATTTTCGCGTTAGGCGGTCTGGGTGAGATCGGGAAAAACACGTATGTAATCGAATATAAAAATGAAATGGTACTCGTGGATTGCGGAATTAAGTTCCCGGACAATGAATTGCTCGGGATTGATTATGTGCTCGCGGATTACACATATTTAAAGCAAAATCAGGATAAACTTGTCGGAATTTTTGTAACCCATGGACATGAAGACCATATTGGCGGATTGCCATTTTTACTGCAGGATGTAAAGGCACCGATTTACGGTGGTGATTTTGCCGTAGAACTAATTAAATCAAAGCTTACAGAACATAAAATCAAAGGCGTTACGTTCCATCAAATCAACAATGATACTGTTGTGGAGTTCCAGAATATTAAAGTTCGCTTTTTCCGTACGACCCACAGTATCGCGGATTCATTTGGTGTCGTTGTCACTACGCCAGAGGGAAATATCGTCCACACAGGCGATTTCAAGTTTGATTTGACTCCCGTTGGACAGGGAACTGATTTTCAAAAAATCGCGGAAGTCAGCAGCGAAGGCGTGCTTTGCTTATTGTCTGACAGTACAAACTCTGAAGTGCCCGGTTTCTCTGTTTCGGAAAAAAGGGTCGGAGAAGCAATCGAGGATATTTTTCAGACCGTCGATGGCAGGGTTATTTTTGCTACATTCGCGTCGAACATCGACCGCATCCAGCAGGTTGTGAAGTCATCATTAAAGCATAACCGCAAAATGGCTGTAGTTGGACGCAGCATGGAAAAAACGCTTGAGATTGGCAGACGCCTAGGTTATATCACCGCACCGGACGAGGCTTTTATCAGCATTAATGAAATCGGACAAACTCCAAGCAACGAGCTTACCATCATTTGTACGGGCAGCCAGGGAGAACCGATGGCGGCACTTGCAAGGATCGCTAATGGAACACACCGCCAAATTTCGGTCATACCGGGAGATACGATTGTATTCTCGTCTTCACCGATTCCAGGCAATACAATCAGTGTTAACCGCGTGATTGATAAGCTTCACCGCATCGGTGCGGAAATCATTCACCATAAAATCAGCGAAGTCCATACTTCCGGTCACGGGAAGCAGGAAGAGCAGAAACTGATGATCAAGCTGTTGAATCCGAAGTATTTCATTCCGATTCATGGTGAGTACCGCATGCTCGATCAGCACGTGAAACTCGCTGAACAATGCGGTATCCCTCGTGAAAATTGCTTTATTTTAGACAATGGAGATGTTCTTGAGCTTTCTGCAGACGGCGGCCAGGTAGGCGGGAAAGTCCCTGCACAGCCGGTCTATGTGGATGGAAGCGGCATCGGAGACATCGGAAACATTGTGTTAAAAGATAGAAGAGTTCTGTCACAGGACGGGCTCGTGATCGTCACAATGATGATTGACCGCGAGAAAAATCAGCTTGTTAACAAGCCGACGGTCGTGACAAGAGGATTCGTCTACGTTAGAGAATCTGGCAACCTTATGAAAAATGTTGAAGAGGTCATCAATGATAAAATCGTTACGGAACTCGCCAGCGGTACGAAGGATTGGTCAAGCCTTAAAAAAGCAGTAATCGACGTGGTCAATCCATTGCTATATAGCAAGACGGGCAGAAGACCGATGATTTTACCGATCATTATGGAACTTAAATAAAAATCTGAGCACACTAAACATAAACCGTTTAGTGTGTTTTTTTGTGGCTGTGTTACAGTTCTATGTTGATTCGGAGAGAAAATCAACATAGCTTTTTGATTAATGAATTCAAAAACTGGAATTGCCTTAAGGAAACTTTTTTGCCTCCCTGTCACGAACATGGTTAAGGGTAAAAAGATTGCTATAGACCCACACATAAATCGATTGTTAAAATGTTTTAGCAGTTGATTGGAGGATTTAGGCATGGATGAACAACGTTATTATAATTTGAAATTAGGCGAGCGGGGAGCAATGATCAGCATCGCTGCGTACATAATTTTATCGGCGTTAAAATTGTTTGTCGGATATATCAGTGATTCAGAGGCTTTAATGGCCGATGGATTGAATAATACAACCGATATTTTAGCATCCGTTTCCGTTTTGATCGGATTACGGCTGTCGCAGAAGCCGGCAGATGACGATCATTTATACGGGCACTGGAAATCAGAAATGGTCGCTTCGATGGTCGCGTCCTTTATTATGATTCTAGTTGGGCTCCAGGTTTTATACAGCGCGGTCACTTCAATTTTCGAGGGAGGAAACGAAGCTCCTGATCTCATCTCTGCCTGGACAGGCTTATTTGCTGCATTAGTAATGTACCTGGTCTATCGATACAATCGTAAGCTTGCTCTTAAAATAAAAAGTCATTCCGTTATGGCCGCTGCTAAAGATAATCTGTCCGATTCTTGGGTAAGTATTGGAACAGCTGTCGGCATCATCGGATCACAGTTTGGTTTGCCCTGGCTGGATCCAGTAACAGCCGTCATCGTTGGCGGACTTATTTTAAAAACAGGCTGGGATATCTTCCGCGAAGCATCCCACCAGCTCACAGACGGGTTTGATGTTGATTTAATCAAAGAATATAAAGAAACGATATGCGAGGTTCCAGGTGTAAAAGGAATCAAAGACTTAAAAGCGAGGAGCTATGGTAACAACATTGTCGTCGATACAGTCATCACCGTGAATCCTACCTTGGATATCAGCACGGCACACGATATCTCAACAAGAGTCGAGCAAAAGCTAGTAGATGACTTTGAAATCTATGATGTTCATGTACATGTGGAGCCGGATTGAAAAGGATAAAGAAAAATTATTAAATCACTATGAATGGTTCATGCTATACTTAGGTCTATTCGATTTTGAAGGGTAAGGTACTATTCATGAAATTTGTAAAATCACAGATGAAACAGTTGATCAAAGAGAATCCCGCGCTGCAAACGCGCTTGAACAGCTTGATAAAGGAACACGAGCTTGAGAAAAACTTTGCCCTTAAGGCTTTATACCATTCCGAAGTTGCTGAAGGCGGGAAGTATCAGCTCGCATACCAGGCACTTGACCCGGTGAAAGATTAAGATATTTTTTAAAAAAGAAGGCAGCATTCCTCCAGCGGGTGTTGCCTTTTTTCATGGAATAAAAATAATTTTCATATGAAAATTGAATATTTATTCTGAAAATTATCCTATAATAAGGAGGGTATTGTGCAACAGAAAAAGGATCATAGGCAAAATGCTGAATTCTCAAAGACCTCAAGATATACATAAGTACCACATTAGACTGAAGAAAAAAATCAAATTTATCTTAGGAGGTTATCATGGGAAGATTAGTTCATTTTGAAATTCATGTGAGTGATATGGAACGAGCAAAGAAGTTTTATGGTGAGGTATTCGGGTGGTCTTTTCAGGATTGGAGCGAGTATGCCGGGATGCCGTATTTTGGTGCAGTCACTGGAAATGATGATGAACCTGGAATCAATGGCGCTTTGATGCAAAGGAGAGGTGCTCCGCCTGAAGCAAATGCAGCTATGAATGGATTTGCATGTACAATGGGAGTCGAAAATTACGATCAAACAGAAGCGAAAATTCTCGAGCATGGAGGCAAGGTCGCACTGCCAAAGCATGCGCTCCCTGGAATGGCTTGGCAAGGCTACTACCTAGATCCGGAAGGCAATGTATTCGGAATTCATCAACCCGATGAGAATGCAAAATAGAATCGCAGATAGATAAATAAATGCTGAACACAGCAGGCAAGCTTGAAAATGTGCCCGCCATCTTTCTTGCTCTGCCTTATGCTATGGAAAGCATCGGTGAAAACTTGGAGATGAATGATTAATGAAGAAAGGCGGGAATCTGCCTTTCTTTATTTTTTGCTTCCTTTCCAGCTGTATCCAGATACTTTTATCATGTAAACTAGTATAGTGATGGAATGGAAACAGGAAGGAATGTGACAACTTGAATTACAATCATCTAGAGCCACGCTCTTATATATACAATTACGCTTTACCAGATGAAGAAAGAGAGTTATGCGCCCTTGAAATGCGCTCTTTTTTTGGTGTGGATACGGATTCCAATATTCTTGAAAGTACAATCAATATAGACCCGAGCAGAAGCCCGTTCATGAGAGGTCGTTTGGATGTCTTTTTTGAAGGCGAAAAACAAGAGGACCTGATTGAGCAGGTAAAGCAGCTGGAGCTGAATGGCTCCACTTTTAAGGTGATGTATGTAAAAGTCACCGGGCCAGAAAAAGTGAGTTTTGAGGACAGGCGTCGAATCGAAAGAGAAGTCGGTCTGCACATTCCCGGGGAACCGGATTTGAATAATCCTGAGCTTGTTTTTGCCCTGATGAATACAGGAGGGCGCTGGGTATTTGGTGAATATCACAGCAGTGAAGCAGTGTGGCTGCATCACCAGCAGAAGCCTCATAGCTACTCGACTTCTCTCAGCACACGTGTTGCCAGGGCGGTTGCGAATATTGCCGTTCCTGATCCTGACGGAGTAAAAGCAATCGATCCGTGCTGCGGAATAGGTACAGTTGTCGTGGAAGCGTTGTCTATGGGAATCGACATGGTTGCCAGTGATGTCAATCCGTTAATCCTGCCGGGTACCCGCGAAAACATCGCGTATTTCGGTTACTCAACGGAAGTGAAATTCAGGGATGTTCGAGAAGTGACGGGGATATATGATGTAGCCGTAATTGATATGCCATACAATCTGTGCTCCGTCATTACGCCAGAAGAGCAGCTCGAGATGCTGCAAAGCACACGCGAATTCGCAGGTAAAGTTGTGATCGTTACGATTGAACCGATCGACTCGATCATCGAAGAAGCAGGATTTAACATAGTTGATCGTTGTGTAGTGAGAAAAGGGACCTTTGAACGAGAGATTATTGTCTGTGAAAAATAGATATAAAGAAAGGACGATTATGCTGGCATAATCGTCCTTTGCTGTGATTTCTATTAACTAAAAACCATCCTTATTTAATCGCCTTACTCACCCTAAGCTTCTTTCCTTTAATCGTCGCGTCCTCCATCGCCTGGATGACCAACGACCCTTTTCCGTTCAGGATATCGACATACGTCATCGTATCGTGGATCGTGATGATGCCGATATCATCTGCTGTTACTCCAGGGATTTTTGCGATGGTACCAACGAAGTCGACAGCGCGAAGTTTTTTCTTTTTCCCGCCGCTGAAATGAAGCTTCGTGATACCCTGATTAATGCGGGCCGTTTTGTTATTTTTGACGACGCGGCGGCCGCCGATTTTTTCTTCGAATTCAGCCTGGCTGCTGGCAACCTCCTGCTTGCTCGGAGCTTCTGCCACAGGAATCTCAAAGCCGATGTATCGTTCGATGGCTTTAATGAATTTCCCTTCATAAGGGGTAGCGAGCGTAATCGCTTTTCCTTTATTCCCAGCGCGACCCGTTCGGCCTGTGCGGTGGACATAGCTCTCTTTTTCCATCGGAACATCGTAGTTGATGACGATCGATACATTATCAACATCAATTCCCCTTGCGGCAACATCTGTGGCCACAAGATAGCGGAAATTACCCATTTTAAAGCCATTCATAACGGCAAAACGATCTTCCTGCTCCAACCCGCCATGAAGCCTTTCGATCGAATAATTAGCTGCGTCAAGCTGAGCGTAGACGGTATCGACATTCTCCTTCGTCCTGCAAAAAATAATGCAGCTATCCGGGTTTTCAACTACCGTAACGTCCTTAAGAAGCGCAATTTTCTCTTCTTCTTTTACTTCAATCAATGAATGTTCAATCGTACTCGTTGTCACACCGCTAGAGGCAATTTCAATTTGAACAGGTTCCTTCATATATTGATGGCAAAGATTTTCAACATCCTTAGGCAGCGTAGCCGAGAACACCATCGTCACTCTGTCCTCTGGAAGCTGTTCGATGATCCATTCAACTTGTTCAATAAACCCCATGTTCAGCATTTCATCAGCTTCATCGATGATTAGATATTTAATTTTATCTAAAAGGAGCGTTTCTCTTTCGATGTGATCGATTACACGTCCTGGGGTGCCGACAACGACATGTGTTTTTTGCTTCAGCTCTTCTTTTTGTTTGGAAAACGGTTCTTTCCCATAAACAGCTGCCGCTTTGATCCTTTTAAATCTGCCGATATTCGTGATGTCTTCGCGGACTTGAGCAGCCAGCTCCCTTGTTGGTGTAAGAATCAGCGCCTGAGGCAGCTTTTCTTCCCATTCCATCATGTCGCAAATCGGAATCCCGAATGAAGCCGTCTTTCCGCTACCTGTCTGTGATTTCACGACAAGGTCCTGGTTTTGCAATGCTAATGGAATCACTTCTGTTTGGACCTCTGTAGGATTTTCATATTTAAGCACATTTAGTGCCCGTTTGAGTTCATCGCTTAAATTGTAATCCTCAAAACTTTTTTCGCTCATGTAGTAACCTCTTTTATTTTTTATTATTCCACTTATATATAGGATTCTCGCAAAGAATTATCATATGCATAAACTGAATAGTATTCATTATACTTGAAATACTGGACGAAGCGAATGTAAAAAGAAGGGCAGCTATGGTATGAGCTGGGGTACTTCCGCTCTCACATGGTTAAAAATGCTCATTCTATAGAAGGTTTCACAATTTCACAATAAATCGACAGATACCTAATGGGGTTCATAAGATATAATGAAAACAAGAAAAGAAAACGATTACATTTTACAGGAGGGTGTTAGGAATGGACTATCGGGAAGTAAAATCACAGTTAGAGGCATTGCAGATGGCACTCGTAATGAAAATGCAAAATCCAGATCTATCCCTGGAAGAAAAAGAAGACATTCTCAAATCAATTGCCAATTATGAGTACATTATTGAACTGACATGCATGAATCATTTTGAGCGCGGGAAATTGATTCAATAAAAAATATATCATTCCGTGGTGCCGGATATCTGGTGCCATTTTTTAGTACCTGGGGAGTTGCACAAAATAAAATCGGCAGATTCTCGTCTGCCGATTGTTGGTCTATAATACTCCACTCAATGGCTTCATGCTGAAGGAATCTAGAGCATAATTAACCTGGTGGATGTTGTATATTTTCTTTTCAATGCAAAATTGAATGATCAGGTCGGATGTATCGCTGTCCGACAAGGAGTAGCCGGCAGAGCTTAAGAGCTTGTCGGTTTCTTTTTTGTTCAGCTCGAGGGCAAGCGCCAGCGCGAGCACTGTATTTTTCCCCGGTCTGTAATCCGGTTTGGAGCGGATTTTAGAAAAAAGGCGCCGATCCAGGCCAGCCTTCTTATAAACCTCCGCGTCCGTTGCTCCATTTTTATCGATAAAGCCAAAAAGAACATCCTGCAGTGTGGGCTGCCGCTTGTTATTGATGAACATTTCGATATCAAGCGGAGAGATGCTTTCCATGACAGAATCCATGTCCATGGATTCCTGAGGACTATAAAGGATGATTTCCTTTTCCATCATGACAGCCAGGTTGAGCTCGAGATATTCCTGCAATTCTTCCAGAATCTTTTTATCTAGCATATGGTCAGCTCCCCGAAAATGTCGCTTACCAGGCGACCAAATTATCGATGATTATAGCTATGATTATATCAGATTAAACATAGGAGGTTGACGATGATGAACAACAATTTAACCGAAATCATCTTCCTGCTGGACCGAAGCGGTTCGATGGCAGGACTTGAAAGTGACACAGTAGGAGGCTTCAATGCTTTTGTGAAAAAACAGTCTGAACTCGATGGAGACACCATCCTGACAACAGTACTGTTTGATGATGAATACGAGGTTTTATGGAACGGAATTGATGCTCGGGAAGTAAGGCTTACTGAGAAAGAATACTTCGTACGGGGAACGACAGCCCTGCTGGATGCAGTCGGCAAGTCCATCTTGGATGTCGGCATCAGGCTTTCGAGATCAAGTGAGGACCATCGTCCTGGCAAAGTTATTTTTGTGATCACGACAGATGGAATGGAAAATGCAAGCCGTGAGTTCACTTATGAAAAAATAAAGGAACTGATCAGGCATCAGCAGGAAAAATACAACTGGGAGTTCATTTTCATGGGAGCAAATATCGATGCCGCAAAAGAAGCTGCCAGCCTCGGGATCGATATCGAAAACTCGTATAACTTCGAAGCATCCCATAAGGGTGTCGAAAACATGTATGAAATGATTTCCGAATCGATCACTGAAAAGAGAATGAAACTTTAAAACCGGGAGGATATGAAAATGAAAAAACCTTTTTATAAAAAGTGGTGGGTGTGGCTGATTGCGATTATTGCAGTGTTTGCCATTGCAGGTGGCAGCGGAGAAGACGAGGAATCCACCCCAAAGGTAAAAAGTGGCTCTGCAGAAACTTTAGCAACGGAAAAGACAGTTAAGCAGGAAGAAACAAAAGCTGAGCCTGTAAAAGAAGAATTTACTGTAGGGGAACAAGTTCAATTAGGAGACAATGTACTGACCGTGACAAAGGTTGAGAAATCAGCCGGCGGAGACTTTGACCAGCCAAAGGATGGCCACGAATTCGTCATCGTAACTGTCGAAATCAATAATGCAGGGGACGAGAACATTTCCTATAATCCATTTGACTTCAAAATGTCCAACAGCCAGGGACAAATCGTCGATCAGGCTTTCACTACCGTTGATACAAACACAGCACTGCAATCTGGTGAACTTGCCCCAGGCGGAAAAGTTTCCGGTACGATTGCCTTCGAACAGCCAGCAGGAGACACGGGTTTGCAGCTTCAGTACACCCCAAGCTTTTGGTCAGACAAAACGATTAAGGTGAATTTGCAATAATGAGGGAGAGCGGCATAGCCGTTCTCTTTTTTATTACTTTCAGGATAAAAAAATTCTGGTAGTATCATGATGAATTAGCATATAATGTTAACTAAAGTGTAATATTACACTTTGGAAGGGGCGGTCTTGTGAATCTATCATCTATAAGGAAAAATAAACAGCTAATCTATAAAAATCCTTTTTTTCTCGGAATGATTGTAAGTGTATTTGTTGTTTTCGTATTTATGAACATCCCTCTTGAAAAAAGAAAATACGGCCTCACTCAAAGCAATCTGGCAACGGATTATACTGGGCTGCTCCCTGAACGGATCGAAGGGATTGTTAAAGCAGGGAATCGTGCTGAACTGCAAAAGATTGTGAAGGAAGCAAATGAAAACGGCCAGCATATTTCAGTTGCAGGCCTGCAGCATTCGCAAGGCGGCCACACCTATTATAAGGATGGGGTGGTATTAGATATGAAGACGTTCAATAAAATCCTGGAAATAGACAAACAGAATAAAACGATAAAAGTTGAAAGTGGTGCAACTTGGGAAGACGTCCAGGAGGCCATTCAGCCTTTGGGACTTGCATTAAAAGTCACACAGTCACAATCGATTTTCACAATTGGCGGATCACTTTCCGTCAATGCCCATGGACGGGATATCCGGTTTGGCCCAATGGCTGGAACCGTTAAGGAAATGACCATTCTGACCCCGACTGGAGAAATTAAGACCGTAACACGAAGTGATTCTAATGAATGGATGAAGTATGCGTTAGGGGGTTATGGCTTATTTGGTGTCATTTTAGATGTGACTTTGGAATTAACAGAAAATGAAATTTACACCATCCATACAGAAGAACTTCAAACGAAAGAATATGAAGCCTATTTTGCCAACCTGTTAAAAAATGATGATACAGCTATGCATTATGGAAGGGTTAGTGTTGCCCCCGGTTCTTTTTTAGACGAAATGTATGTGATCGATTACAATTCGACTGGGAAACAGGATCACCAGGCGCCGCTTAAAAAAGAGCACGGTGCCCGGATCGGTAAGCTGGCGATGGATTTGGGCCGGCAGGGCGGTGGTTTGGAGGATCTTTTCTGGAAAAACCAAAAGCTGCTTATTAAATCACTAGATGGAGACAAGATTACCCGGAATAACGTGATGCGCGGGAATTCGGAATTTATGGAATTCACGGAGCCTGGGCGGGTAGAAGTCCTTCAGGAATTTTTCATTCCCGTAGATCAGTATGATGAATACATCAGTGATTTAAAAAGATTTCTCCCTCCCAATGATAAGGATGAAGATTTTAAAATTCACAATATTACGGTTCGTTACGCTGCTAAGGATGATTATACAAGCTTGAAATATGCCAAAGAAGATATGTTTGGACTTGTCATTTTAATACAGCATGGATTAAAAGATAACGAGATTCATAATGCAGAAGCCATCATTCAGCAATGGACGGACGTAACCCTCAAGCACGGAGGAGTTTACTATCTCCCTTATTATCACTATCAATCAAAAGAACAATTCAGAAAGTCCTATCCAGAGTGGGAGAAGTTCCATGATGAAAAAGGAAAAAGAGATCCAAACGGCGTTTTTCAAAACGTCTTTTATGACTATTATTTTAAAGAAGGAGCATCACATGACAAAAAGGAGTGAACGGTATATCCCACTCGTAGTATCGGTTGGCCAGGTTGCCATTTTTCCATATTACATACTTTGGCTAAAACAAGCCTCACTCACATTTACTTTGTTTACTTGGTTATTTGCAGCCTTTTCTTTTTCTGCTGCACTCGGTTACCGTGTTTTTCAATCGAGGAAAAATACTGTCAAATCGTATGTTCCTTCTGTATATATGGGAATGGGTGTTATTTATATAACGGCAGGATTTATAAGGAATTCGTTTGAGTTCCTTCCATACATTGCGCTTTTATTACAAGTGAGTTTAGGTTTTTTACAGGGTTACCATCATGCATGGCATATCGAGCAGAAAGCCTTCCGACTGCACGCGATTCATCACTATCTCATAGTTGGAACAATTATGGTCGCACTCTCTTTTGTAAAAATACTATCACCAATGACCTTTATTACGGTTTTTGGAGCTGTTTTATTCAGTTGCGGGATTTGGCTGACATTTCAAATGAAAGTTCTAGAATCATAGTTTAAGAAAGCGGAACGCTTCTCATGACAACTCGCGTGTGAAAAATCAGAATGAGTTGTTCTCAGAACGCTTGCCATGACAACTCGCGCGTGAAAAATCGGGATGAGTGGTTGTCGGAAGGCTTCTCATAACCACTCGTGGAAGAAAAATCGGGTTGAATGGTTCTAATAAGTCCTCTCACGACCATTCACAAAAGAAAACCCGAAACGAATGGTTGTAATAAGTCCTCTCATGACCATTCACGAGAGAAAAACCAAAACGAATGGTCGTAATAAGTCCTCTCATGACCATTCGCAAAAGAAAAACCGAAACGAATGGTTGTAATAATTCTTCTCGTGCCACCATTCGCAATAGAAAAAGAAAAAACGGGAGACCATCCCTCTAGATGCTCTCCCGATTTTTATGTGTCATCGTTCACGCCGAACAAATAACAACGCTTGGCGATTCTGCTATTTTTTCCTCTTTGACATTTTCCTGACATGCAAGAAACGGTAAAAAACATAAATGAATGGCTAGACTCATGCTTTCTAATAAATTTTCAGCTTGTTTAATATTTTTTTGATTTTTTTCAGTCTGACATTTTGCTGACATATTCAACCGTTAAATTATGAGTATAAGGTTCATGTCCACCTTGAACCTGAAACAAAGAATTTAGGAGGATATCAAATATGAAGAAATCCGTTTTAGGTTTTACAATTGCAGGAGCATTACTTTTAGGAGGTTACGCCACAACGTCATTAGCGAATGATGATACCACAAGCTCCACTGTAAGCTCAAAGCTAGGTTTTATGGGAAAAGGTTTTGGTCATAAAGGATTTTTCGGAGGCAATTCTGAGGAACTGATTGCTAAGGCAAAGGATCTTGGAATCAGCACATCAGGTAAGGATGCAGAGACCTTAATGGGAGAGATCCGTGAGGCAACCATCAAGAGTGAAGCGACAGAGCTGGGAATCAAGACAGCTAATAAAGATATCGATACGCTTGCCGAGGAAGTTCAATTGGCCAAGCTTAAGGAAACAGCAAAGGATCTTGGCATCCCGGCTGATGGAAAAGATGCAGATGCCCTTCATGATGCGATCCGTTTAGCTAACCTTCAAAAAGAAGCGAAAGAACTTGGCGTATCAACAGCTAATAAAGATGCCCAAACATTAATGGAAGATATTCGAACAGCCTCATTGAATAAAAAGGCTAAGGAACTAGGCGTTTCTACTGATGGAAAAGACCTGCAGACATTGCAGCAGGAAGTGTATACAGCTTCAGTAACCAAAGAAGCGAAGAAACTTGGCATCACTATTGATGGCAAGGACATCAGAGAAGTAGCACAAGAAGTTCAGACTGCTAAAGTAAAAGCAGATGCTAAAGAATTGAAAATCACCATCGATGGAAAAACAATCAGAGAGATTTCACAAGAAGTACAGGAGAAAAAAATAGTGAACCTCGCGAAAGAGCTTGGAATCTCTACTTCTAATAAAGATACACGGGAGCTTATTGAAGCAATCAAGGAGAAGGATTCCGCTAAATTGGATGAATTAACAGATGATGAATTCGGTCTATTCGGAAAAGGCGGATTCGGTCACGGTGGAGAATTCGGAGGAAAAGGCGGTTTCGGGCATGAAGGCGGCCGTGGCGGTAACCACCATGATGGCGGTGGACGTGGTTTCTAATGAATAAAAATAGATCAGGAAGTCCCCGGTATTAAACTGGGGATTTTTCTTGTAAGATAAGAATAAGGTGCCATTTATAGTCGACTTTATCCACTATTAAGGCGGTTTAAAGCTTTTCGTGATGGAGGGGCAGCAATGAAGACCATATTAATTATTGAAGATGAACAAACAATTTCGAGGGTATTAGCTGTGTATCTAAAACATGAAGGCTATGAAGTGGTTCAGGCATTCGATGGACTGGAAGGGCTGCGGGCGTTTACAGAAAATGAGCCAAATCTCGTATTGCTGGATGTGATGCTTCCTGGAATGGATGGCTGGGATGTCCTGAAGGAGATTCGAAAAACGAGTTCTTGTCCGGTCATCATGCTGACTGCTCTCGGAGATATTGATTACCGGCTGAAGGGACTGAATCAAGGTGCGGACGATTATATTTCGAAGCCGTTTGTTGGGGAAGAAGTGGTTGCCAGAGTCAATGCCGTGCTTCGCCGCTCTTCGAATGTCCTGGATTCTGATCACACGAAACAGTTTGGCAGCTTGAAAATTAATTTGGATTCACATGTTGTCTCGATTGGTGGCGAACCCGTTGTTTTAACACCAAAAGATCTCAGTTTGCTAATATTTTTAGCAGAGAGACCGAATCGTACCTTTACGAGAGAAGATTTGATTGAAAATATATGGGGAATGGATTATGACGGCAGTGACCGGGCAGTGGATTTATCGGTGAAACGAATCCGCCAGTCGCTGTCAGCCTGGCCTGCATCTCAAGGCGAAATCCGGACGCTAAGAGGATTGGGGTATCAGTTCAGTGTTTACGAAAAGTAATAAGCAAACTTCTTTGCTGCGGTACTGGACAACACGGTACCTCTTCACACTAATTGCCGGACTAGCTCTTCTTGCGGCTGGTTCGATGTGGTGGATTAAACAGACCACACTGGAGAATCGCTTGAATTTAATGGAGTACCTGGCCGTCGAAACAGCAGATCGCGTTGCTCAATCTAATAATAATGATGATTTTGATCGTTTTGACCGAAGGCTTGAGGAGCGCGCAAAAATCCTTCAAATGGAAAATCAGCCTCAGCTTTACATTACGGATTTGGATGGGAATGTTTTAAACATTGGGCCATCACACCGTGGTCCAGGTGGCGGTCCCGGACGTAACTCTGGGCAAGTCCCTCAAGAGGTGTTTGAAAGGGAAGATACTGTACAGGAAATCGCGGTAAATGGTGTAGACGTTTACGCCGTAAAATCCCCTTTATCGCTTGATGACAGGCAATCCGGCTGGGTTGTCGTCATGCAAAGTAAAGCCGACCTGACGAACGTCGATCAAGAGTATCGGCTGTTGATTATTTTGCTGATAGGATTAGGCCTGCTTGGGTGGCTCGTCATCTATTTGCTTTCCAAAAAAATCCTGAAACCAATCCAGGACGTCGCACAGGCAGCAGCCAGGGTGAGAGAAGGTGATTACGATATCACTCTCGATACAGAGCATAACGAGCTTGAAATCTATCAATTGGTCACCTCATTCAAGGAAATGACCAACCGTCTCATCCAGCTTGAGCAAATGCGTGCAGAGTTATTGGCAGGTGTGACGCATGATTTGAAAACACCAGTTACTTCAATAAGCGGTCTGGTCCAGGCTGTCAGGGATGGGGTAGTGACAGGCGATGAGCGTCAGGAGTTTTTAGACATCACGCTAAAGGAAATCCAAAGACTGCAGACGATGATCGCTGACCTGCTTGATTTTAACTCATTAGCTGCCGGTGCTTTTACGATACGTACAGAAAACTGCAATATGAACAAACTTGTTCAGGAGATTGGCAGGCAATGGCAGGTAACACAAAATGAGCCTGTTAATTTGAACGTAATAACGCCAAATCATACCATCGATAAAATGACAGATCCGCTTCGTCTTCAGCAAATCATGATCAACTTATTGAATAACTCTTTTCAGGCAATAGATAAAAATGGATCCATATCCATCATTCTTTCTGATGAAGGCGTTGATATTAAAGATACGGGTTCAGGAATTCCAGAGGCAGAACAAGCTTATGTATTTGAACGATTCTTCCGAGGCGAAAAGAAGAAACTCAAAGTCAGAGGACTTGGTCTGGGACTCCCTTTTAGCAAAATGCTTGCCAGAGCTTTAGAAGCCGATCTGATTTTAAAAGAAAGCAGCTCAAAAGGAACGACATTTTCGATTGTTTGGGATAAAGAGAAATAAGAGGATTATAGAAGTAAAGGGCTGCAATCTTAACATTGCAGCCCTTTACGATTTAATATTCATTAACAACTGTTTAATCACATCGTCCAATTGAGCAAAATCCCTGGATTCAATCCAACGATCAGGAATGACGGTGAATTTTGCATTCGTGCTATTCAAATAACTAAATATGATTTGTGCTTCATCGAGGTTTTCCTTGCTGATGGACAAGGATTCTCTATGAGCATTCTCATGAAAATAAGTGAAAATGTTTACCTTAATCGTTTCAGAAAGCCGCTCCACATTTTCAAATGAGAATTTTTCACTGAAAATCATTTCATGGCCCTTAATTAAAAATAATTTTACCGAGCTGTCACTCAAGCGTTCGATGACTGCAATGTTTTTATTCGCCTCAGAAAAATGGATAACACTTTCCTTATATAATAGGATAGAGAACGACTTAATGTAATTCCTGTATTTAACTGCGTCTTCAAATCGAAATTCCTCGGAAGTCTGCTCCATTTTCCGCTTCAATTCCTCAAGAATTTCCATGTCTGTTCCTTGTAGCAAAGCTATGAACTGATCGACAATCGCATTGTACTGTTCAACAGCATCTCCACCCAAGCATAAGCCATTGCATTGCCCGATGGAGTAATTCAAGCAGGCAGAACCCTTCAGCGGATGAAGGCAATTGATATGAAAATACTCCTTCAAGTTCTCGATTGCTTTTTTTACGTAGATTGGGCTTGTATAGGGACCGAAATAAAGGGTATCGTCCCTTTCCGCTTTTTCAGTCGTAATGGAGATTTTCCGGTATGGTCCAGCAGTTTTAATCGCAATATAGGAATAAGCTAGGTGACTTTTCATTTTTTTGTTAAAATTAGGCTTTAATTCTTTGATAAGTTTGCATTCAAGCATGAATGCCTCAAATTCTGTATCAGTTTGGAAATAGTCAAATTCATGGATATTGGCTACCATCTTTTTGATCTTTTGCGGATGGGAAGCTGAATTGTGGAAATACGATTGAACCCTGAGCTTAAGTCTCTTCGCTTTTCCAACATAAATGACTGTGCCGTATTGATCTTTCATAAGATACACGCCTGGGGTTAGCGGAAGTTGTTTCACGGTTTCTTTTACATTCATCTTTTTTCCTTTCCTATCAGAATAAAAGTAGAATGACACGAATCTAGTATACCAATATCTCGTTTATTCGTAAGTTTAAAAGTCTCTTCCACTTATTTCAAGAATCGTAATTTCAACTCTCGTATTTCTTCATATTTTGGCGATATGAAGGATTAGCGCTGCTCACTGTAACGAAATGACAGTATAATTCCATATGTTATCGCTTTCACTCACTATCTCAGCCATATGCTTACGAATCATTGCCCAGCCCTTGAAAGTATTCTTGAGCATGTTACCATTAGTACCGTTGATAAAATGCGAACGGTGTACGAACAAATTTCTTTTCGAGGTGAATGCTCTTGTTGAAAAATAAAAAAGTTGCTTTTTTAGGTGCGGGGTCTATGGCTGAATCAATGATATCCGGCGTGGTCAAATCAGGGAAAATTCGCCCGGAAAACATTTTTGTTACAAATCAAAGCAATACTGCCAGACTGGAAAGACTGGAATCGAAGTATGGCATTAATGGTTTGCCACAAGCGGAAATGCCTTATCAGGATATAGATCTCTTTATTTTGGCGATGAAGCCAAAGGGAGCATCGGAAGCTCTTTTAGTTTTGAAGGATAAAATCACACCAAACCAGGTGGTCGTATCTGTCTTGGCCGGGATTTCTACAGATTTTATGGAAGAAAACCTGAATGCAGCCCAGCAGGTGATCCGGGTGATGCCAAATACTTCAAGCATGATTCAGGAGTCGGCCACAGCTATTTCACCAGGACGGAATACATCCGCGGCTAACCTCGAGGATGTGGAAGAACTGCTTAGCTGCATGGGTAAGGTATTCCTTATTGAAGAAGCCCAGATGGATATCTTCACAGGGTTAGCGGGAAGCGGCCCTGCTTATTTCTATTATTTGATGGAGCATATGGAACAGGTCGGCACGGAAAATGGCATGGACGAGAATATGGTCCGCGAGATTATCGCACAAACGATATTTGGCGCAGCGAAAATGATCATGGAAAAGGGCGAAAACCCTGCAGTCCTCAGAAAAAATGTGACCTCACCAAACGGAACGACAGCATCAGGACTGAATGCTTTAAGAAAATATAATGGCGGCCAGGCGATTACACAGGCTGTCAATCATGCTGCCAACCGGTCGAAAGAACTGAATAGAGAGCTTGAAGGAATTTTGGTTCATTCGTAAAAACAATCCTCCGGATCTTTATTGGTAGGTCAGACTGTAGACAACTCGATAATAAAATCGAGCTTGTTTACAGTCTTTCTTTTGGGTGGAGGGAGAAATGGAGCTAATGCCCTTATTGGATCCTATTTTTTCCAGTATTTGTTTATTTATGTAGCCAATAGCTCTTATTGGAGACCGCTTTTTCCAGTATTTGTTCATTCGGGTACCCAATAGGCTGTATTGGAGACCGTTTATTCCAATATTTGTTTAATTAGGTACCCAACAGGTCTTATTGGAGACTTCTTTTTCTATTATCTGTTAATTTGGGTATCCAATAGCTCGTATTGGAGACCGTTATTTCCAATTATTGTTTTATTGTGCAACCAAGCGACTTTATAGGCGGCACCTTTGGCTGCAATCTTATATCCTAATCATTATTAAGAGGTTTTTTAGTATGATTAATAGTATATTTTTACAGAATTATTGAAAAAGTGTAACTCCTTGGCATATAATCACTTGAAGAACGAAAAGGAGATATAGAAAAATGATTCGTAGATTTTTTACATACTATCGTCCTCATCGGCGGTTATTCATCATTGATTTTAGCAGTGCCGTCATTGTCGCACTGCTGGAGCTGGCGTTTCCACTTTCGGTCCAGTGGTTCATCGATACGCTTTTGCCAAGCGGGAACTGGAATATGATTGTTGGCGTGAGCATCGGTTTATTGTCACTTTATGTGCTGAGCACCTTTCTCCAGTTCATTGTCAACTACTGGGGGCATAAACTTGGGATTAACATTGAAACGGATATGAGGCAGCAGCTTTTCCAGCATGTCCAGAAGCAATCGTTCCGCTTTTTTGATAATACGAAGACGGGTCATATTATGAGCAGGATCACCAACGATTTGTTTGATTTAGGGGAACTTGCCCACCATGGTCCGGAGGATTTGTTTATCGCGGCGATGACTTTCGTGGGTGCGTTCTGGATCATGCTTACGATTAACGTCAAGCTGGCGCTGATTACGATGGTCATCGTGCCGTTTCTCATCTGGCTTATTACGTATACGAATCTGAAGATGAATGCTGCGTGGAAGAATATGTACAGTGATATTGCTGACGTCAATGCGAGAGTCGAAGACAGCGTCTCCGGGATCCGTGTCGTGCAGTCTTTTACGAATGAAGATTATGAGATTGAGAGATTCACAACGAATAACCGTAAGTTCCGCAGAGCGAAATTGACAGCATACAAGGTGATGTCATTCAGCGCCTCGAGCATCTATATGCTGACAAGATTGATGGTCCTTGTCGTTCTTGTGTATGGTGCGTGGCTAAGTTTCCGCGGCACATTGAGCTATGGGGAGCTGGTTGGCTTTGTCCTGTATGTCAATGTCCTGTTTAAACCGATTGATAAAATCAGTGCGATTCTTGAGCTTTATCCAAAAGGAATGGCGGGCTTTAAGAGATTCACTGAGCTGATGGACCAGGATCCGGACGTCGTCGATCGGGAGGATGCCATTGAGGTTGCTCATTTAAAAGGGAATATTGAATTCCGTGATGTTACCTTCAGCTATGATGATAAAAAGCCTGTCCTTGAAGGCATTGATTTGAAAATCAACCATGGAGATACAGTCGCGTTTGTCGGTCCATCGGGGGCTGGAAAGACGACGATTTGCTCGCTGATTCCGCGTTTCTACGATGTGAAAACCGGCGGAATTTTTATTGATGGAATGGATATTCGTGATATTACAAAGAAATCGCTGCGCTCCCAGATTGGAATCGTCCAGCAGGATGTGTTCCTGTTCACAGGCACGCTTCGCGAAAATATCGCTTATGGATCGCTCGGTGCTACTTTTGAAGAGATTGCGAGAGCTGCAAAGCAGGCCCACCTCGAAGATTTCATTGCTTCTTTGCCGGATGGCTATGAAACGCAAATCGGCGAACGTGGCCTGAAGCTCTCAGGCGGACAAAAACAAAGGATTGCGATTGCCCGGATGTTCCTGAAGAATCCGCCGATCCTCATTCTGGATGAAGCAACCTCAGCACTAGATACGGAGACTGAAAGAATCATTCAATGCGCGCTCGCCGATCTATCCAAAAACCGTACGACACTCGTCATTGCACACAGGCTTGCAACAATCCGAAGCGCTGACAAAATCGTCGTGGTAACGGAAGACGGCATTGCCGAAGAGGGAAGCCATGATGAGTTGATCGAACAGGGTGGCATCTTTGCCAATCTTCATAAAGTACAGTTTGAGACTTCTGTCTAAAAACCTGGTTTAATTTTCCTAGTAATTTGCTATGATAGTCCTATAGTCTAAAATAATCTTGCTGGGGTGATGTTCCATGACAGGAACGATAACAATTATCATGGTATTTTCTATACCACTTACCGCCATTGTTACAAGCCATTTCCGAAAAACAGCCAAGATCAAACACAACATGATAAAAGACGAAATCGAACTAGAAAAACTCAAACATGAAAACTTCCTGCTGGAAACAGAGAAAATGAGAATTGAATTGAACCAGATGACGCTTGAGAGCCCTCTGGAAAAAACAAAAATATTATAAACAGGAAATACCCCTTTTTGCTAGCGAAGGGGTATTTTTTATTTTTGGGTAAAAAACCCTTGTTAAATTATAGAAAATATTATATAGTACATTACAACAGTAATGTACTATGGAACTGTTGAAGGAGGTACGGGATTGATCCTTAATTCAGATAGCATGAAACCAATTTACATCCAAATAGCTGAGTGGCTGGAAACGGAGATCCTTAGCGAGAGTATCAAGATGGATGAGAAGGTGTATTCCCAATACCAGCTTGCGGAGATGCTGAACATCAATCCAGCGACAGCGGCAAAAGGGTTGAATATTTTAGCGGATGAAAACATCCTATATAAAAAGCGCGGTCTTGGGATGTTCGTATCCGCAGAAGCGAAGGAAATTATTACTGTGAAACGGAGGAATCAGACATTGAAGTCATTGGTGGCAGAATTGGTGAGAGAAGCTGAACACCTCCAGGTGACGGTAGAGGAATTGATTGCAATGATCCAGGAAGCGAAACGGGAACTAAAGGGGGAGTAAACGGTGAGTGTACTGGAGTTCAATATGGTAACTAAAGCATATGGAAAGAAAAAAGCCCTGGATGATCTTACTTTTTCACTGGGGGAAAATAAGATTACAGGCCTTATTGGCAGGAATGGTGCAGGAAAGACGACGATGCTGAAAATTGCAGCCGGTTTTATAAAGGAAACGTCAGGGGACGTCAGGGTGTTTGGCGAACATCCATTCAATAATTTAATGGTATCGGCGAATCTGATCATGATTGATAATGACATGAATTTGCCGGCGGCCCTGAACTTGGAGGAACTTCTCGAGACAGCAGCGTACTTTTACCCGAACTGGGACATGAAACTGGCCAGGAACCTGTCCGACTATTTTTCTCTCCACCCAAAGCAGACACATGCAGGGCTGTCAAAGGGAATGAAGAATACATTCAACGCGATTTTAGGATTGGCAGCACGCTGTCCTTTGACCATTTTCGATGAACCGACAAACGGAATGGATGCAGGAGTCAGGAAGGATTTTTACCGGGCCTTGCTAAAGGATTACATCGCCCATCCGCGGACGATCATCATCTCAAGCCATCATTTGAGTGAGGTCGAGGACATTCTGGAAGATATTTTACTTTTAAAGGATGGAAAACAATTTCTCCATATGCCTGTTGAAGAGCTGCGTGAGTATGCCGTAGTCGTCAGCGGGAAAGAAGAAGCCGTCAACCATTGGATTCGCGGCCATGAGGTATTCCATAAGAGCGAAGAAAGTTTCGGCCGGACGTTTGGAGTGATCCGGAATGAACTTTCCGATGACCAGATTGCGGCTGCGATAAAAAGCGGCCTGGAGTTCTCGACGATTTCAAATGAGGATCTCTGTCTGTACTTGACGAGCCAGGAGAAGGGTGGGATTGATGATGTATTTAACAAAGGTTAGTCTGTGGGATATTGTAAAAAAACAGTTCCGCTTCAAGCTGAAATCTTTTCGAGGTATGTTTACTTCACTGATGATCCTGCAGGTAATGGCCCTCCTGTTCTCTCTTGGCGGAGAAGGGGGAGGGGGCGGCGGCTCTGATACATTCAGCTACGATATGAAAAACTATTCGGGCAATATCATTATTGCTTTCATGATGATCTGGGCGTTCATTTCAGCCATCGTCGTCACCACTCAAGCCTATCGTTTTGATGATTACGCTTTTGTGTCCAACAGACTGAGCAGCCATTTAGCGAACATCCTGTTCCTCGGCTGGGCAAGTGTGATCGGCGGGGTTACATTTGTGCTTGCAAGTCAATCGTTAAAGCTGGCTATTTTTTTCCTGAAGGATCGGGAGTTCATCGTAAGCCAGCATTTGACAGTCCTGCAAATGGCTGAGGGTGCTGCTGCCACCGTCCTGTATCTGTTCTTATTCACCGCAATCGGATACCTGGTCGGTATGCTGGTCCAAAGGAGCAAGGTTTTTATGATCATTATTCCTGGGCTCCTTTTCGGCAGTTTGTTCCTAAATGTATTCCTGGCCAGTGAGTCAACTTTTGTGATTGATATCGGACAAATTTTTGTGAGAGAAACTTCCTTTCCGTTATTTGTGTTAAAAGTGCTGCTTGCTTCATCGTTTGCCTATGGAATATCGGCCTGGATCTCAAACAGCCTGGAGGTGAGAAAATGAGTGTAGTCTTTCTTTTATTCATTATCATCCTGCTGATGCTCAGTTTCGGAGGGATTTCCAATAAATTTTTTGGTGCGAGGTTCATGAGCGGAAACGGGACTACGAAAATTTTCGCGGCATACTTCATGATCCTGCTGGGGGCTGGAATTCTATCTCTAGTGGTATCGGTGGAGGACACCTTCGAAGGTGATCATCTGACTGATAAAGAAATAGAGGAACACGATAGGCTGAATAGCGATATTTATCCCACCCTTGAATCCGGAAAGATTGATGAAGCGGAAGGACTCATCAAAAAAGACTCCTGGGAATTTTCGCTCAAAGAACAGCTTTTAGACGTTAAGAATATGAATCAGAATGCACAAATCTTCATTGAGAAAGTAGATTCCCTTGAGGAGAAAGTACAAGTGACTCATTACTCCACTTTTTCCTATTTGGACAATATTGATATAACCGACCGTTTCCCATCACCCGAGATCAAACTGGCTGATGCAACTCTGAAAATATTTCCAACCGACCCTGTCGAAATCAAGCTGGTAAAGTTTTCGAATGCTTTTCCATTCACGCAGTTCTCCGAATATGGAGAGCAATCAAGCAATGGATACGGCATGATGCAAGGAATGGAATTCCTTTACATCCGGGTTCCTGCAGATATAGAAATCAGCGGTGACGGGCAAGTGATTAACTAACTAAACTGGAAACCCCTCTTCATGGAGGGGTTTTTTCTATTCTCCAAGGGATTTATGCACAGCTGCAATAGTTCCCTTTCCAACATGATTTTTGAAAACGATACCAATGCGATAGGATCAATATTTTCGGCTTTGAAAATAAACCTAAAAATTTGGTACCATAAGCAAAATTCAATGGCTTATAAATGCAAGCGCTTTTTTTTACTATAGAGATAGAAAGACAAGAGCAGCCAAGGTGGTGAAACAATGGAAGTCAAAATTCAGCAACCAGTCGAACAACAGGTGAATGGCCCCATTATTGAAACAAGCACGAAACGAGAAAAATTCAAAAAAATAAAAAAGACCATCATCAGTCAAAAGTATTTACAGTTCATGGCCCTGCTTGGGGTCGTGTGGATGTTCATCTTCAACTATGTCCCAATGTACGGATTAATCATTGCGTTCAAGGAATACAGCATCATCCGCAGCATTTCCGAAGCGCCATGGGTGGGACTTATGCAGTTCAAGGAATTCCTCCAGGATGAGAATTTCTGGATCGTCCTGAAAAATACGCTCGGAATCAGCTTGATTAAATTGGTCATTGGCTTTCCGCTACCAATCATATTCGCACTTATGCTTAATGAGCTAACTTCGATGAAGTTCAAGAAGGCAGTCCAGACGATTTCGTATTTGCCACACTTTATTTCCTGGGTTGTACTCGGAGGGATCCTGACTACGTGGCTTGCGGATATCGGTGTCATCAATGATATTTTGCTAGGTCTCGGGTTGATCAGTGAACGCACGAACTTCCTTGCTGAGCCTGATAACTTCTGGGCGATTGTCATTTTATCGGACATTTGGAAAGAGCTTGGCTGGTCAGCGATTATCTATCTTGCAGCCATTGCTGGTGTATCGCCAGAGCTTTATGAGTCATCAACGATTGATGGAGCAAGTCGCTTCCAAAAGATGTGGCATGTAACATTGCCATCGATTCGTCCAACGATTACGATTCTTTTCATTCTTGCTGTAAGCGGTGTCCTGAATTCAAATTTCGATCAGATCCTGATTCTCAGGAACTCTTTAAATGAAAGCGCTAGTAATGTAATTGACATCTATGTCTATCAGCTCGGATTGCAAAATGCCAGATATTCTTATGCAACAGCGGTTGGATTATTGAAAGCAATTATTGCCTTCATCCTGCTTCTATCAGCTAATAAGATTACGAAAAAATTGAACGGAACATCTTTATTCTAAGGGGGTGAGGATTCATGTTTAAGCTTTTTAAACGGAATCGGCGAACCACAAGTGAGTACATATTTGATAATGTTAACATTTTAATCATGATTTTTATCTGTGCCATTACCGTTTACCCAATCTGGTACGTTGTCGTCAATTCACTGAACGATGGTGTGGATGCAATGAGAGGCGGGATTTACTGGTGGCCGCGGGATTTCACCTTCGCAAACTACAAAGCTGTTTTTGAAACCCCTGGGATTGTCACATCTTTTGGCGTGACCGTTGCCAAAACGGTGATCGGAACCATCACACATGTATTCTTTACCGCGATGGTAGCTTATGCGATTTCAAGACGAGACCTTTACGGACGTAACTTCTATATGCTGGTTGGTATCATTACGATGTTTTTCAGCGGCGGGCTGATTCCTTACTTTCTATTAATCAGAGATTTAGGGTTGTTTGACAACTTCCTTGTCTATATCATTCCGACTATGTTCAACTTCTTCCATTTAATTATCTTTGTTTCATTCTTTAGAGAATTGCCAACTTCCCTGGAGGAAGCAGCAAAAATAGATGGTGCGAACGACTTCATGATTTTCATCAAAGTCATCATCCCGCTTTCGATGCCCGTTATCGCGACGATTGCATTGTTCCAGGGAGTGTATCAATGGAATGACTACTTTGCCGGAGTCATCTTTGTGAATAACCCGGATCTGCAGCCAATCCAAACGTATTTGTACAAAGTTGTAGCTGAATCCAGTTCCAATCAAATGATGACAAATGCGGCGGGAACAGTTGCGACGAAAACAGTAACTTCCCAATCTATTAAACTGGCAACCATGGTGGTCACTACGCTTCCAATCATGCTCGTGTATCCATTCCTGCAAAAGTACTTTGTAAAAGGAATGCTGATTGGTTCAGTTAAAGGCTGATCCATCATCAAATTAATTTAAATTTTCTTCATGGAAGAAATTTAAATAAATCGGCGTCATTATCAATCTTGAGCGCTACCCCTTAAATTGAGGGAAAGGCTGACATTTTCCAAAAAGCCTTTCCCATCCTTTTAAAGAAGTGTAAATTGATAATGGTGGCCCAAAAAACAAATAAGAGAGAGGGTCAAAATATGAGGAGAAACATGTTTTCAAAAGGTTTTTCAATGCTGCTTGTACTATCATTGATATTGGCATTATTTACAGGCTGTACGAGCAAGACAAATGAAAACGCTTCCGATGAGAAAAAAGACGACAAACCAAAAGCTACTGCTGACGCACCTGGCTGGCAGTCGAACAAGGAACCAATTACCTTCGACTGGTATGTGAACTTCTCTTGGTTCGCACATAAGTGGGGCGACGATGCTGTTTCAAAATATGTGACGGATAAAACTGGCGTTTCAATCAATTACATTTCTCCAGCAGGAAATGAAGCGGAGAAAATGAACACGATGATTGCATCTGGAAAACTGCCTGATTTCATCACATTAGGCTGGTGGGAAGATGCAGTTAAAAAGATGATTGAAGGAGAACTAGTCCTTCCATTGAATGAACTTGCTGACCAATATGATCCTTATTTCTTTAAAGTGGCAGATGGCGCTAAGCTTGAGTGGTATAAGCAAGAGGATGGCAACACTTACGGTTATCCTAACGCTTCTTCTTCACCAAAGGATTTTGACAAATATAAAGACCTTAAGCCTTCCAATCAGACATTCCTTGTAAGAAAAGATATGTATGAAGCGATTGGCAGCCCGGACATGAGCACACCAGAAGGATTCTTAAAGGCTCTTGAAGCTGCAAAAGAAAAATTCCCTGATGTCAACGGTGCACCGCTCATTCCGTTTGGATTGAATGAATTTACTGATGTAGGAAACACATCCCTTGAAGGCTACCTTCAGAACTTCCTTGCTATTCCAATGGAAAAGGACGGGAAAGTGTATGACCGCAGCCAGGATCCTGAATATCTTGCATGGTTAAAGACGTTCAGGCAGGCAAATGAAAAGGGCCTACTTGCAAAAGATATCTTCATCGACAAGCGTCCGCAAATGGAAGAGAAGATTTCACAGGGCCGATACTTCGCAATGCTTTACCAGCGCAGTGACCTTGCAGCACAGCAGCACGCATTGTATGCGAAAGATCCTAACTCCGTCTATATTGCTGTTGACGGACCAGCGAACTCCAAGGGAGATGGACCTGCTTTAGCAGGCGACAGCATCTCAGGCTGGACAGTTACATTGATTTCCAAAGATGTAAAAGATAAAGAAAGAGCGATCCAATTCCTTTCTTACCTGATCAGTGAAGAAGGCCAGATGGACCTTTACATGGGTAAAGAAGGCGAAACGTATGACATGGTGAACGGGAAGCCAGAATTCAAACCAGAAGTATTGGATCTATTGAATAAGGACCGTGCTGCTTTTGACCAGAAGTATGGTGCTTCATTCAAATATTGGATGCTAATGGATACAAACATGAGCCTTGCGTGGGCACCACCTGCGTCTGAACCATTCAAGCAAATGGAAGACTGGACAAAAGGAAAGACAGTCAGCTACGCCGAGTTTGATGGCATCAGCCCGACTGGAACTTCTGCAGAAGGCGTTGCAGCAAGCAAGATCGCGCAGGAATGGGGCAAAACGCTTCCGAAGCTGCTGCTTGCAAAATCCGATAAAGAATTCGATAAAACCTTCAAGGATTTCTTGAAGAAGCGTGATTCTTATGGCTACGATAAAGTAGAAGAGTATCAGCAAAAGGTGTATGAATTAAACAAGAAGAAACTAGATTCAGCAAAATAAACCTTTCATCAGACTGTCCCTTTTAAAATTTTTTTAAAAGGGGCGGTCTATTCCTGTTATTGGCGGATTGAATAATTGTTCATACTTTCGTAACACTTCCCCTATTTTTAAAAAGCAAAAAAATTTATACTGTTGGTATCCTGAAAAAATGATGGAAGTGAGAAACATGATAATGCCAGAGACACTGAAAAAGCTTTCTGACGGATTAAACCGACTTTCCCTGCAGCAAAAACTAATTGGACTTTATATCATCATTATCATAATCCCGATTATCATCTCCACGATCATTTATTCCAGGGATGTTTACGACAGGGCCATACACGAAATCAGCACCAAAAATGAAAATGCACTCGAAATCGAACAGGTGCATATCAAAAACAACATCGAATCTATGAGACGGACAGCCCAAATGGTTGTTTCTGATATGGAATTCCTTGAATTTGTGAAAACAAGGAATGAAGCAAATGTTAATCAGCTCATCGATTTTAGGATGAACGAACTCTCCAATATCACCAGATTGCAGGCGAACAATCCTGCGATCGAAAATATACGAGTGTATACCACGAATCCCTATATTACTGAAATGTGGCCGATTCTGTTCAGAGAGCAGCGAATCATGAAAAAGCCGTGGAGAGATGAGGTGGTCAGCCGGAATGGAATGGAGCTCTGGTGGTTTGATCAGCAGACTGAAGATGTGCTTGAAAGGCTGCCATCACAAAACACATCAAAGATTTCGCTGCTGAGGGAACTCGATTTTCCCAAGGATGAACATTTGGGCATCATTGAAATCAATATGTTTCTGAAGAACTTCTTCCCTAAGATGTTTGGGCCGAAGAATGACCCTGATTCTGTCTATGTGGTCCTGGACAAGGATATGAACATGATCAGAAATCATCATGATACTTTTTTTGAAGATAAAGGAATCGATCCTGAAGCGCTGATCCGCGATTTCAGCAAGTCTAAAAAGGAAGGCACTGGAAGCTTTCAATTTGAAAATAAGGGCACTCCTTATCTTGTTACCACTGCCAAAATTGAGGATTTGGAAGCTTACATGCTGAATGTAATTTCTCTTGAAGGTCTATATGCAGAGACAGCCAAGACGAGGAATATCATCCTGAGCGGTATCATCTTCCTTGTCATCGTTCTTTCCTTGTTCACCTATGTCCTGATTTCCTTGCTGCTTAAAAGGATGTATAAGCTGAAAGATTCAATGGCACGGGTAGAAAAAGGCGACTTTGCCTTTGATGTGGATGTCAGCGGATATGATGAAATTGCTGAATTCGGTTACCATTTTAAAAGCATGCTCGGAAAAATAAACAATCTGATTGCAGATGCTGTCAATAAACAGGCCGCCGCTAAAGAAACAGAATTAAAAGCGCTAAAAACACAAATTGATTCTCATTTTTTATATAACACACTTGAGAATATCAAGATGATGGCTGAAATCGAAGGGAAATACGAGATTTCCGATGCGGTCACCTCCCTGGGAGAAATGATGCGCTATAACCTCAGGTGGAAAAACGATTTCGTTGTCCTAGAAGAAGAGCTGAACTATATCAGAAACTATATTGATATAATGAATCTCCGGCTAGATGGTTTGCTTGAATTAAATATCGATGTGGATAAAGATCTGCTTGACCAGGAAGTTTTGAAAATGTCTCTGCAGCCAATTGTAGAGAATGCGATTAAACACGGGATCATTCCGAAAAATCTTTCAAGCAATGGCGTCCTCAAAGTAAGCGCCAGGTATTTAGATGAGTCGGTCATCATTGAAATCACCGATAATGGGGTTGGGATGTCAGCAGCTCAAAGTGAATTGCTGAATGCAAGCATCCAAGCCGGTCAAACAATTGAAACAGCTTCTGTCAACAACGGCAATGGGATTGGGATTGTGAATGTGAATGAAAGGATTAAACTTTACTATGGTGATGGATATGGCATATCTGTAACGAGTGTTGAAGGAGAATTCACGATGGTCACGGTAACAATGCCTTGCAAACTATTGAGGGGAGGCAGCCAGAATGTATAAAATCCTTATTGCGGACGATGAAAAGAATATCCGCCTTGGGATACAGGCGATGATCAAAAGGGAGTACCCTGCATACGAAACCTTTATTGCAGCAGACGGCATGGAAGCCCTAGCAAGTATAAAGCAATTAAAACCCGATATCTTGATTACCGATATAAAAATGCCGCATCTTGATGGGATTCAGCTGATCAAGGAACTTGAAAATATGGATAAAAAGCCTGCGCTCATCATCTTGAGCGGCTATGACGATTTTGCCTATGCGAAAGAAGCCATCAGGCATAAGGTAAAGGATTATTTGCTTAAGCCGGTGAACCGGGGAGAGCTTTTCAAGACATTGGATACAATCACTGAAGAGCTCGAATCCCTTAATCAAATGTCAAATGAGCATATGAATGATTACCGCGCCAGCCAGCTGAATTACATATTGCTCAATCCAAATCTGCTAAAAGAGGATTTGGTCCAGCTTTTTAATAAAATGCAGATTGATTCCTATTCGGAAGGTTATTATGTAGGGATCATTGATCAGGAAGGTGAACTAGCAGGGGAAGATTTTCTAAATAAAATCAATCAGCTGCTCCCGACAGATTCAAGTAACCTTTCATTTCTCGATAAAGATAATCGGGCCGTCATCATTTCTCCAGACAGTCAGGTGTTTTCACACTTAAAGGAGCAATTCGGAAGAGACAGGTATTTTGCATTTGCAATAGGGATCAGTGAAAAAGCTGAGGATATTAACGAATTGAAGACGTTTTACCAGCAGGCAGAGAATGCTTTAAAATATCATTTTTTATATCCTCGATGCCAAGTCATTTTTTACGAGAAAATTAAAGAAAAACAAGACTCCGCCTCCATGCCAAGCGAGTTAATCAATAAAATCGCCAATATGCTTGGTACAGAGCGCGAAAAGGAAATAAAGTCATACCTGCTGCAAGTGGTGGACTTTGATGTGATTTCCAACAGCAGCATAAGCTATCTCGAAAATCTTAATCAAGAAATCAATGAAATTATCTTTAAAGGTTTTTTTGCCAGGCTGGGAGAGGAATCGCTTGAAACATTCAAGCTTTTGAATAAGATAGGCGATATCTACAATTTCCCTAACTTTCATGAGTATGTCCGCGCACTTGAGGATCTGCTGATGAGGATTCATGAATACAACAAACAGATGAAATCGGTTTACTCCGAACAAAAATATATGGACCGGGCCATCATCTATATCAGGGAAAATTATCATAAGGATCTGAACCTGGCTGTCGTTTCAAATTACATTTCGCTGAACTATTCCTATTTTAGCCACATGTTCAAGGAATACACAGGCCAGAACTTCGTTGATTACCTGAAAATGGTCAGAATCGAAGGAGCAAGACGCTTACTGAAGGAAACTGATTATAAGGTATTCGAAATCAGTGAGATGGTAGGCTATAAGAATCCGAAGCAATTTGCCAGGGTGTTCAGGGAAATTGAAGGGATTTCGCCTAAGGAGTATAGGGAGATGAATTAATGGATGGGGTAGAAGCCCATCTAGTTTGTCGACAAAGATACAGACACAAACCTTTTATTAAAAACCTGTTGATTGGAGTGGAAGGCGCGCAGACTCCTGCGGGAGCAGCGGCCAAGGTGAGACCCCGCAGGATCAAAGCGACGAGGAGGCTCATCTGACGCCCCGCAGAAAGCGAAGCGCCTGGAACGGAAATCAACAGACTGGGAAGTAGCAGAGAATAAAGTAAAAAACAGCAGACAAACTAAATCTTCATCGAGATAGTCTACAAAAAAGGATGGACATAAGAGCCCATCCTTTTTTATTTTCCACGATAAGAATTCCATATTATTTCGCAAGTCCTAAAATATCAGCACCCTATTCAAAATTCTCTATCTCAAGAAGTTCTCCCGGCAACGGTAAAATAAGAGGTAATCATATGTTTCTAACGATTCTGCTTTAAGAAAGGAGATGTTCAGATGAGGCCAATCGATAAGGCAGACAAAATTCAAGATTCTTTAAACAATGAAATGATTACGCTTTCAAAATATGAAAGCTCAAAAGAATGGGAATTGATTTGGGAGGATTCTTTTACGGAACCTGAGATCGATTCTGGCAAGTGGAATTTTGTTGAGGGCGGTTGGGGATTCGGAAATGAAGAATCCCAGTATTACACGGCACGCCACGAAAACGCGAGAATCGAGAATAACATGCTCGTTCTGGAAGCTAGACAGGAAGAGTATGAGGGTATGGCTTACACTTCTGCTAAATTGACGACTAAGGGCAAAGCGGCCTGGAAATATGGACGCTTCTCGATTCGGGCTAAATTGCCAGAGGGACAAGGAATTTGGCCAGCGATCTGGATGATGCCTGAAGACATGGAGCGGTATACCGGCTGGCCTGCCTGCGGAGAAATTGACATTATGGAGCAGATTGGACATGAACCTGATACGGTTTATGGAACGCTGCATTATGGCGTCCCGCACACCTATACCGGGGAAAGTTACAAGCTCCCTGAAAACGAAAAATTCTCAGATGGTTTTCATGTTTTTACATTAGATTGGGAGCCTGGGGAGTTCAGATGGTATGTCGATGGAGTCCTCTTTGCCCGTCAAAATGAATGGTTCAGCAAATCGATTGGAACTGAAGTGGAACAGACTGGGTTTGCTCCATTTGACCGGGAATTTTTCATGCAGTTCAATCTCGCTGTTGGAGGGAAATGGCCGGGGTATCCTAATGAAACAACCCAATTCCCACAACGTATGACCATTGATTATATAAAAGTTTATAAGAAAACAGATAAATAGATTAGGTTGAGGTGAGTATCATATGAACAGATTTTCAAAGGATTTTATATTCGGAACAGCAACTTCTTCTTACCAAATTGAAGGCGCTTACCAGGAAGATGGCAGGACGATGTCCATATGGGATGATTTTTCGCGTACGCCAGGCAAGGTCTTCAATATGGATAACGGAGATGTCGCATGTGATCACTATCATCTGTATGAAAAAGATATCGAAGTGCTGAAAACGCTTGGAGTGGATTCTTACCGATTCTCAATCGCGTGGCCAAGGATTTTTCCAGAGAAAGGCAAGTACAATCAGGCCGGAATGGACTTTTACAAAAATTTAATCAAACGTTTGATTGAAAATGGCATCAAGCCTGCTGTTACGCTCTATCATTGGGATTTGCCGATGTGGGCACATGAACAGAGCGGCTGGACAAATCGGGAATCTGTTAACTGGTTCCTTGAGTATGCAGAAAAATGCTTCGAAGAACTGGATGAACAGGTGGACATGTGGATTACCCATAATGAGCCATGGTGCGCGGGTTTTCTCGGCTATCACCTCGGAATTCATGCACCAGGACATACAAATATGGAAGAGGCTTTAAAGGCAGTCCATCATATTCTTCTTTCCCATGGGGAAGCTGTTGACCTGTTAAAAGGTAAATTCAAGTCATCCACACCAATCGGCATTACGTTGAATTTATCACCAATGTATCCTGCCTCGAGCTCTGCCAATGATCAATTGGCTGCCAATAATGCGGACGGGTATACGAATCGGTGGTTCCTTGATCCTGTTTTAAAAGGGCTTTATCCTGTCGACATGATGAATTTATTCTCTAAATATGTTCATTCCTATGATTTTATCCAAGAAGGTGACTTGGAGAAGATTTCGATCGACTGTGATTTCTTTGGAATCAACTTTTACAACCGTAGTTTAATAGAATTCCATGCAGCGTCTGATTTCCTGTTCAGGAATGCGTATTCAGATTACCCTAAGACGGGAATGGGCTGGGATATTTCGCCGGAAGAATTCAAAGATTTGATTCGCCGACTGAGAGAAGAGTATACGAGACTGCCAATCTATATAACTGAAAATGGTGCTGCGTTTGATGATCACGTTTCGGATGATCACAGAGTACATGACGTCGAGCGCCAGGATTACGTAGAGAAGCATATCCGAGCTGTTGCACAGCTGAATGAAGAGGGCATGGACATCGCCGGATATTACTTATGGTCGCTTCTTGATAATTTTGAATGGGCGTTTGGGTACGATAAGCGCTTTGGGATTACTTATGTTGATTTTGAAACACAGGAAAGAATTCTTAAGGATAGTGGACATCGCTATGCTGAAATCATCAGGAACCGTTCAATCTAAATCCAATAGCTTCGGAGTGAGAATGATGGAAAAATATCGTATCGACGATCAGCAATATTTTGTAATAGAGCAGTTCGATCAGGCTAAAACCTTTTCGAGCTTCCTGCCAGGACTTGCAGGATTATACGGCATCCCGGTCTGGTCCTTTTATGTGAATCGAGGTCAGGGAATGGTGAGTTTTGGCGTTCAGGATAAAAACCATGCCATTACAGAATTCTTCCCTGCGAACCAGGCATACCAGCGTGTGTCCACGAATGGTTTCCGTACCTTCATAAAGTTGTCTGGAGAGAATGGCAGCACTGTTTTTGAACCGTTTTCGGCTTATGGCGGCACGAAGAACTCTACGAGGAACATGTATATAAAAGAGAATGAGTTGAAAATTGAAGAGGTTAACCACCAATATGGGATCAAAACGCTGGTTACCTATTTTACGCTGCCTAATGAGAATTTTGGTGCGTTGGTCAGGAAGGTGGAAATCGAGAATCTTTCAGGCAGTGCACTGGAATTGGAAATCCTTGACGGGCTTCCGGCGATCATCCCTTTTGGCATTGATGACGCTGCCTACAAAGCAGTCGGGAACACACTGAAAAGCTGGATGGATGTCTTCAACCTTGAAAACAGGATTCCATACTACCGTGTCCGTTCTTCCACGAATGATTCGGCAGAAGTCGAAGAGGTTTCTAAGGGCCATTTTTACATGAGCTTTTCCGAGGATGGCCAGTTGCTTTCCCCTATTGTCGATGCTGATTTAATATTTGGATTCAACAGCTCGCTTTCTTATCCGAACGAGTTTGAAGGAAAATCGATTCAGGAACTAACAGCTGCTGAGCCGGTTACATCCAATAAGGTACCGTGCGGTTTTTCTGCCTTAGGGCAACACCTTGAGGATGGTGGGAAAATCACATTTCAAACCTTGATCGGCCATGTCAAGGATATCGAGATCATGAATAAGAAAGCAGCGGAAATTACCGAGGCTGGCTATATTGAACGCAAGTATCAGGAAAGTCAGAGTCTTGTATCAGCCATTACGGACGACGCCCTGACAAAAACGGGTTCTCCGCTCTTCGACGCTTACGTGAAACAGAGCTACCTGGATAATGTGCTGCGCGGGGGCTATCCAATTTCATTGGAGACAGATGATGAACCGTATATCTATTATGTTTTTTCCCGTAAACACGGTGACCTGGAAAGAGACTATAACTTCTTTTCGCTTGCTCCTGAGTTTTTCTCGCAGGGGAACGGGAACTTCCGCGATGTGAACCAGAATCGCCGCAATGATGTCTTTTTCCATCCGGAAACCGGGGATTATAACATCAAGCTATTCATGAGCCTGATTCAGGCAGATGGCTATAACCCTCTCGTTGTCAAAGGGGCAAGCTTTGAACTGACAGATAAGGCAGAGTGGGGCTGGCTGGATGAATTGGTTGCCGATTCCGCTGATGCTGATTACATGAAGAAAAAGCTTGCAGGAACGTATACACCAGGAGATTTGCTCCAAAGTATGTCAGACAGGGATATCAAGATGAAGATCACGCTCCCTGAATTCCTGAAAAAAGTTCTGTCCCGAAGCAGCCAAAATAACGAAGCAGAATTCGGCGAAGGCTACTGGATGGACCACTGGACGTACAATCTTGACTTGATTGAAAACTATCTTAAGGTCTTCCCGGAAAACAAGCAGCATCTGCTGTTCGAGGATCAGGGTTACAAATATTTTTACAGCCCGGTCGTGGTGAATCCGCGTTCAGAGAAATATGTCCTTGTTGATGGGAAGGTCCGTCAGTATGAAGCGATTACGGAGCTGGGACATCAAAGTGGGTCTGAATGGTTGAAGAAGCCAGATGGCGAATTTTATACTTCCAGCTTGTACAGCAAGCTTTTCATGCTGGCAATGATTAAATTCACCACCCTGGATCCCTATGGAATGGGTGTGGAGATGGAAGCGAACAAGCCGGGCTGGAACGATTCCATGAACGGACTGCCAGGATTGTTTGGTTCAGCAATGAGCGAAACGCTTGAACTGAAGCGTCTGCTTGAGTTTGTTACAACTTCTGGACAGGAGTCTGAGGTGGAGGTTTCCCTTCCGGCTGAGGTCAATTCATTGCTAGATTCTGTAAAAGAGAATCTCAAACAGTATGAAATTGGTGAAATAGATGATTTCAGCTATTGGAACCAGGTTGCAGCTGCCCGGGAGCACTATCGCGAAAAGGTTAGAAATGGCTTTGCTGGCGCAGAAGTGAAGGTTTCTCTTCAAGAGCTTGCTGATGCTGGAGCTAAAATGCTCGAAAAAACGAAAGCAGGGATTGCTCGTGCCACTCAGATTGGCAACGGACTTATCCCAACGTATTTTGCTTTTGAAGCAGTGAAGTGGGAAAAGCTCACTGAGGAAAGCGGAGAAGAGAGAACAAATAAAAAAGGACTTCCGCTAGTAAAGGTGCACTCATTTGAAGTTTCGATGCTGCCACACTTCCTCGAGGGACCAGCAAGAGAGTTGAAGACTGCCGACCAGGAAACAGCACAGTCCATTTATCAGCATGTCAGGAACTCTGAAATTTTCGATCCAAAACTGAAAATGTACAAAACTTCGGGGTCTCTGGAAGAGCAAACCTTTGAAATCGGGCGTGCGAGAGCCTTTACACCAGGCTGGCTTGAACGGGAATCGATTTTCATGCATATGGAATTCAAATATCTGCTCAGCGTCCTGAAGTCGGGCTTGTATGATGAATTCTTTGAGGATTTGAATCATGCCCTGCCTCCATTCATGGATCCAGGTGTATATGGAAGAAGTGTCCTTGAAAACTCATCCTTCATTGCTAGCAGTGTCAATCCTGATTCGGCAGTTCATGGACAGGGATTTGTGGCCAGGTTGAGCGGAACGACAGCCGAGTTCTTAAGTATCCTGCAATTAATGATGATCGGGAAAGAAGCCTTTGCCGTAAAAAATGATGCATTGACCTTAAAGTTGCAGCCTATTTTACCAGCATGGCTTTTTGATGACAAAGGCCATGTCCAGTTCACATTATTAGGCAAGACAGAAGTCACTTACCATAACCCTGACCGCAAGAACACATATGGCGAGGACGGTGCAAAGACGGTGAAGTATGTCTTGCACAGTGATGGCAGCCAGGTTGAAATCCAGGGAGAAAGAATCCAAGGATCATATGCGAAAAAAGTGCGCGACGGTCTCGTTGAGAGAATCGAAGTTTATTTAGATTAAGAGAATGTGGGGTGCCGGTCTATGGAAATGAAAATTATACAAACCGCCAAAAATACAGGCGAACGATTTGCGGAAAAAGAGAAGATTCCAGCTGTAGTCAGCGCTGAAGTCGAGCTGAAGCTTCAACCAGAAAAGAAGTATCAAAACTTCATTGGTTTTGGGGGAGCTTTCACAGAAGCAGCTGCCTATACCCTTGCCCAAATCTCGGAAGAAGATCGCGCAAGAGTAATAGAAAGCTATTTTAATCCTGAAACAGGACTTGGCTACAGCCTTGGTAGAACACATATCCATAGCTGTGATTTTGCTCTGGAGAACTACACATATGTGGAAGAAAATGATACAGAACTGAAGACTTTTTCCATTGAGCGTGAAAAGAAATACGTACTGCCGCTCATAAAGGATGCTGTGAAAGCAAGGGGAGAAGAATTAACGATCCTCTCCTCTCCATGGAGTCCTCCGGCATGGATGAAAACGAATAATGAAATGAATCATGGCGGGAAACTTAAGCCTGAATTCAATGATACATGGGCCTTGTACTATACAAAATACATCAAGGCGATGGAGTCAGAAGGAATCCCAATCTGGGGAATCACGGTCCAAAATGAGCCAGAAGCCACACAGGTTTGGGATTCCTGCAGATACACAGCAGAAGAGGAACGCGATTTTGTCAAAAACCATTTAGGCCCTGTCATGGAAAAAGAAGGGCTCGAGGACAAAAAAATCATCATCTGGGACCATAACCGGGATATCGCCTATGAGCGAGCAGAAACGATTTTATCTGATCCTGAAGCTTCTAAATATATTTGGGGAACAGGCATCCACTGGTATGTGTCCGAGGAGTTCGAGAACTTGAGCAAAATCCATGATGCGTTCCCGGAAAAGCACCTCATTTTTACCGAAGGATGCATTGAAGGCGGAGTGCGATTAGGCGCTTGGCATACAGGAGAACGCTATGCGCGAAACATCATGGGCGATATCAACAATTGGCTGGAAGGGTGGATCGATTGGAACATCGTCCTGAACGAACAGGGTGGCCCGAATCATGTCGGCAATTACTGCGATGCACCGGTCATTGTCGATACTAAGACAGGCGAGGTTCACTACAACAGCTCCTACTTCTATATTGGCCACTTCAGCAAATACATCAAGCCAAACGCCGTCAGGATCGGACATGAACTAGAACATGAGACATTGAAGTCCGTCACTTTTGAGAATGAGGATGGCAGCATCGTCGCGGTCGTGATGAATGACGGAGAACAAGCCGAAACGATCACGATTTCGCTAGGTGGAGAAAGCACAACATCAGTTTTACCGGAACATTCTATCACCACCTTCATTGTAAACAACTAATGATATTCAACTGACAAGTAAACGGCACCGCCTCCATGTGATTTCAAAATCGTTTTATTTTTATAAGATGACAGCTGAAATAAGGGAGGTGGTGTGTTTTTTAGCTGTTCGTTCTTTGCCCCTGGTGAACTAGAAAAGATTAGGAAAAGAGGTCGCTAATAATTCCTCTTGGCGACCAAAAAGAACAAGAAGTGGAAAAAATGGTCGCCAATAAGCCCTCAAGGTGACCCGAAAAACAAGAAGGAGGAATACAAAATTGAAAAAAACACTGGCCGTGTTGTTGAGTGCAATGATGATTCTGCCTGGTACAAGTTTTGCAGCTCCAGATGGGCATGCCACTGGAAAAGGTGTAAAGAAGCAAGACGGGAAAAACAACAAATCAGAATGGTCCCTTGTCTGGTCCGATGAATTTAACGGCAAGGAAATTGACCGGAGCAAGTGGACTTATGACATCGGAAACTGGATCGTAGACGAAAATGGTAACGGCATTACACCGGGATGGGGCAACAATGAAAAGGAATATTACACGGATTCAAATGAAAACGCTTTTATCAATGATGGCAAGCTCGTCATAAAAGCAAAAAAAGAGCAGGTAACCGATCAGTTCGGAACATACGACTACACTTCAGCAAAACTGAAGACAAAGGGACTGTTCAGCAAAAAGTATGGACGGTATGAAATGAAAGCAAAGCTTCCTGTCGGAAAAGGATTGTGGCCAGCCTTCTGGATGCTGCCAGAAGAAGATAAATATGGCAGCTGGGCGGCTTCAGGAGAAATCGATATCGTCGAAGCATGGGGCAGCAGACCTAATACTGTCGCGGGGACGATTCACTATGGTGAAGGATGGCCGAACAACAAGTATACCGGCAAGGAATTCGATCTTCCTGAAAAAAGAGGAATCGACAAGTGGCATACATATGCGCTTGAGTGGGAGCCGGGAGAGCTTCGCTGGTATGTAGACGGAGAACTCTATCAAACTCAGAACAAATGGTATTCAAAAGGAAAGGATAATGCGGCAAATTTCTCTTATCCTGCCCCGTTCGACCAGGAATTCTATTTGGTTATGAACCTCGCAGTTGGAGGCTGGTTTGACGGGGAGGTCGATGAGACGACGAAATTCCCTAGTCAAATGGAAGTCGATTATGTCAGGGTATATGATCTGAAAAAACGCGACTATCGTGAACCAGTGGAACCAGTGTCAGGCCCTGTAGAGTTGCCAGCAGACGCGAAACAGCCTCTTGAGGATGGGAACCTGGTGTATGATACGAATTTTGAAAAAGCGATTACCGAAGTAGATGAGCCAGGTGACGAGCTGAATCCTCTATATTGGAACTTTGTCCATTTACCTGAGTTTGGCGGTAATGGTCAGGTTTCTGTTGATAGTTTAGAAGGCAAAAATTTTGCGAAAATAAATATTGAAAATCCAGGATCACAGCTCTATTCCCTGCAAATGATTCAAAACATCTCATTAGCCAATGGCGGCAAGTATAAAGTCAGCTTTGACGCTAAATCAACAGCACCAAGGAATATCATGGTGAAGACGGGAGCAGGTGCTTCAAGGGGCTGGGTTAAGTACTCGAATGAAGAATCATTCAAGCTAAGTAGTGAACTGCAAACATATGAATTCACCTTTGACATGCTGAATGAAACAGACATTGCGTCAAGGCTTGAGTTCAATCTTGGCGGAAACGGAACAGCTCCTGTCTGGATCGGCAATGTACGAGTCGAGGATATTACGGGTTCTCCTGTAGACGAAAATGCAGCAAAACAGCCTCTTGCTGATGGAAACCACATATATAATGGAACGTTCGACCAGGGCGGCATGGACCGGATGATGTTCTGGAATTTTTCAGTGAACAACGAGGCTGCTGCGTCTGCTTCTGTTTCAGAGGACACGAGAGAACTCCGTGTGGGGATTGAAGATGGAGGCAACTATCCTGAAGCGGTTCAGCTGATTCAGAAAGGGATGAATCTTGTAAAAGGCAATGATTATAAGGTTTCATTTAAAGCAAGAGCGGATGAGGCGAGAACGATTCAGGTGAGCATTTTAAATAAGGATGGTTCCGTAAATTATTCTGCCATGCAAACAATCGAGTTAACATCCAGCATGGAAGAGAAAACATTCAATTTTACAATGAAAGAAGACTTGTCTGACCCGGAAGCTCAAATCGTCTTCAACTTTGGTAAGGGGGACGCTGATGTCTATTTGGATGATGTAGTCATGCTGAAGACCTCAAACAAACCTGACTATGGGAACATTGATTTGTACCCTTTGAAAAATGGGGATTTTACCGACGGGTTGTCGTCATGGGAAAATTATGTACACTATGATGCCAGTGCTCAAATCACAGAAGAAAATGACGAAGCAAAAGTGTCTATTGCCAATGAAGGAAAAGAACCATGGAGTGTGCAATTGATACAGCCTAACTTAGACCTTGCTAAGGAAGTAGTGTATGAGCTCTCCTTTAAGGCTCGATCTACAAAGAATAGAGAGGCTGAGGTAACGGTTGAAAACGCTCAGTACACAAGGTTTTTTAGTAAAATAGTTGAACTGACAAATCAAATGCAGCAATACACATATGAATTCACTATGCCTTTGGATGATCTTGCTTCTTTCAAGATGCTTCTGGGCAAAAACACATTGTCCCCAGTCGGCAGCCATGATGTATTCATTGACGACGTAGTTTTAAAAGTAAAGGATGCTCCGACACAGGAGGAGCCAGTCAAAACTCCTGGAATCGACAACGGTGATTTTTCAAATGGAACAGCTAATTGGTCCAGTTGGTGGGGAGATCAGTGGAGCGGTTACGCTGAAGGTACAATGTCTGCTGAAGCTGGAGAATTGAAAGTCGCGATTTCCCAGGTTGGCGGTGCCTCCTATGCTCCGCAAGTGTTCCAGAAGGATCTGCTTTTTGAAAATGGTGCCAGCTATACGGTCACTTTTGAAGCAAGAGCAGACCAGCCGCGGAAGATGAATGTCAATATTGGCAAAGAACTAACCTATGATCCATGGTTCATCCCTTATATGCCAACACAAACCATTGATTTAACGAGTGAAAAGAGGCAATATACGATCACCTTTGTAATGAACGAGGAAACATATAACGACGGAAAAATCGTGTTTGAACTCGGAAATATTGCTGAGGGCAATGCAGCAACAAATGTCTATCTTGATAATGTAAGCATTATAAAGAACTAGTTTTACAGAAGGGGCAGAGAAGCTATGTTTCTGCCCTTTTCACTTTTAAATGAAATAGAAGCAATGAGGAGGGGAGCAAATGAAATACAGACAGCTTGGAAATACCGGGTTGAAGGTTTCAGAAATAGGGTTTGGTGCCTGGCAGCTTGGGAATGCACGGGACTGGGGCAAGATGTCGGACAAGCAGGCAGTCAAATTAGTACATGAAGCACTTGATCAAGGCTGCAATTTTTTTGATACAGCGCCGAATTATGGTGGAGGAATGAGTGAGTCCATTCTCGGGGAAGCGCTCCATGGAAAGAGAACCGATGTTGTTATTAACACTAAGTTTGGACATCAGCCTGATCATACAGTAAATTTTGATCCGAAGAAAATCCGCAGCTCAGTAGAAGGAAGCTTGCGTCGTCTGAAAACGGATTATCTTGATTCCATTTTACTGCATAACCCGCCTTTTGAATGCCTAACCGGAAATACAGAACATTTTATGGAATTGGAGGCGCTGAAGGGAGAAGGGAAAATTCGTGCTTTCGGAGCCTCGATTGATTCTGCCAAAGAGATGGAGGCACTGTTGGATTTTACAAGCAGCGAGGTCATTGAAGTAATGTTCAACATTTTTCATCAGGAGCCAAGACAAGCATTCAAGAAAACGGCTGATAGAAATGTTGGGCTGATTGTAAAAGTGCCACTGGATTCCGGATGGCTTTCAGGTAAATATGAAGAGACTAGCGTATTTACAGATATACGCAGTCGGTGGGGCGGGGAGCAGCTTAAGAAAAGAGCCGAGCTGTTACCAGCTGTCAAGGAAGTTTTGGAACCAGGGGAAACGATGGTCCAGCTCGCCTTAAGATATATTCTTCATTATCAAGAGGTTTCAACAGTGATCCCGGGGGCAAAGAATCTTGAGCAGCTGACCGAGAATGTATCTGCAACCGCTGCAAGTATTTCAGCGGATAAAGTGAAAAAGCTTGAAATGATGTGGGAAAAAGAGCTGCAAATGAATCCTATTGGGTGGTAGAAAAACAATACGGAGTTTTGGAGGTTTTAAAAAATGGCTTATCAACCTAACAACAATCGCTATGATTCTATGGTCTATAACCGATGTGGTAAATCCGGTCTGAAGCTGCCGGCCATTTCACTCGGGCTGTGGCATAATTTCGGCGGAGAAGATCCATTCGAGAATGGACGGGCACTGATCAGGAAGGCCTTTGATTTAGGCATTACTCACTTCGATCTTGCAAACAACTATGGACCGCCGCCGGGATCGGCTGAGGAGAACTTCGGAGCGATCCTTAGAAAGGATTTTTCCGGGTACCGTGACGAGATGGTCATTTCAACAAAAGCGGGCTATGGCATGTGGCAGGGTCCATATGGAGATTGGGGGTCAAGGAAATATCTCGTATCCAGTCTTGATCAAAGCCTAAAAAGAATGGGACTCGATTATGTCGATATTTTTTATCACCACCGTCCGGATCCTGAAACACCAATTGAGGAAACGATGATGGCTTTGGACCATATTGTGAGACAGGGGAAAGCATTATATGTCGGGATTTCAAACTACGGAGTAGAGGAAACGCAACAAACGATCAACATCCTGAAGGAGCTTGGCACTCCGCTGCTGATCCATCAGCCTGCCTACTCCATGCTTAACCGATGGGTTGAAGATGGCCTTACCGATCTTCTTCAAGAGGAAGGTGCAGGAGCGATCGCATTTGTACCGTTGGCGCAAGGATTGCTGACCAGCCGTTACTTAAATGGCATTCCTCATGATTCCAGAGCACTGAAGCCAAACAGTTTTCTTAACGAAGGCGACGTTTCTGAAGAGATCCTGCAAAAAGTGAGCAAGCTTAACGAAATTGCACAGGAACGCGGACAATCTCTTGCCCAAATGGCACTGGCCTGGGTGCTTAGAGGTGGTAAAATTACCTCAGCTTTAATCGGCGCAAGCAAAGTCAGTCAAATTGAAGAAAATGTAGCTGCCCTTCAAAATCTTGAATTCAGTGAAGAGGAATTGAGGCGCATAGATGACATTTTAAGATGAATTCCTTTACGTTAAGCATTTCATCATTTCTACTCTTAAGGAACAGATATAATCTGCTAGTCGTTTGGACTCCTCTTATTGGAAAGAGGAGTTTTTTTCTTTTTGGGACATTTCTTCTTTAGGTTATAATGAATCTTTGAAAAGGATTTTAAAATGAGGAATGTCTAATGGCTTTACTAAAAAAAATGAATTTTGTTGGTGGCAGGGTTTTGAAAACGGGGATTGCCGTTTTCCTGACTGCGCTCATTTGTGAGCTGCTCGATTGGCCGCCGATGTTTGCGGTTATTACAGCAATCGTTACGGTTGAGCCGACGGCGGCTGATTCTATAAAAAAAGCATATGTAAGATTTCCAGCTTCCGCAATTGGTGCAGCTTTTTCCGTCGTGTTCAATTTTGCGTTCGGGCACAGTCCGATTACTTACATGCTGGTAGCAGTCGCAACGATCATTGCCTGCCACAGGCTGCATTTGGAGGATGGAGCATTGGTGGCAGTCCTGACAGGAGTGGCGATGGTTTCGACGGTTAATGACCACTATTTGTCATCCTTTTTTATCCGTCTTGGAACGACATTAACCGGACTGACCGTCTCGACACTAGTCAACCTGCTTGTGATTAGGCCTGATTACTCAAATACAATTCAGTCTAAGATTCAGCAGTTGATTTCGGAGACCGGCAATCTCATTGAAGTCCGCGGGGAGGAAATCGCCAAGCATCAGCCTCTCCATCCGGCAACCAAATCTGATTTTCGGAGGATTTTAAAAAATGTCGAGGGAATTGAAACCCTATGCCGTTACCAGAAGCAGGAATGGAAGCTGCATGCATTCAGCAGGAAGGATATGAGGGATTTCCATTATGAATACAAGAAGCTGACTTTATTAAGGCAAATCCATTATCATGTAGGGAATCTATTAGCGATTCCTTCTATCCATCTTGAAAAGGAAAAAACAATCGTGATCACAAGAATGAGTGAATCCATAAAATCGACGCTGCATCATCCGGATTTCAAAATCGATGACCATCATGAAGCGCTCTCTGGTGACTTATTGAAACTGTTTAAAAAAGAAGTCGAAGCAAGGGATGAAAGCGCCCACCGTTTCTCTTATGCAAATGTCATTTATTATGAATTTTTATCCATTCATGATCTTCTTGAGGAACTTGACCACATTCATCAGCTTGAGCATAGGCGTAAAAAACTGCTCGACCAATCATGGAAGTCAGCTGAAGTAAGGTCGGATTAAAGTTAAAAACACAAGGAATTCGCCTAGAGTATTCGCCTTTAATATGAAGGAGTTCAATAGTAAGGAAATAACCCGCGAAACCCTGGTTTAATGCCAGGGTTATTTTTTTATGAGGAGAGGTCCGAGAACAACTAGAAGAGGAAAAAACGCAACGAGTTGTTATGAGAAGAGATCCGAGAACAACTCGAAGAGAAAAAAGCCCGGCGAGTTGTTATGAGAGAAGGTCCGAGAACAACTCGAAGAGAAAAATGGCCAACGAGTTGTTATGAGAGAAGGTCCGAGAACAACTAGAAGAGAAAAAAGCCCGGCGAGTTGTTATGAGAGGGAGTGCAAGAATAACTCAAAGTGGAAAATGGCCTAACTTTAAAATCCTGTTGTTCAGAAAGATAACATAATGTATAATGATAATCGTTATCAATAATAATGAAAATCATTATCAATTACAGCGAGGACGGTTGAAATGAGAAATAGAGCATGGAAAAGAGCGGCATCCATCTCGATGGCAGGCAGTTTGCTTTTTGCCGGAGGATGTACAGAAGAAAGTGTGAAAAAAGAAGATTCTCCGAAAAAGACACATGTGGCAGAAAAGCCATATTCAGTTTCTGTTACTGACTATAATTTTGATACAGCTGGAAACATGTTGGCATATGCGGAATTTGAATTAGCAGGTGAGCCGCTGTTAGAAGGACTTGGAGTCGATCTTGATATTCTCGATTCAAAGAAAGTCGATCAGCCAGCAAAATTCGATTATACCGCTGGAATTGAGGCATACGAATACTCTGAGGAAGCAATGTATGAAGTAGTTGAAAAATCAGGACTGGGTCTTCATTTGATTAACGGACCGGTTGTAGGTGAAATGGCTAAGCAAAAAGGGAAAGAAGCACCAGAAATGCTTGCAGAGAGATATTATGAGCTTGCGGATGCCGTAGGTTACCCACAAGAGGAAATCTTCTCGAATATGTTCCCGACTTTGATCGAATATTCAAATGGAGATCCGCATTACATTAAAAAAGTGGATACAGAAGAGTATGCTTCAGGTGATGGAGATACATATGTCCCTAACTATCAAGTAAACTTCAAGTCTCTTCGCTGGGACCGCGAGAAAATGGATAAAGTCTTGAATCCGGCTGCATATGGCGGAACCTTCTTAAAGCAGGCGCTTTGGGCTGGTGACTTCCTTGGCGGTTATCACACGGTCGACAAGGATGAAGAGTTAGAAGGTGAAACACCGAATGATGACCAGGATGAAAATATCAGGCTTGGAGTTAGCTCACCAGATGGCATGCAGGGAATGTTCCTTGTGGAAGGCATTTGGAACAAACTGAACTACATCAAGAATGGATTATTTTACAATGGTAAGGAGCTGGCGCCAGCAGGAATCGGAAGCCAGTACGATCCATCTAAGGGATTTGTTTACCTTCCTCATAAAATCGAAGTTGAAGAAGATGGAAATGAGCTGATTCCGAACGCTAAGTCTATGAAACTATCAGACAGCCGGAGCCTGCTTAATGACCAGTGGCTCATGCTATGGCCGGCATCAGAGTTTTACGGAATGACGGACCAGCGCCCAGAGAATAAAAATGTGGCACCATCGTTCCATGCATTGTTTGACAGCAATCCATACCCATCTGCGCCAAAAGAAAATCTGGATAGTGATACGGCAAATGATGTTGCTTCGACCGATCCGTATACAGTCAATAAAGATGTTCTTTTACACGTTTTTAAAAACATTGATGCCATGCATTTCAATAAAGAAGCGGGAGCATTCGTCACTGAAAATGATGGAACGAAACAAGGGAACTATGTTGACACGTTCCAGTCTGGCTACACAGTCGAGTCACTTCGGATTTTCCAGAGGGCAATTGATGGATTGCCTGTTGGTTATGCAAGCGGAGATGCAGCAGAAGGTTTAAAGACAAATGAAGGCGAACGTGCAAAAGAGCTGATCAAGGCTCAAGCCGACTTCATCATAAATGAATTGATCATGGATAACGGCCTGGCAGCAAAGGGTTATACAATCGGAACAGGAGCTGACCAAGAAGTTTCCTTACAGGCACAATTAGGTGCGATTCGTGGTCTGACAGCAGCTTACCTCGCAACTTTCGATGATAAGTACCGTGAAGCAGCTCGTGAAATTTTTGTCGCCATGGATGAGAACCTGTGGGATGATGAGCTGAAATCCTATAAAACTGGCAAGGACGAAATGAAGTATGATGCTTATACTGCGGGCGGAGTGGCTGCTGTCTTCCGGGTGGCGATCAATAATTTAAGCAACAATGATAGCGACAAAGAGCAGCCAGCTCCTTTGGAAGTTGATGCGATTGTTGAAAAGTACACGGATTTCTTTGACCGTGTCATCGATGGTCCATCTCTTGAAGAAGGCATGCAGGCAAGTGAATTCTGGGATACAGGCGATTTCTACTTAATAAAAGGCAAATCAGAAAACACGGATAACGATCATGTACCGCAAATCCAGGCTGGACATGGTAAGTATGGAATTGCACCTGTTCTTCTGCCTGTTGAAATCACAAAGAAGCATTAAATCTTTTACACATGACATGAAAAAGAAATCATTCATAAAGAGGCGTTTCCAATGAAGAAGCTGATTCTATTCCTTTTATTGACCATTACAACTGTATTTATTGCAGGCTGCACAGAAAAGGCGGGCGTTGCTATGGAGTTTGACAGCACCCGTGACTATGCGGTGAACAGCAATAACATTCTTATGAAAAAGGATGGATCTGAAGTATATACAGCCAATATCGACATCCATACTGTCTCATTCATGGATCCTGAAAAGGGAAAGGTTTTAGCGGAAGTTAAGGTTGGGAAAGAGCCTAGGCAGATGACATTAAGTCCGGATGAAAAATATCTGTATGTCGCGTGTATGCTAGATAACAAGATTGATATTGTTTCCATTAAGGAAAAGAAGGTTGTCGATTCCATTCCTGCGGGCATTGAACCATTTGGGGTCGTGACAAGCCAGGATGGCAGAACACTATACACTGCCAATTATCGTTCGGGGACCGTTTCTGTTTTTGACCTGGAGAACAAGAAGCAAGTAAAGGAAATTGAAGTGGGCGACCGCCCGCGGACGCTTGCTATTACGGCAAAGGGCGATAAATTATATGTGCCTCACTATTTAAGTGGTGCGATATCTGTCATTGACACGTCGAAAAATGAGGTAGTAAAAGAGATACAGCTGGCAGATTCTCCTGACAAAAAGGATCAGAAAAAAAGCCAGGGAATTCCGAATACGCTTGAACAATTGGTCATAAGCCCTGATGGAAAAAAGGCATGGGTTCCGCACCTGTTAACGAATGTCGATACACCGATTCATTTCGAGGAAACCATTTTCCCGGCAATCTCGGTCCTTGATCTTGAAAAAGATGAGGAAATCGTAGAAGAACGGAAAGATCTGTTCGAAGAAATCAATGTATCTGATAACCAGAATAAGACGATGATTGTTTCCAATCCTTATGACGTTGTTTTTAAGCCGGATGGCAGCAAAGCGTATGCGGTCATGTCCGGAAGCGAGGATTTAGTTGTTTTTGATCTGAAGCGCGGAGGTAACGCGACCCAGATTGTCAGGAGAATTGCGGGGAACAATCCTCGAGGGGCGGTCATATCCCCTGACAGCAAAAGCCTGTATGTCCACAATGCGATGAGTCATGACCTCGCTGTATTGAATGCTGGCGGTGAAAGTTCATATTCCCGGGTAAAAGCAGCAGGTGAAAACATTGCACTTGTCTCAAAGGACCCAATGGACCCGCTCGAACGAGAAGGGAAGACGATTTTTTACAGTGCCAACAGTGACGAATATGCAACGAATATTACCGGGAACAACTGGATGAGCTGTGCATCCTGCCATGCGGATGGAGATATGAATGGCCAGACGCTGACAACGCCAAAAGGGCCAAGGAATGTACCGAGCAATGTAAGGACAACGGAAAATGGATTATTCTTGTGGGATGGCAGCCGAGACGATTTTGAGGATTACCTCCTGACGGTACAGGGTGAAATGGGCGGGATGATGGATTACAATCCCGGTGAACCGCTCCCTGAGGATGTGAAGCATATGTATGAAGCGATGTTTGCTTATCTTGATAATCCAGAATCCTTTCCTCCTCCGAAAAGTCCTTATCGTTCAAAGGATGGAGAGCTATCCGAGGCATCCTTAGAGGGCAAGAAGCTATTCGAGGGCAAGGGCGGCTGCATCACCTGCCATGGCGGCGAAAACTTCACTGATAGCGTGAGTGCTGTGGATTCTGGTGGAAAGCTAACAACCGATAACAAGGATTTTCTCCACGATATCGGGACTTCAAATCCAAAGGATGCAGAGTCTGCCGGGGATGCAAGGGCGGCCATGAAAAACCCGAGGGACAATAAGTCCTTCGATACGCCAACATTAAGAGGAGTGTGGGCAACTGCTCCATATTTCCATGATGGCAGCGCGAAAACACTTGAGGAAGCCATCCGCCGCCATAAAACTGAAGAAGTCTCAGGTTTAACAAAAGGCGAAATCGCAAAAATTGCTGAATATGTTAGTTCGATTGAGTGATGTAGTTAAGCTCCTCTTATTGGATAAGAGGAGCTTTTTTATGGCTGAATTATGGAGTTTTTAGAAAGCCTGGCAAAACAGAGATCTTTCAAAATGGCTGATTAACGACATTTGAGAGGCCGTGACCAGTGTGAATGTCCAGGAGAGGGAATGTTGCTGGGAGTTGGATAACGTTTCCATTAAGATTATGGAAGCATAAGATACGTCCCCATGCTCCCGCGTGTCCCCTGCTCCCGCGTCCCCATGAACCAGTATTTATCAACAATATCAACTTGTAATTGTAATAAATTCGTCAATGTCTTCATTAATAAATAGACAACCCTCATGATATTCTAAGTATGAAGTATGTTTATTAATTCACAAACTATAAATTCAATATAGAACTAATTTTGGGGGAATCATCGTGGAAGGCATTTTGGGTTTGTTAGAAGAACCTTTAATCTTATTATTTACGATTCTATTTGTTGGATCAGCGATAGGAGAAATCAAAATTCGCGGACTGAGCCTCGGCACATCCGGGGTTTTGCTTGCGGCGATTGTTTTTGGCCATTTTGGTTATAAGGTTTCACCTGTCATTCAACAATTAGGATTGGGTATGTTCATTGTGGCGGTCGGATTGTCAGCTGGTCCTCGCTTTTTCAGGATGATGAAAACGAGCGGAATGGTCTTTGGAATCATTGGCCTTGCGATTACGGTGATTGCTGCCGTCACTACGATTGTTGTATCTAAACTATTCCATTTATCGCCTGCCCTTAGCATCGGCATCATGACCGGGGCGCTCACGAGTACTCCAGGTTTGGCAGCAGCGCTTGAAGCCACAGGTGATCCGCTGGCCTCTGTCGGATATGGGATTGCCTATCCCTTCGGCGTGCTGGCGGTTGTCCTTTTCGTACAGCTTTTACCTAGATTCTTAAAGGTGGATTTAGCAGAGGATTTAAAAAAGAAATCAGGCCCTGTTCGCAATGATGAATCACCTGAAGTCATGACCATAGAGGTAACACATGGATCGGTGAATAAACGGACGTTAAAAGAGCTGCGGTTCAATCGGTATGATTCCGTGGTGATCAGCAGAGTCATTCGCGGTGACCGGAATATCATTGCCCTTAATGATACCGTAATTCTAAAAGGAGACCGTCTCGTTGCAGTGGGAATGCAAAAGGACTTGAAAAAGCTATGCAAAGATATTGGACGAGAAGTAGAGACGAACACTGAAAATCACGACAATGTCACGCTTCGCAAAGTGACGGTGGATGCATTGGAGCTGATTGGAAAGACGATAAAAGAGCTGCAATTAAGAAGAACTTACGGGGTGACAGTAACAAGGATCGAGCGCGGAGGATTTGAGTTCAATCAGAATCCGAAATGGCGTTTGGAGCGAGGAGACGTACTGACATTGGTGAGCAGCCAAGACCGCTTGAATGATATCGAAAAGCTCTTCAGCCGAAAGAAGCTTACCATCACAAATATCCACATTCTTTCGCTGAGCCTAATCTTGCTGCTTGGTGTTCTTGTTGGAATGATTCCTATTCATTTACCTGGACTCGGTACGATTACTTTCGGGGTCGCCGGCGGGCCGCTATTTTTAGCATTGATCATTGGCCACTTTGGCAAGCTAGGTCCGATTCATGCCAGATACTATCAGCCGTCCAATCAGGTCATCCGTGATATTGGACTCGTCTTGTTCTTGGCTGGAGCCGGTACGACAGCTGGACAGGGGATTGTTGAGGTCATCCAGCAAGAAGGTTTAAGCCTGTTGATCGGCGGTGCGATTATAACGATTGTTCCGATGCTCGCTGGTTATTTGCTTGCAAGAAAATGGCTCGAATTAAGCGTGATCCATTCTCTGGGAGCGATTTGCGGCGGTATGACAAGTACTCCAGGTCTTGGTGCAGCGAATCAGCTGATGGATACCGAGGATCCATCGATTGCCTATGCAGCCGCCTATCCCTTTGCACTGATTTCCGTTGCAATTGCTTCACAAGTCATTGTGTTCTTTTTATAAAAGGTTGAACTCCCGAAGAGGTTAGAAACTTGCGGGAGTTTTTCTATGTGTCCGGAAAAGTATCTCGATGTCCAAAAGGAAACGTAGAGAGGTCTTGCTTGCCAGTAAAATTGCCTGCAGACCGAAAAGAAGGGTTCTATATGCCTGAATACATGGAAAACGAGCTGATCTCCAATAGAAAAACTCAGCAAGTCCCTTTAAGGTAGTGAGCCCAAATCATCCAGCTCTGCAGAAAATTTCCCCAAACATATTGACATTAATTTCAAAACCAATTATATTATCATTATTGATAATGATAATGATAATATTCGCAAATTCAAACACAACAGGTGATTTCGATGAAGGAAACAAAAGCAGATTTAATTTTACATCCAGTTCGAATGAAAATTCTTCAGACGTTAGCCAGCGGAAGGAGGAAGACGGTACAGCAAATTGCGGAGCAGCTGACTGAAGTTCCGCAGGCGACATTGTATCGCCATTTAAAGAAACTGCTGGAAGCAAAAGTGATTGAGGTAGTGGACGAGAATCAAGTGCGCGGGACGGTCGAGAAGGTGTACGCACTTCCTCAAAACAACCAGTTGATTTCAAGGGAAGAACTGCTTAAAAGTGGACCGGACGAACACCTGAATTATTTTATAAGGTTTCTTAGCAGTGTATTGATGGATTTCGAGGAATACATTCGCCAGCCGAATTATGATTTTGAGAAGGATATGGTCAGCTTCAGGATGGCGAGTTTATATGCCAGCGACGAGGAATACAGTGAATTCATCAAGAAATATGTCGAGCTGATCACGCCGCTGCTCCAGAATGAGCCAGCACCGAACCGTAAGAAACGGACGATTACCAATATATTAACCACCCAAAATAAAAGCGATGAGGGGAATACAAATGAACATTCAGATGGTTAAAGAAGAAATTTCGTTTAAAAGTGATGTAAATCTTAAAGGAACAATGTTGATTCCAGACTTAGGAAGAGAACGTTATCCAGCGATTGTTTTCCTCCCAGGGTCTGGGCAGCTGAATCGAGATGGCAGCACACCTAAGGGGAAATTCAAATTCAATTTATATGCGGATCTCGCTGAACTGTGCACATCCCTTGGCTTTGTCACATTCCGCTATGATAAAAGAGGAGTCGGCGAAAGTGAAGGCGACTTTCATACAGCGGGACTGTCCGATTCTTTGGATGATGCAGAAGCCGCGCTTGATATGCTGGAAAACCATCCAAAAGTGGATCCGAACCAATTAATTATTGCCGGACATAGCGAAGGCTGCATGGTCGGTACGGCACTCAATGCAAAAAGGCCGGCAGCTGGGCTGATTCTCCTGTCCGGTGGTGGTGAAACCTTAAGAGAGGCCCTTGATTTCCAAAGAAAAGTTACATTTAAAGAACTCGCGCAAAAGAAGGGATTCCAGGGATTTATCATCAAAACGTTCAATACGCTTGAAAAAGGCGAAAAGCAAGCACAGTCAACTTATCGGAAAATGCTAACCTCTGATAAAGACGTCGTTAAAACAATGGGCTTTATCAAAATGCCGGCAAAGTACTTCAGGGAGCATTTTGCCTTGAATATAGAAGAAGCACTTGCGAAAGTTTCCTGCCCTGTTCTTGCCATCAGCGGCTCGAAGGATTGGCAGACAAATCCGGAAAACCTAAAGCGAGTGGAGGAATTCGTCCAGGGTGAATACGAAACGCATGTCGTCGAAAATATGGATCACGGCCTGAAGGTACAGCTTACGCCAATCTCACCAACAACGTATAAAAAGGACTACCTAAAAACAATCGGCGAGCCGCTCCACCCTGAAGCCGTCAAGCATCTGACAGCATGGCTAAATAGATACCTATAAGAAACAATGAAAAAGTCCTTTTGTCTATAAAAGGGCTTTTTACTTTGTTTCGTTTTCTTGCTTTTTCATTAATAAAAACGCAGTATCACCTTGGTTTGGTTTATACTGTTTCTTGAGGTGAGAAAGATGCCACACATTCCTGATGAGTATTGGAATGCAATTGTAGAGTGCGACCCTTCTTTTAACGATTCGTTTATTTATGCTGTAAAAACAACCGGAATCTATTGCAAGCCCTCCTGCAAATCGAGGGCACCGAAGCGGGAGAATGTCAATATTTTTAAAAATGCCTATATGGCGAAGGAAGAAGGCTTCCGGCCATGCAAAAGATGCAAGCCAGTCGGAGCGATTTTGCCTGCAGAGGAATGGGTCGGGCAGATCAGGGCCTGGATTGATGAAAACTACCATAAGCACCTTACGCTTGAGGGAATAGCCGAGCTTTTCCATGGCAGCCCGTTTCATCTTCAGCGTTTGTTCAAACAGGTGCAGGGCATGTCGCCGAATGAGTACATCCAAAAGCTCCGAATGGAAATAGCGGTCCAACTGCTGGAGGAAGATAAGCGGAAAGTCAAGGATATATCTGAAGCGGTCGGGTTCCAGAGCACACCGTATTTTATAACTTTATTTAAAAAGAAATACGGCTGTACGCCTGCTACTTATCGTAAAAAAGGTGGGGAAAAACAATGACAAATGAGATTTATTGGACGGTTTTTGAACATGCTCACTTAAAGCTTTATATTGCGGCCACGGAAAAGGGGCTTTGTTATGTAGGTTCACCAGGGAACTCCTGCGAAGAATTGGCGAGTGCAATCCATAAACGATTTCCTGCAGCTGAGCTAAAAGAAAACGTCGAAGTCATGCAGCCATATATTGAAGAGCTTCACGAATATTTCTCGGGAAAACGCCAATCCTTTTCCATTCCTGTTGATGTAAAAGGTACCCCTTTTCAGGAAGCCATCTGGCAGGCATTGGTGGACATACCCTATGGACAAACTTTATCGTACTCAGACATTGCCCATAAAATTGGCAAGCCAGCAGCAGTAAGAGCCGTCGGAACTGCAATCGGCGCGAACCCAGTGCTGGTCACAGTCCCATGCCATCGCGTGATTGGCAAGAATGGAGCCATCACCGGCTACAGAGGCGGGACAGAGATGAAGCAATATTTGCTTGATTTAGAAGGGAAGAAAAAATGACCTCTTTATTTAAGAGGTCATCTGTCGTTAGATAATGGCTCTCACCACTTTAATTCTTCTGATCAATATACTGAACAAAAAGGTAGCAATAATCGTAACAATGGAAACCACGATGAATTTAATGAAAGGCGCCAAACCTGCCGATGTGAATAAATATTGCATCAACACAGCCATTGGAAGATGAAAAATATAAACGGCAAAGCTGTTATCTGCAAGCATTTTCAGGAAAGAGTTTGTTTTATTCAGAGCCGTTTTAAAGAGGTAAATAAGCCCAAAGCCAAGTCCGAAACATAAAAAGGTTTCATAGAAACTGTAAACAAGATTGATTGAGTTAAAGCCACCTTGCGAATACGGAATAATATTAGTGAGATATCTTGCCCCTGCAAAAACCAATCCGATTGCAAGCCAGGGGCCACCCATTCTGCCGGTCAGTTTATCCCACCATTTATATTTAAAGGCAAGGATGCCAAGAAAGAAAAACCACGCATACTGCGGAAGGTGAGCGTATTCGACTTGGATAAAACCCAGTAATCCCTCCCAATGGTCAATTGGATATTTTATCCGAACAGCGAACGTGATGATCGAAACAAGCACTGCGAGTAAAAAGAGTTTACTATTATTCAAGTCTTCAAGGAATCCGAAAGAAATCCTTCCTTTAAGCAGACGATAGAATACAGCATATAAAAGAGCATAGATTAATAGGTGTTCAATGAACCATAAATGACCAAATTGCATATCCGGGAAAACCGGGCCGGTCCACCCATCTGGCATATCTCCAAAGCCTAAATAAATAGAGAAGAAGTAATCAAAGAATGAAATATTCTCATATTGTCTGAAATTAATATAGAAGAAATACATCAATACAGGCATGAGGACGAGAAATCCAAATAACAGCGGAACACCCAGGCGGATTAGACGGTCTTTCAAAAAAGTCTTTGTTCCTTTTTTCCTGAACGAAGCAGGCAGGAAATAGGCCGAAATCAAGAAAAATAGACTCATGAAAAATCCTGCATTCACCGAGAAGAACCTTCCTAAATTGAAATGATCATCTGAGATGTAGTACCAAAAACCATTGGAACCTCCATAAGGCTGGCCAACGTGATGGACAACAACCAAAATCGTTAAAAAAATTTTTAAGTTATCCAGGAAAAATAATCGGTCTTTCCCCATTTGAATCCTCCTATTTACACATGTAAATTACATTTATTAACACCACTTAACCATTATATTCCTGCTGGTAATTTCATACAATCATGTATTAAAAGATCCTGAATTTCATTTTTACAGCCAGAAATATCTTCCAATGTTGTATAATTTATTTAATTTGCAAATTATAGGGGTGTATTAATTTTATGAGTTTTGCAGAACTGAATGTACAAACCTTCAGGATGATCAATGATTTAGGCAAGCAATTTGAAGGCTTGAACCCATTGATAACTTTAATAGCGGAAAACATGATTTTCGTTTTGGCAGCTGCCGTGGTCTTTTTTTTGTTCAGCCGTAAAGCCGTCAATCGTTTGATGATTGTTACCGCGCTGATTGCGCTTATCGTGGCTGAAGTATTGGGAAAGATTGCAGGTTCATTTCATTCAAACAACCAGCCGTTTGCCGAGCTTTCCGAGGTTAATAAGCTGATCGACATGGGTGTGAACAATTCATTTCCAAGTGACCACACGATCATCTTTTTTACGATGACTGTTTCTTTCTGGCTTTTTAAAAGAAAGTTTCATTATTACTGGGTGGTTCTTGCATTCGTAGTAGGTTTTTCACGGATCTGGGCGGGTGTGCATTATCCAGCGGATGTGGCTGCAGGTGCATTAATCGGTGCAGGTACAGCGTTTCTTGCTTACCGCTTCATCCCTAACCTGAGTTTTATGAAGAAATTAGTTAAAAAGGAAGAATATAAAAATCTTCCAGGTAATGAGATGAAAAATTTCTAATCTGAAACCATTTTACAGTTTCAAACGTAAATAGATAATGCAGTGGTAAGGAGCCAGAGTATTTGATTTATATTCATCAGAACAGTAAAATTATTTATGACAAAATTTTTTTCGGAGAGTGAATTTTTTTGGAAGTTCCCATAGGTTTAATCATTTTATTAGGTGTTTTAATTCTTTTATCTGCCTTCTTTTCATCGGCAGAAACGGCTTTTTCCAGCGTCAATAGAATCAGGCTTCGGAATTATGTGAGTGAAGGCCGATCTGGAAGCAAGAATGCTTTGTATATTTCAGAGAATTTTGATGACGCATTGTCTACGATTCTAGTAGGAAACAATATTGTGAATATCGCTGCGGCGAGTATTTCTGCCAAGGTAGCTACCGATATTTTCGGTCCTAGCACCGGACTTCTCATCAGTACCTTTGGCATGACGATCCTGATCTTGATTTTCGGAGAAATTTTGCCGAAGTCGATTGCGAAGGAGAATGCAGAAAGCTATTCCTTAAAGATCTCGGGAATCTTGCTGATGCTCATTAAAATTCTTACGCCAGTCAATTTCTTGTTCAGCAAGCTGAAGGCTTCTGTTTCAAAGGTTTTCTCGAAGGACGGAGAGGTAACCCCATCTGTCACGGAAGAGGAAATCAAAGTGATGGTCGACATCAGTGAAGAAGAAGGTGTCATCAATAAAAATGAGCGGGAGCTAGTACACCGATCCCTGGAATTCAACGAAATACTTGTCGGTGAAGTGTTAACCCACCGAATGGACATGATTACGATCGAAGTGAACCAGCCTCTCGAGGAAATCAAAGAAATCTTCTTGACGGAGAGATTTTCGCGGATCCCGGTTTACGAAGAAAATATTGATAACATCATTGGATTTTTATCGGAGCGCGAGTTTTTTGCCGAGTTGATCCAGCATAATGAAGTGAATGTACGCGAGCTTTTGCGCCAGCCAATGTTTGTCGTGAAATCGATGAAAGTTGCCACGCTGCTCCCTGAACTTCAAAGGACGAAGAGCCACATGGCCATCGTCGTCGATGAGTTTGGGGGAACATCCGGACTCATCACTTTAGAGGATATCCTGGAAGAGCTGGTAGGCGAAATCTGGGATGAGCATGATGAGAAAATCAACATCATGACGAAGATTGATGAAAACACATACGAATTCGATGCTCAGTTTGATCTCGATGACTTTGCGGAATTATTCAATGTGCCGATGCCTGAAACAACGTACCACAATCTTGGCGGCTGGATCTTTGAGACGCTCGAAAGCATCCCTGAAAATGGTGATACCTTCGATTATGAAAACCTCAAAATCATAGTCCAGGAAGTAGAAAGCCATCGAATCCGTAAAATCAAAGTTGAAAGAATGCCCGTTGTTGAGACGGAAGAATAAAAACAAGGTGGAGTCAGTTTGGTGCTGGCTCCACCTTTTTATATGATTATCTTATGAATATTAGCAGCATTTAGTATCTCCGCTGCAGCAAGCTTCGTTTTTCTCTTCATTTTCCTCGACTTCTTTGATTTCGACATTACAGCAGTCTGACTTTGACTTGTTGCTGCCCATTAGGATTTGAATGAAATTAGCCATTAAAATCACCTCCCTTCATCAAGGATTTTTGATTAATTAAACGAGATAAAAGATGAATCCGGATACTGTAGACATCGTGATGACGGATAGGATGAATGCCAGGACGAGCTGTTTCTTGAAAATCGATTTTAACAGGATGACTTCTGGAAGGCTTGCGCCAGCGGAACTGATCATCATCGCCATTACCGGGCCAAGGGCCATTCCTTTTAAAATAAGCATCTGTGAAATCGGAATCATGCTTGATAAGCGGATGTATAATGGAATTCCGACGACCGCAGCGACCGGGATGAGCCACCAGGCATCATGGCCGAACCATACTGTAATGAACTCCGTTGGAACAAGGCCATGAATGACGGCTCCGATGGCAGCACCAATAAGCAGGTATGGATAGACACTTTTCATTAGAGACCATGTTTCTTGAAGGGCAAAGCGCCAATTGAATTTTTGATTGGATTCTTCATAGCCAGACATCATCACATTTTTTACATAGCGTTGGAAACCAAGCTTGTCGAGCGTGAAGCCAATTGCGATCGAGAAGACACTTGTGATTACGGTGTAAAGAATTGTAACCTTCCAGCCCATTACGACGCCCATGATGGTCAGTATCGTCGGATCCAGTACGGGAGAAGCGAAGAGGAACACCATGACGATTGAAAACGGGATTTTCTTTTTCAGCATATTGACTACTACTGGGATCGTTGAGCAGGAGCAGAATGGTGTGATAAAAGCGAACAAGATAGCGGCAAAGCTTGCGAACACCTTGTTGCTGCCTGTTAATTTCTTTTCAATTTTTTCGTATGGAATGTATCCTTGCAGCAGGCTGATCAAAAACGAGATCCCGATGAACAGGACGGTTAATTCAAGGGCAATCCAGAAAAAGCTCTTTAAGAATTCAATCATTTTCCTTTACCTTCTTCCTTTTGATTAAAATGTTGTTGGATTTGTTTAAGCGTTAGCTGGCGTTACGCAGCATTTTGGTTGTTTTCTTAGACCATTTAGCAATGGGATTCCTTTCATTTCGGGCTGCTCGAAAAACTTCCACGCATGCTTTGCCTTTCTTTCTACTTCCTGGCTTTTCATCTTTGCGATTGCCTGATAATCTTGATAAAACATGTATATCCTCTCCTTAATCAAAATATGTTGATGTATTGATCAAAAAAAATTGATTAATACTTTGAAAATGAAACCTAACTAACAACAGCTAGGTCTGAAAAGGCAGCAAAGCTCCGGAGATAAAAGATGATTGATTTCTTTCGTGTTGACTTGATAATAGCTCCAGGTTCCTCTCGTTTCCTTTGTAATCAGATTCGCATCTAGCAGAATCTTCAAGTGATAAGAAAGCTTTGACTGAGGCATGTCGATCATTTCACTTAAGTCGCAAACACAGCTGGAGTCTTGCTGGCATAATAGGTTTAGAATATGAAGGCGTTTTTGATCGGCAAGGGCTTTGAATTTTTTTTCATAATTTTCAAAGGTGCTCTGAAGCGGCGGTTCCTTTGCGGCATTTGTGTTATTGGTCAGGTCTGTTAAAGGAATAAATTGTTCCACTGTCAGCTCTCCTTAATCAAATTTACTTGATATACTGTATTATATTTCCTGCAAAACCATTTTGCAACTGTTAAATCAAAAATTTTTGATTTATTTTTTGTTAAATAGTAAGGTCGTGGGACTGATCAAATAAAATCACTACGTTTTTATTAAAAATCGCTACGATAACCAGGATAATCGCTACGGAAACTCCCATTATCACTACAGTTTATTAAATAATCGCTACGAAATCCACGACAATCACTACTTTTTACAAAATTTAGAATATCCATTTTTTAAAAAAACGGTTAACCCAAAACTCATACTACATATCAGATATCAGCATGATAAGAAGAAATATTAAAACTTTGTAAACTTCCTTTTATATGCTTGAACATATAAGCAAATCATTATATGATGATGTGAGAATCACAGGGACGTATCTACTGCTTCCGAGAATCATGGAAGCAGTAGATACGTCCCCATGCTTCATGGGGGTGTAGATGAATTGAGTAAACAGGGTATTGATATGGATCAGGCTGCTTCAATCCTTAAGCTGCTTGGAGATAAGACGCGGTTAACGATGATGAGGATCCTGGCTGATCATGATTGTTGTGTATGTGAGTTTGTTGCGATGTTTGACGCGAGCCAGCCGGCGATCAGCCAGCATATCAGAAAGCTGAAGGATGCTGGATTGGTAAAAGAAAGCAGAAGAGGGCAGTGGATTTTTTATTCGTTGAACCAGCAGTTTGAGCATTTCGAGTTTGTTCAATTGCTTCTGAATGCACTGCCAAGCCAGGACGAAAAATTAACAGAACTTGAACGGCAGGGTAAGAGGATTTCTTGTGAGTAAAGGTCTCAAGATACAAATCTTGTCGATTGAATGGATTACGGAGGTGTTTTGATTTGTCATTAGCCATTATTGCTTCACTGATTTTTCTTGTGACGCTGACACTTGTCATCTGGCAGCCTAAGGGGCTCGGGATTGGCTGGTCGGCAACAGGTGGAGCGCTTTTAGCATTATTATTTGGTGTTGTCTCTATACATGACGTCGTCGATGTAACCGGCATCGTCTGGAATGCGACACTGACGTTTATTGCACTCATTATTATTTCACTTATTTTAGATGAGATTGGTTTCTTCGAATGGTCGGCCTTGCATATGGCAAGGGCAGCTAAAGGAAACGGAGTGAGGATGTTCATTTATGTCACATTGCTAGGTGCAGGGGTTGCAGCTTTGTTCGCCAATGACGGCGCTGCGTTAATTTTAACGCCGATTGTCCTGGCGATGGTACGGAACCTGAAGTTTGAAGAGAAAATGGTTTTTCCTTTTATCATGGCGAGTGGATTCATTGCCGATACGACTTCACTGCCGCTGATTGTCAGCAACCTGGTGAATATTGTGTCCGCTGACTACTTTAATATTGGGTTTGTCGAGTATGCTTCAAGAATGATTGTGCCGAACCTATTCTCGTTGGCAGCAAGTATCCTTGTTTTGTATTTATTTTTCCGTAAAAGCATCCCGAAAAATTATGAGATGTCGGATTTAAAAAAGCCAGCAGATGCGATTAAGGATTTGAGGATGTTCCGCTTATCATGGCTGGTTCTCGGGATCTTGCTCCTAGGGTACTTTACAAGTGAATTCATCAATATCCCAGTTTCATTCATAGCCGTTGCGGTTGCGATTTTCTTCTTAATTATGGCTAGAAGAAGTCCTGCAGTCCACACATCTAAGGTTGTAAAAGGAGCGCCTTGGGCGATTGTGTTCTTCTCAATTGGAATGTATGTAGTCGTGTATGGACTTCGCAACGCTGGGCTGACAAAATTGCTTGCTGATGTCATACAGTCAGCAGCTGACCAGGGTTTATTTGTCGCAACAATTGGCATGGGCTTCATCGCGGCAATCCTGTCTTCGATCATGAACAATATGCCGACCGTCATGATTGATGCGCTGGCAATTGCGGATACTAACACAACTGGTGTTGTCCGTGAAGCGCTGATATATGCGAATGTGATCGGATCTGATTTGGGACCGAAAATCACACCGATTGGTTCATTGGCAACACTGCTATGGCTGCATGTCCTTTCATTAAAAGGCGTCAAAATTTCGTGGGGTACTTATTTTAAAACAGGAATCATTTTAACCATTCCTACTTTGTTTATCACATTGGTAGGTCTATATATTTGGTTGTTAATTATATAAAAAGGGAGCGAATCAACGATGTCTAAAAAAACAATCTATTTCTTATGTACTGGAAATTCTTGCAGAAGCCAAATGGCGGAAGGATGGGCAAAAAAATATTTGGGTGATGAGTGGGATGTGAAAAGTGCAGGGCTTGAAGCTCATGGTTTAAACCCTAATGCGATCAAGGCTATGAATGAGGTTGGCATTGATATCACAGGCCATACTTCTGATGTGATTGATCCTGAAATCCTGAACAACGCTGATCTTGTGGTAACACTTTGCGGCCATGCAGATGAGCACTGCCCAGTAACACCTCCACATGTGAAACGCGAGCACTGGGGATTCGATGACCCGGCAAAAGCGGAGGGAACAGAAGAAGAAAAGTGGGCAGTATTCCAGCGCGTCCGCGACCAGATCAGCGACCGTATCAAAACATTCGCTGAGACGGGCAAATAATTTTTCACCAAAAAGAAGGTGAAGAGGCAATGAGAATTACCGACAAAGCAAGAGACTATTTACAGCAAGCTTTGCATGAGATGGCCGTATCAGGAATTCGGTTATATTTTGCGGGAATCAGCTGAAGAAGCTCTAAGATTGGACTGGCTCTGGATGAGCCGGAAGAAGATGATGAGTTTTTGGTGGTGAATGGAATCAGGGTAGCTGTTGATCCTTCGATTGAATATGAAGTAAAAAGTCTAACCGTAGATTTTAATGATAAGACCAAAGAGTTGGTCTTAACGAATAACAATAAAGATTTTTGTTAAGGGAAGCCGCTGTATGATGCAGCGGTTTTTATTTATGGAAATAATAGAAAAAGTGTAGTGCCCATCATGGTTTAGGTTGTTTGTAAAAAGAGCCTGATATGCTGATTTTTCAAAATGACAGGGCTCATTTCGTCGAATTTTGTAATATCCTTTGCTGTATTGTCATGTTAGCTTAAAACCCCCTTTACAATGCCATGCTACGATAATGGCAGAAAAGGAGGTTAGCAAACAGTGAAAAATATGTTGAAGAAACTTATGATAGGTTCCATGTTTTTTTCGATCTTGCCGTTAGCTTCCGTTGCAAATAGCAGCCTGTTGAATGCTGCAGGAACACAGGATGGCGGCATTGGAAACAGCACGAATTATCTTGATGCGGTGCCGAACATCGCACTTGATCCAAAAGTGAACGAAATCATTTATCCTCTTTTCGCGACACCAGCCATCAAACAAAAGGGCAAAACGCTGACCGTTAAGGTGGACAGCAAAGGCGCAGAGGCTGGTGCCTGGAATGTGAAATTGAAGCAAACAAATCATTCTTCATTGACGAAGGAATATGACCTGCCAGTCCAAAAGGCAGAGGCAGGAGACTCTTATTGGAAAAAAAGCTCATCTATCTATAATGTAACCGTCCAAATCCCGGACAGCGTGCCGGAAAAATTATATGATCTGGAGGTTTCTTTTACAGGGAATGGCAAGCGAATCACAGATGAGCAGCCGCATTCTGTTAAAGTAGTAGAAACATTTAAAAAGGATTTCACGTTTTTACATCTGACCGATACCCACGTTGGTTCGCCGAGAAATCTGGGAGATCCAGATAACGTTTCTGGTACAGACCCAGCACTGGCTAAAGAAGCTGGAATGTGGGATCCGGATGAGAAGAAGCGCTGGCTTTATCTGCAAAAAACGATTAAGGAAGTAAACCTTGCAAATCCGGACTTTGTCGTTGTGACTGGCGATTTGATGTATGGGCAGATGAACCCTCAGGAATATGTTTATGAGTATGAAGAGACATACCGTGTACTGCAGAAGCTGAATGTTCCTGTGTACATCGTTCCTGGCAACCATGATTATTATGCACAGGATGCCACGCTTGCGGATGGAGCGAAATACTGGGAACAATACTTTGGGCCGCAGTATTTCTCATTTGATTATGGACCATTTGCCCACTATATTGGCTACAATTCATTCGACTGGCACAAGTTTGACCGCTCAGGCAATGGGACTGTGTCCGTGCCGACATGGGGCGGGCAGATCAGGGATGAACAGCTGAACTGGGTAAAAGAAGATCTGGCTGCAAATGCTGAATCAGCACAGCCTGGGCAGATCAAAGGGTTATTCTCCCATCATAATCCTTTATGGCGCGACCGCGATATCTGGCCGCAAAGCGATCCTGAAGTGCAAAGCTACTGGAAGCAATACGATGCGCAGCATAATCCGCAGTCATTATCGACGTTAGTGCTTGGTGAAAAGCTTGGCATTAAATATGACCAGCAATGGCATGGGGAGAATGCGCAGGAACTAGTCGATGTCATGAAACAGTTTAACGTGAACCTTAGCCTTCACGGTCACACTCATACAGATGATGTCACTGAAAAAGATGGGATCCTGTACACGACAACAACGGCGGTCGAGCTGACAGGCAAGCCGTGGGTAGGATTCAGGCCATTTAAAATGAAGAACGGCGAGATTACCTCTTACAAATACGATGATCTTGGACATTCGATCCCCGTCTATCATAATGGGGATACGAAAAGCGGGGTCATGTCATTTGATGCGAATTACAGTGCAGCGAATGATGGAACAGCCACCAGTCAGGAAGCTGCTGTAACAAACAGGCTGGACAAGCCGATTACCGTAACAGTGCCATTTTATATGGCTGCAGGAAGCTACCGTGCGTCTGCCGGTTCGGTTAAGCAAAATTATACCGATGGTGCAGTGCAGTATATGGAAGTTGAAATAACAGTGCCTGCCAACAGTGAAGAAAAGATTGAAGTAGTTAAATAGATTAAAAGGGCTGCCCTTCTTCATGGAGGGCAGCCTTGTTCATGTAATAGTTTTGAATTCAACTGGAGAAGAAAGATTAATCAAGGTCGATGGATGCCCATAGGCCATCGATTCATCAATGAACTCCTCGAGATGTTCCACTGACTCTGCGAGAATTTTAACTAGATAGCTATATTGCCCTGCCAGACGGTGACATTCCACGACCATCGGATGCAGTATGCAAAACTCGCGAAATTCCTTGCAGCGCTTAGAGTCGAACAGGATAAAAGCCAGAACACTCTTGTTCACTTTTTTAGGATTGAGGACAGCCCGGTATCCCAGAATCGTCCCGTTTTCCTCCAATCTTTTAACACGCTCCTTCACCGCTGGAACCGACAACCCTACGCGCTTTCCAAGCTCAGTCATCGAAATCCGGCCGTTTTCCTGAAGAATATGAAGAATGTTTTGATCTACCTGGTCCATACTGCCACCTCGTTAAAATTTTTTGAAACTTCCTATCTATTTTTTCGTCTGTATATTAGTCTATTATAAGAAAAATATTCCATAAGGGGAAAAAGAAATGGATCACGTGATTACAAATCTCGTGCTGGGAGCCATCGTTCTGAGTCCAGTACTGCTGCCCGCTTTAAAGAAAAAATGGATTGCGTTCTGGATTACGCTCTCAGGTTATGTGCTCTATATTTTGTGGGGTGTGAATCTTTATTTTACAGAAGATATCCAGGACTACGGCACAGGTTACGGCCTATTCATTATTCCGTATATCATCATCCTTACGATTATAAGCTCTCAGTTTCAGAAGCTGGCAGACAGAAATAAGTTTTTAAGGAAAAATATCTGAAATAAAGTAAATTTTAAAGAAATTGTATGTAATTAACGAAGAAACTTTATGTAAATTATATCCTCATTTAAATAAAATTACCTTATGAACATTTGAAGGGATGATGGATATGAATTTCACGAAGAATGATCCACTGATTGTTATTGATGTGCAAAAAGCATTTTTTGACCCGGCTTGGGGGAACAGGAACAATCCTCAAGCGGAAGAGAATATTGAAAAATTGATAGTGCATTGGCGGGAGATGGAGCGACCGGTCATTTTCGTCCAGCATAGATCGGAGAGTAAGGATTCCTTCTTTTATAATGAAAAAGAAGGGGTGGAGTTCATGGACTTTATCCGGCCGCTTGGAGATGATATTGTGATCACTAAATCCGTCAATAGCGCGTTCATCGGGACTGATTTGCATCAAATTCTGGTTGATCTTAAGAGTGAGCATGTTGTCATAACAGGACTTACGACGAATCACTGTGTAGAAACGACAACACGAATGGCCGGCAACTATGGCTTCAACCCAATCCTCGTTTCCGATGCGACAGCAACGTTTGATCGGGTTGGGCTCAATGGCGAAGTTTTTGCTGCAGAATTGATCCATGCCATGACGATGGCGAACCTGAATGAAGAGTTTGCGGTGATTTCGGATACGGAATCTGTTATAAAAGCGGCTGATTAATTCAGATTTTAGGAGGAACCTTCATGATGAGGGTTCTTTTTTTATATTTGTGCCATTAAAATTACGACCCATTAATTAATTTGGCGAAAATGTATATGAATTTGGCGAAAACGTAATTTTTCTGGCGAAAGTAAGTGGTAATCTGGCGAAAACGTGATTTTTCTGGCGAAAATGACTATGAATCTGGCGAATAGGAAATTTTGATTGGAAATTTCCAGTTTTGGAGTTTAGCAGATCATATTTTGAGTGGACTGTATAGATGATTCGGAGGTTCGTAGTAAAGTAGATGCCAGCCCCCATCTAGAATTGTTAACAGCAAGTAAAAAAGCCCGGGCTCAATACCCGGACTCTTACCACAAATATGGCTTCACAACCATAAACCACAGCATCGACATCAGCAGGATGATGTAGGTCCATATTGTCCGCTTCAGTTTTGCCGAAAGTTCTAACTTGTTCGCGCCTTCTTCGGTGAATTTCCGAAGGGTGGGCGAGAATGCCCTTGCCAGAAAGAAAAGGGATGAGAAGAGCAGAACTAACGTCATCACAATCCACGGTGTTTTCCAAGTCCATGGGCCAAGGACGACAAGCAGGACTCCAGTTCCCACAAGCACATGGCCTGAGTGCATGGAAAGACGGACGACCGACTTCAATGTAGCTAGGTGGGCGCCCAATTCTTTTCCCTCAGCGGAGGGCAGTTTTTTTACAATTGGCATGAGAATGAAGAAAGGGCCAATTGAGGCGATCACGCTGGATACGTGCAAAAAAATGATGACTCGGTATAGTAAATCCATTACAAATGCCTATTATTCGTTAACAGGGCTGAACTCGTGTACCCAGACTCTCATTTGCGGAAGCCAAGGCATTCCTGGGTGGTACGCTAAAATGGACTGCTTGTAGTCTTCAACTGTTTCAAAGCCTTCACGGCGCGCATCTTCATCCGTCAATTCTCCAAGAGACTGTGAATATACATTGTCCACTACGAACTTCTTGCCTTTCAGCTCCATGATTTCGCCAACATCAGCGTATCTTCCGTTTCGGCGAGTTGCCGTCTTTTTGCCTTCCAATACTTTATTAATGTCATCTTCCATTGTTACCAGACGCTCGATTTCACAAGTTTTTGGCGGTAAAGTGTTATTTTGTTCTTCATGGTTTGTCATTTAAAAAACTCCCTTCCGTATGTACCTATATAATGTACCATATTTTGAAAAAGGAAAGCCAAGGGTCTGATAAAATATCTTGTTTTGGATATCCTTTTAAAAATTGTTGACTTCGAATGTAGGTCTATTTTATTATATCGTTATACGATATATCGGTAAGCGTAATAACGTGAGTCGATATACTGAACTGGAGGAACAAACAATGAAAAACAGCGCACCCGAGAAATTCCTGCCGCTTACACATACAACTTACTTTATATTAGTCTCGCTGATCACACCTTTGCATGGATATGGAATCATGCAAAATGTTGAGGAGATGAGCAAAGGAGAAGTGAAGCTGGGACCCGGTACACTATATGGCGCCTTAAGCAAGCTTGAGAAGCAGGGAGTCATTGAGAAAACGGAAGAGTTGGATGAGGAGCGCCGGAAATCCTATGTGCTTACGAATCTGGGCAGACAAGTCGTGAAGCTGGAGCTGCAAAGGTTAACACACCTTGTCGCGGCGACTGAAAAACAAGTGAAAGAGTTGGGGGAGATTTAAATGGCCGAAACAAAGAAAGTTTTTAAGATGTTTTTTCCAGGACAGGACAATAAGGAAGAAGAGTGGCTGACAAAGATGGCAAGTGAAGGCTGGAATCTGAAGGATTACAAGGGATTATATACTTTTGAAAAAACAGAGTCAGCAAACTATGTATACAAAATCGATTACAAGGCGACAAAAAACGCTGACCTTGCAGAATATAAAGAGATTTTTGAGGATTCAGGCTGGGAGCATGTCACACAATTTGGCGGCTGGCAATATTTCAGAACAGCTGCTGAAAACGGGGCAGTTCCTGATATTTATTCTGATGCAGAATCGAGAATCCAAAAATACACAGGATTATTAAGGAACCTTTCAATTGCTTATATTGGATTGGTTGCGATGCTCCTCCTGTATTTCTTGAACCCGGAATCAGGCATTTCTGATTTTACAAAAGGAGTATTCACAGGGGTCACAGCTGTAGGCGCGGTTGTCATCCTTCAGATTCTCTTTAAAGTGAAAAAATTAAAAACGGAAGGAAATAGCCTGAACAGCTGAGTTGACGCCGATTGGAAACAGAATTTTGAGCGCTGAAATAGATGATGCGGTAAACTGAAAAAATAAGAAACAAAAATTACCTCAAGATTGGAGCATCATTTGAGAATCAATAAATATATAAGCGAAACAGGTTATTGCTCTCGAAGGGCAACCAATCGCCTGATTAAAGAAAAAAGAATAACCGTGAATGGTGAGGTGTGCGAGCCGGGGACGATGATTGATCCTGATGATGTTGTATTGATCGATGGCCTTGTCATTCCTGAAAAAGCAGAAGCCGTTTATATCGCGCTCCATAAACCGGTGGGCATTACGTGTACGGCCGCCACTTATGTAGACGGAAATATCATTGACTTTATGAATTATCCTGGCAGGATCTTTCCCATCGGCCGTCTGGATAAGGATTCGCAAGGGCTGATTTTAATGACGAATGATGGAGCCATCGTCAATAAAATGATGCGTTCCGAGTTTGGGCATGAGAAAGAGTATGTGGTGACAGTCGATCACCTGATTACCGACGATTTTATGAAGAGAATGTCCGGAGGGATTAAGATTCTCGGCACGACGACAAAGCACTGCAAGGTTTCGAGAATCAGTGATTATGAGTTTCAGATTATCCTCACACAGGGACTCAATCGCCAGATCCGCCGGATGGCAAAGGAGTGCGGATACAGGGTCACACGGCTTGAGCGCATTCGAATTATGAATGTAACAATGGAAGGTTTGGAAATGGGAGAATGGCGGGACCTTACTAAAATAGAAATAACGAATATGCTTGACCAGTTAGCTGACACCGTTCCATTGTGAATGGTGTTTTTTACATTTCTGCCAAAAGATTTCAAATTAGGTGTAACATTTAAAGTGGATGAGCGTTTTAGTTATGAGAATTAAATAAAAGACTGTGCTAACGATCAAAATTGAACAGTGGCAAGTGAACGTTCGCACCGTTCAAGTATAATGTGGCAACTTTAAAGGGGCAATAGGATGGACTTTAGCAGAAGCAATGAACTAGATAAATTATATAGAAGGTACACAAAGCCCCTTTATTATTTTTTATTAAAGCTTTCGGGGTCACATCAGCTTGCGGAAGATTTGACGCAGGAAACGTTTGTGCGTGCTACGGTGTCATTATCATTTTACAACCAGGAGGATGTTAGGGCATGGCTGTTCAAGGTGGCGCGCAATGCCTATCTCGATGAGTGGCGGCGGCGTAAGCGGAGAAAATGGGTGCCATTTGCGGATTATTTATTTTCAGGCGACGAAATGGTGAGTCCATATGGTCTGCCTGAGGATACAGCGGTCGAAGCGGAAACTTCACAAGATTTGCAGCAGCTTTTAACATATTTGCCCGAGCAGTATCGCGCAATTTTGTATTTGCGCGAAGTCGAGCAGTTCAGCTATCAGGAGATACAGGAAGCATTGGATCTTTCTGAAAATCAAGTGAAAGTGACGCTTCATCGGGCGAGAAAACGGCTGGGGGATATTGCCGAAAAACAAGGTTGGAAGGTGGATGGACATGGAGTGGAATAAGGATCTAGAGAAGAAAATCCTTTTTAAATACCGATTTACTTTAACGGTGAGGGTGATTAAGGTCATTGCAGCAGCGCTGTTTTTCTTTTGGCTGTATATGCTGGTGGTAACTCTTATTTATGATGGAACGCGGTTCGGGGAAAAGCATGCTTTTTACAGCAAGGTGGCGATGGATTGGACCCAGCCGAACATGGAAGAGGAGTTTGGCAGCTTTGATTCGATTGAAATTACACCATTCCTGACGCAGAAAATTTCATACCCTATTTACAAAAGGGTAGGGAAAGAAACCGTTCGTGCCGGTGATATGAAGCAGGCAAAGTCATTGCTTAACACTTTTTCTAAAAGAAATATCGAATTTGCGGAACCGAAAACCGAGAAAGAATACAATTTCTATTTACCAGAGGATCCAAGGACAGGGAAAAGTCTTGAAGAAAACGAAGTTCCCGGTGTATGGAACAGACTTGAAAAAGTGGATGAAGGGACGGTAGCGGAACTCAGCTTTTCAACGAAAATGTTCATGAAGCCTGAGGAGCTTTACGAGATTTTGAAACCATACGATGTCGATGTGCTATGGATGCCGCTTTATGCTGGCGAGTTGAAGGAGTTTGAAACAAGCTGGGGCGGTGGAGGAGATTCCATTTCATTATTTTACAATTTTGGTTTTACTGGCGGGAGAGAAACGAACAATGATTTCAATTCTCAAACGAAGCTCAGCTTCGAACCAGACCATCTTAATGAAAACAAAAAGCTAATGCTAAAGCAGATGAACGAGCTTCTCGAAAATGAATCTGGAAGCTATCGGGAAAACTTTCTCGGCCTGGATCATTTAGAAGAACGCTATAACTATCTGATGAAAAATGGATTTCAAGTGTACGGTGCTGTCGTGACAGGTCCTGTGAAAGAGCTGCTGAAATTGAGGGATTTGGAACAAATCCAGGGGGCAGACCTTGGAAAAATGACTTATTGGAATTGGGAAGAATAAAATTATGGCGGAAGCAAGAGTCAACCGGGACTTTTGCTTCTTTTTTTGCATTTGAAAATATACTAAAATAGGTATTTCTAGTAAAATGGAATTAGGGAAAGTACATTTGTATTTTGGGAGATATGAATGGCTCGAGCAATAAAAGCAGGACTGCTAACCACTGAGTTAGTTTGGGAGATGAGTAGGATGTACAAGAAATTCGAGACGATTGAAGAGCTGAAAAGAGGCGTTTACCTTTGGGTACTGCCGGTTATTACGCTTGCTCTGATCATCAATAGCTTTTTGAATAATGAAAGCCTTTTTGACACTATCGTCAATTCTACTCTGATTGTCTCATTCTCCGCCAGCTGGATCATGGCGTGGATGAATAGAGGGGTTCGTTTTACCGAATATTTAAATGTGCTGTTAGTCAGCTTGTACCATGTCCTTACCTTGTTTGAAGTAGTCCATAATGATATGTCGAAAACTGGTGGATCCCTCGGTGACTTCATTGTGTGGATGCCGCTGATCATCATGTTTTTCTTTTTGATACTTGGTACGCAAAAGGGATTTTACTTTTCGATTTTCATCTTCATGACCACGATGGCGATCGGCCTTGTGTATGGCAGCAAGCTTTCACCGGAGGCAATCGATTCGCTGACGCAATTTCATGCGGCGAATATCGTATATATCCTAGTACTCTATTATACTCAGAATGTGTTCCGCGCTTTTTCAGAGCGTGATTTCTTTAAGAAGCATGCATTTATCGATTCGTTGACGAGAGTGGCCAACAGGCACCAGATTGATGTCTGGCTTGAAGAGAAGCTTGAGAACGCAGAAGAAAATGAGAATTCATTCTCGATCATCTTCTTTGATATCGACCATTTTAAAAAAGTGAATGACATCTTTGGCCATAAAATTGGCGATTGCGTTTTAAAGGAACTTTCCGCAATCGTTACTGGCAAACTATCAGAAGGTGATCTTTTTGGCCGCTGGGGCGGTGAGGAATTTATTCTGATCACGAATAGTAACGGGAAACAGGCTTTGGAAAAAGCAGAGCATTTCCGTAAATTAGTTGAAAGCCACCATTTTAAAGAAGCTGGAAAATTGACCGCGAGCTTTGGGGTCACTGATTTTCAGCCTGGTGATAACATAGACTCGCTGCTGAACCGTGCGGATGAAGGCTTGTATTTATCAAAAAATAGCGGCAGGAATAAGGTAAGTATGATTTAACCATTCTCGATTGTGAGGATGGTTTTTAATTGGATAAAAATTATTGATTAAACTCTATTGGAATTGTGGTAAGATAACTATGGTTATCAATCTTTAAAAATGGTTTTATATGTAATCGCTTACATGGTAACTGGGCTATATAAAGTTCCAGTTTTAATAGAGTAGAAGGAGTAGTGCAACATGAAATATCGCTCTGCATTTGATATTATAGGTCCGGTGATGATCGGGCCGTCTAGTTCACATACAGCAGGCGCTGCCAGAATCGGGCGAGTGGCGCGGACATTATTCGAAAAACAGCCGGCGAAGGCCGTCATTTCCTTGTACGGCTCATTTGCAAAAACATATAAAGGCCATGGAACAGACTTGGCACTAGTAGCCGGAATCATGGATTTTGATACATTTGACGAGCGCATTCCTGAAGCTTTGGAAATAGCAAGACAAGTGGGATTGGAAGTCGAATTTATCACAGAAGATGCCGTGACAGAACATCCGAACACGGTAAAAATAAACCTATTTGATGGCGAAGGAAAAGAGCTAGAAATCGTCGGCATTTCAATTGGCGGCGGAACGATTGAGATCACAGAAATCAATTCGTTCAAGCTGAAGCTTTCCGGAGCACATCCAGCCATCCTGGTTGTTCATCAGGACCGTTTCGGACTGATTTCCGCTGTAACGAGCGTACTGTCAAAATATGAAATCAATATCGGACATATGGAGGTCTCCAGGAAAGAACGAGGAGACGAGGCGGTCATGGTGATCGAAATGGACCATAAAATCGATGACGGCGTGTTTGCGGAATTGAACTTCTTGCAGGGAGTTACGCAGGTTATTCGGTTGGTGGATTAAAAAAGTTATTGAATGGCAGTCTGCTGTATGGCAGATTGCTATGTAGGACAAAGATAAATTACAACAAAATTGAAATAGTGCTAATCGTGCTGCAATGCAATAGTGGTGAGAGATAAATATCTTGATATCACTATGTGATTTATCCATGCAGCGGGGCACTATTCTCAAAATGTTAAAAGTAAAATTCAGGAGGACAAGCCATGTTTCGGAATGTAGCCGAGCTTGTTGAATTAGCAGAAAAGAATCAAGTGAAAATCGCCGAAATTATGATTCGGCAGGAGATAGAAGTTTCTGGCCGGTCGCGCGAGGACATTATTGCCCAGATGGACAACAATCTGTCTGTCATGGAACGAGCGGTTGAACGAGGCTTAAATGGAGTCAAGTCTCATTCAGGGCTGACTGGCGGAGACGCTGTATTGCTGCAAAAGTATATTGATAGCGGCAAATCGCTGGCTGGCAATCTATTATTGGATGCCGTCAGCAAGGCAGTCGCAACTAATGAAGTGAACGCGGCAATGGGAATCATTTGTGCAACACCAACGGCAGGCTCTGCTGGAGTTGTACCTGGAACATTGTTTGCTGTGAAGGAAAAACTGAACCCAACTCGTATGGAAATGATCGAATTCTTGTTCACGACGGCAGCGTTCGGTTTTGTTATCGCAAACAACGCTTCCATTTCCGGAGCAGCCGGCGGATGCCAGGCAGAAGTAGGATCCGCTTCAGGAATGGCCGCAGCCGCGATCGTTGAAATGGCCGGCGGCACGCCGCAGCAATCATCTGAAGCCTTTGCGATTACATTGAAAAATATGCTTGGTTTAGTCTGTGACCCAGTTGCCGGATTAGTAGAAGTTCCATGCGTGAAGCGGAACGCGATGGGCGCATCCAACGCCATCACAGCTGCCGACATGGCACTAGCTGGCGTAACAAGCAGAATCCCATGCGACGAAGTCATCGGAGCCATGTACGCCATCGGCCAAACAATGCCATCTGCACTCCGCGAAACAGCAGAAGGCGGACTAGCAGCCACACCAACAGGCCGCCGCCTAGAAGAAGAAATCTTTGGCAAGCCAAAAGCAAAACTAGTCGATTACCTAATAAAATAGAGAGAACTTTAACACAGTAAAGCGGTGGGGGTCAGACCCCCACCGCTTTACTGTGTTAAAGGGGATATTCTCTTTTCTTACTATACTCATTTCTTGTTGCTCTTTACGTTAACGTCAATGATATAATCAATTTACTGACTATTCTGTTAAAAAGAGGTTTACACATCATGTATACGATATCTGATTTGGCCGAGGAGTTTGGGGTGACGACGAGAACGATTCGTTATTATGAGGAGCTTGGTCTGATGAAACCCCACCGTTCTGAGGGAGGCCGCCGCTTATACACTGGCAAGGAATACACCCAATTAAAGCTCGTGCTGCGAGGGAAGCGCTTTGGTTTTTCGCTTGATGAAATCAAGGAGATGGTTCTTCTCTTTGACGAGGATCGAACAGGTGAGAAGCAGTTGCATCGTACGATTGAATATGGCAATGAGAAGCTGGCAGAAGTAAACGAAAAAATAGCTGAATTGGTGGAAATCAAAGAGGAGATTGAAAGACTGCTGTCGGATTTCAATGGAAAACTGGAAGGAATACAAAGGGAGGTTAAGTAGATGGACTTTTATCAAGACGAACCGCAATTTCGCGCTTTGCTGAAGGAGTTGTTGGATGAGGACTTTTTTAAGTATGCGGACCGGGAACTCGAGGCGTTCGGTGAGAAGTGTGCCAATGAAATTGACCAGCGCGCCAGATTCACCGATCGTGAAGGCCAGCCAAAGCTGATTAAATTTGATGCTTATGGCGAAGACATTTCTGAGGTATGGGTGAATGAGGGCTACCGCCGGACCGTGGAGGAATCCTACAACACCGGGATTGTGGGCTATGTTCACAAGGAGATTCCCGAGCTGGGCAGAAAAGGAAACTACATCTATTCCTACGCCCAAGGTTATCTGCTTTCCCAGACTGAGCCAGGCTTTTACTGCCCGGTGACACTGACGATGGCCACAGCTTACTTGCTTGACGAATATGCCTCTCCAGAACTCAAAGAAAAGTTCCTGCCTCACGTGTTGTCAACTGGAGAGACAAAATTATTTGAAGGTGCTACCTTCCTGACTGAGCGTCAGGGAGGATCTGATGTCGGAGCCAACCTCGTGAAGGCAGTCCAGACAAAGGAAGGCTACAAGCTTTACGGTGAAAAATATTTTGCATCAAATGCCGGCATGTGCGGAGTCGCGATGGTTTTAGCAAGAAAAGAAGGAGCCCCAGCCGGCACAAAAGGATTGACGCTGTTCGCAGTCCCATGGCGCAATGAAGATGGCTCGCTGAATGGCATCAAAATTCGCAGGCTCAAGGATAAGCTTGGTGTAAAGGCAGTCCCTTCTGCTGAAGTTGAATTTGATGGTGCGCAAGCCTATGTGGTCGGCGATCCATCCAAAGGCTTTTATTACATGATGGAAGCTCTGAACCTATCAAGGGTTTGCAACACAGTCGCATCACTCGGAATCATGAGGCGCGCCTACAGTGAAGCAAGTCAGTATGCTTTTAAGAGAGAGGCATTTGGCAAGAAGCTGGCAGACTTTCCGATGATTAAAGACTCGCTGGTAAAAATGGCTGTGAAACTTGAAGTCGAAACCCGAACCGTGTTTAAATATCTGCCGCTTTTTGAAAAAGTGATGAGAAACGAAGCGGGAGTTACTGAAAAAGACGTCGTCCTCAACAGGCTGTACATCGCTCTTCTAAAAAAAGAGACCGCAGAGCAGGCCGTCCATTTTGCGCATGAAGCAATTGAAATGCATGGCGGGAATGGTTATATCGAAGACTTTGTCACTCCTCGCTTATTGAGGGACGCCCAGGTTCTGACAGTTTGGGAAGGGACCGCAAACATTCTTGGACTGGAAGTTCTGCGATTATTAGAGAAATTCAATGCGGGCGAGCTTTTTTTACAGGAAATGAAAACTCGATTATCGAACATACAAGGTGAATTTGCGAATCAAGTCCGCAAAGGAATGGAGCAGCTGGAAAAGCTATTAACTGCACTTCAACAGGCCACACCTGACCTTAAGACTTTCCATTCCAAAAGGGTGGCTGAGCTGATGGTGAAAATTTTCGAAAGCGTTGCTGCACTTGAATATGCGGCATGTGGGGATGAGCGGGCTCAGAAAGTGATGGAAGTGTATATCGAGCATACTTGGGAGACACCATATATGTTTAAACAACATATGAAAACGGTAGACTATTTTACTGATCTCGTTCAAGTTACAAACTTAGAAAAAATAGGACTTTCATAATAATTATTAGTTTTACTATTAGCAGGATCATTATTATGATTCTGCTTATTTTATTTTCGACAGGTTAGTAAAGTTATTCTCAGTATCTCACATGAATTTTGCTGAAACTGATAGAATAAGATAGTTTTATCATATACTGTGAAAAATCCGTCTGCTAAATTCCCCATAAACTGATTTAGTCTGTCGGTAAATGAAAAACGAATCTCCTTGTCCCACTATTATTTTCCGAATAGTATGTAATTACGGCCGTAATTAAGAGAATCAGGGAGTGGATAAATTGAAGAAAGTATTAAAAACTAGTCTATCATCTGTAGTACTTGCTGGTACATTATTTGCTGGTTTTCCTAGTGCTTATGTACCAAAGGAGATTGATGTTTTACATAAGGCGGAAGCCCAAAAAAGTCACTCTCAAACTTCACTGGATTTAGCAATTATCAATGATGAAAAGTTGATTGAATCATTTATTAAGCAAGGGCTTCTATCAAAAGATGCATCAGAGGCTGAAAAGCAAAAATTCCTTAAAAACTATTTAGCCTTAAAAGGAAAAACGACAGATAGCAAAGAGTCAGATCCTCTTGCAGCAAAAGTGAAAGCTTCCCAGGCTGAAAAACAAAAGAAATTTAAAGACTTTAACAACGGTTTACTGAATGGCAAAGGGGAAAAGAAAGGCCATTTGAAGGGGAACCCTGATCCAGTTAGTGAAACCGCTTACAATGGAGAAAAAAGAGAAGACAAAGTATTAGTGCTGGCTGTTGAGTATGCAGATTTTGCACATAATAACATTAAACCGGAGGAGACGGACAATTACTATAAGGACTATCCTCTTTCACACTATGAAGATATGATTTTTGGTGAAAATGGGGTCGAGGGACCGAATGGTGAGGACCTCGTTTCTATGAAGCAATTTTATGAACAGCAATCCGGCGGAACTTATTCAGTTGACGGAAAAGCGTATGGCTGGCTGAAGGTCCCAGGAACGGCAGCATTTTATGGTGCTGATAGGCCAACAGGCGGACATGATAATATGGTTAATGGAGGTTCAAAGCAGTTAGTAATTGACGCCTATAAAGCTGCATTGGCTGCAGGAGTCCCTGTAGACGATTATGACTTAGAAGATCCTCATGATTTGGATGGAGACGGAAAGCTGCAAGAGCCAGATGGACTTGTTGATCACCTTATGATTATCCACTCTGGAGTTGGTCAGGAAGCCGGAGGTGGATCACTTGGTAACAATGCAATCTGGTCTCATAGATCAGCAAAATTTGTTGATTTAGACGGCCTAGGAGTAGGAAAGCCAGGGTTCTATGACTACACAATGATGCCTGAAGACGGAGCTACCGGAGTGTTTGCCCATGAATATGGCCACGACCTAGGCTACCCGGATGAGTATGATACTCAGTATACAGGAACTGGAGAAGCGGTAGCTTACTGGTCCATCATGGCAAGCGGATCCTGGGCGGGTAAGATTCCTGGAACAGAGCCAACAGGGTTCTCTCCACTGGCAAAATCTTATTTCCAATCCTCTTTAGGCGGCAACTGGACGAATGATACAGTTGAAATTGATTGGAAAGATGTATCTTCAAAGGGTACACAAGTATTGCTTGACCAAGCGAACTCTCCTAATGGGAAAAATGCGATTGCTGCGAAGATAAACCTTCCGCAAAAAGCGACTCAAATTAACACTCCTGCTGCTGGAAGCTACGAATATTGGGGAGGCCAGCAGGATGAAATGGATACCAATATGGTCACAACGGTTGACCTAACAGGTAAAAATTCTGCAACGTTAACATTTGATGCCTGGTATGATATCGAAGAACAATGGGATTTTGCCTTTGTTCAGGTATCAGAAGACAATGGCGCTACATGGAAGTCTATAGGAAACGCTAATACACGTTCAGACGTTGTTCCGGAAGGGTATCCAACGATTCTAAATTCAATGCCAGGATTCACAGGTAATTCGGATGGCTGGAAATCACAATCGTTTGATTTATCCGCTTATGCAGGTAAAAAGGTTCAACTTCGTTTACGTTATGCTACTGACTGGGGCTCTTCAAATGCAGGATTCTACGCCGATAACATTAAAGTCGTAGCCGACGGCAAAACGATTGTGGATGACGGTGCAGAAGGTGCAACATCACCATTTGCCTTAAATGGATTTACAAAATCAGATGGAAACAAGTACTCTGATCATTACTATCTGTTAGAATGGCGTAATCATAAGGGAGTTGACACCGGATTAGCAAATATCAAACGCGGTAAATCCCTGATGAGCTATGACGGCGGATTAGTAGTTTGGTATGTTGACCCAACATTCACTGATAACTGGACGGGAATACATCCAGGAGAAGGTTTCATTGGAGTAGTTGATTCCCATCCGGAAGCGCAGATGGTATGGAGCGATGGAGCTAAAGCATCTACTCGTTACCACATTGCTGATGCTGCATTTGGCTTGAATCCAACTTCTGGCCTGAATCTGGATTATGGTTATATGTCATTGAACTACGACTCACAAGAAAGAGTAACCCTATTCGACGACAGCAATAGCTTCCTTAACACATTTATGCCAGACGCAGGCCGCGACATTGGCAACTACGGCTTGAAGGTTCGTGTTAATGGCCAGGCAAAGGATAAGTCTGTAGGATCGATTGTCATCTATAAATAATAGGCAAAACCTCCTGATGCCACTGTGACTGAGACAGTGGCACTGGAGGTTTTTTGTTTGCGGTGGAATAGATGAAAACGGGAGAAGGAACAATGAACTGATTGTGTCCTCTCCCATGAAATAAAGCTTGAATCATGCTCTTCGAACCACTGTTAAAGTAACCAAGAGCTGCTCCATAAAATAAAACTGTGAAAACCAAACCTTCACTTCCCAATATTAGAAACAATCGATTCTGTCAATTCTTCTTTTATCCTCGCAATATGCTCTTCCATCAATTCCTTTGCTCTGTCTGCATTTCCGGAGGCTATGGCCAAATAAATTTCCTTATGTTCCTCCATCGTATCTTCGTGGCGTTCGGGATCTGTAAAGCGATGTCTCCTGGTGGCCCTGATTGTATCTTTCATATGTTCGCTAAGGGTTTGGATCAAATCGATGAATATGGAATTATGGGTGGCCTCGACGATCGCAATGTGAAAGTCAACGTCTGCCGTTAGTCCTAACTCGGTGTTTTGTGCAGATAGAGCCATTTTTTCAAGGGCTGATCGAAGCTTTTCCAAGTCTTGTGATGTGGCCCTTTTTGCAGCCAGGAAAGCGGATTCTACTTCGATAGCGCGCCTGAGTTCAAGCATTTCATAGACAAGATGGGTTTCTGCCTTAATGATGGCTGCCGTGATTTCCTCTTTTTGCGATTGGAAGTTCTCAGAAGCTTTAATATAGCTTCCGCCGCCTTGCCGAATTTCAATGAGACCATTCAGCTCCATCGTCCTGAGTGCTTCCCTGATCGACGTCCGGCTGACTTTAAATTGCCCTGCCAATTCCCGTTCGGATGGCAATTTTTCACCCGGCTTCAAATTTCCCGCGAAGAAAAATTCCGTAATCTTATCCACAATCACTTGATATGTCTTTTTTTTCTCCTGATTTCCCATAAAATTACTCCTAATAAACGACCTTTCACTCTGTCCTAAATGTAACAGACTTAAAATCNNATAAATTATTGAATAGTTCTGATAATTTAGTATAATTACGATAATTGGTTGGACCAATTTCAAAAGAGGTACAACCAAATCTTTCAATTAAATCATGTGACAAACAGATGGATTGCAGAAAGAAGGAGAATTCAATGGAAGTAGCTAGTGTAGATCTGGTCAACGCATTAAGGGAGGTTCTTTCTGAAAGTCAGGTTACAGAAAATCAGACAGTAAGAGAATTGCATGGCAGGGATGAATCGTACCATGCGGTTAGCCTTCCCGACATTGTTGTTTTTCCTGAGACAGCACAGCAAGTAAGTGAAATTGTTAAAATCGCAAACATGAACAAAGTACCAGTTGTTCCTTTTGGGTTAGGATCAAGCCTCGAGGGGCATGTCATACCGTACGATCACGGGATTACAATCGATTTTTCACTCATGAATAAAATTCTTGAGGTACGGGAAAATGATTTTCTCGTAAAAGTCCAGCCTGGCGTAACCCGTTCGCAACTGAATAAAGAACTGAAAAAGTATGGTTTATTTTTCTCGGTGGACCCTGGAGCAGATGCAACTCTGGGAGGGATGGCGGCAACAAATGCCAGTGGAACGACATCAGTAAAATATGGAGTCATGCGTGACCAGGTTCGTGATCTTGAAGTGGTTCTTGCAGATGCTTCAATCATACATACTGGCAATTTGGCCGCAAAATCATCATCCGGATACCATCTTAATGGTTTATTCGTTGGTTCGGAGGGGACGCTAGGATGCTTTACCGAATTGACGTTAAAAGTTTACGGAATTCCAGAGCACGTAATGGCAGCAAGAGCGTCCTTTCCGGCATTGGATGATGCGGTTGAGGCTGTTGTCTCCATTCTGCAGGCAGGTATTCCAATTGCCAGGGTGGAGCTCGTCGATGAACCTTCAATGAAACAGGTCAACCATTTTAGTGACACAAACTATAAAGAAGGCCCTACTCTATTTTTAGAGTTTCATGGGAATGAAGCAGGCCTGAAGCAGGATGTAGAGTTCACAAAAGAAATTGTTGCAGACCATCATTGCCTAGATATTGAATTTGAAACAGATAATGCAGCGAGGAACCGTTTATGGGAAGCCAGGCACAATCTTGCCTATGCCTATATTCACGGCTATCCTGGTAAAAAAATGATGGTGACAGATGTCTGCCTTCCAATTTCAGAGCTGTCTGATGCCATTCGTCACGCAAGAGAAGTGGTTGATTCCCTTGGCCTTACCGGTGGAATCGTCGGCCATGTAGGTGATGGAAACTATCACGTCCTTTTGATGATTAATATGAACGATCAAAAAGAGATTGATCGGGCTGAACAGCTGAATGAAGAAATTGTCCTGTATGCTCTTGAACGAGGCGGGACATGCACTGGAGAGCATGGAGTCGGGATCGGCAAACAAAAATATCAGCAAAAAGAACATGGGGACGCGCTTCTCGTGATGGAAAAAATCAAACAAGCACTTGATCCACACAGTCTCTTAAATCCAAATAAAATTCTAAAGCCAAAAGAAAGAGAGTGATGAAATGAAAATTGTAGAAGCAGTCAGTACCATAGCCGGAAAGTATTTTGCAGTATGGGTGATCTTAACATCTGTCATTGCCTTCCTCGTGCCAGAGCCATTTTTAGGATTGGGAGGATATATTACGATTTTGCTCGGCGTTGTCATGTTTGGTATGGGGCTTACGTTGAAGGCAGTTGATTTTAAAATTGTCGTGACTAAACCTCTACCAGTTTTAATAGGAGTACTCGCACAATTTATCATCATGCCATCTGTCGCTTTCCTCCTTGCAAAACTGATGAATCTGCCAGCCGAATTAGCAGCAGGACTGGTTTTGCTCGGCTCTGTACCAGGCGGAACAGCCTCTAACGTTATGGTGTATCTGGCAAAAGGAAATGTTCCCTTGTCAATTGCCATGACTTCTATTTCAACACTATTGGCACCAATCATGACACCCCTGATTCTGCTTTTGCTCGCTGGCCAATGGATGCCTGTTGATGCTGTTGCCATGTTTAAGTCAATTATCCAAGTCATCATTCTTCCAATCGTTTTGGGTTTAGTTATTAAGAAGTTTTTCCCTGTGGCCGTTGAAAAAAGCCTAACCGTTTTACCGCTTATTTCGGTTGCAGCGATCATTACGATTGTCAGTGCCGTCGTTTCAGGCAATGCAGCCACCATTGCCACGTCGGGATTCCTTATTTTCACAGCAGTGATGCTTCACAACGGAATGGGTCTTTTGCTAGGCTACTTTGCAGCAAAAATGGCTGGGCTTGATGAAGTGAACAGAAGAGCAATTTCGATTGAAGTGGGCATGCAGAACTCCGGATTAGGCGTTGCCCTTGCGACTGCACACTTCGGTCCGCTTGCAGCCCTCCCAAGCGTCCTTGCTGCTGCATGGCACAACATTTCCGGACCAATCCTGGCGACTTACTGGTCAAAGAAGCATGCGGTTAGCGGTGAAAAAGAAGTGCCAGTTCGCCCTGTGAGTGCTCGGCTATAATCGAAGTTAATTAAAAAATCCTACGCAGCTAGCGTGGGATTTTTTTGTCGAGATTTTAGGAATCCTGTTTAATAAAATATTTTGAAAAATAATTCTTTTGAAGATGTTGACACCCTTTATAAGAGATGGTATTTTTATCATATGTTCTATATAAAGAACATGTTAATTCTTTATAAAGACTTTTTGCGAATACATAGAAATAGGCACTTAAAGCAAGGCAGGAGGAAAAAATGAGCGCAATTGCAGGAATCATTCATTTAACAAAAGAGCCGGTTCCATTTGAGCATGGTCGAAACATAATGAAGGAACTGGAAAAGTTTCCGGCCGATGATATCCAAGTCTGGCATAAACACAACGCCTTCATTGGAAACCACGCACAGTGGATCACCCCAGAAACAGTCGGCGAACAACAGCCATTCTACGATTCCGAAAGACAATGCGTCATCACAGCCGATGCCATCATCGATAACCGAGAAGAACTATTCGAAAAGCTGCAAGTCGAGCGTTCTAAACAAAAAATCATGCCAGACAGCCAGCTCATTTTGCTAGCTTACTATAAATGGGGCGAAGAGTCTCCAAAACACCTAGTCGGCGACTTCGCCTATATGATTTGGGACGAACAAAACCAGAAGCTATTTGGGGCTAGAGATTTCTCAGGATCGCGTACTTTGTATTATTACAAAGACCATGAGAGGTTTGCATTTTGTACTACTATTATGCCGCTGTTTACGTTGCCAGGGGTTAAGAAGGAATTAAATGAGCAGTGGCTGGCGGAGTTTTTGGCGATACCTGTGAATTTTGACTCAGTTGATCCATCTTCTACTACATATAAACAAGTAGAACAATTGGCGCCATCTCATTCAATATCAGTTCATGAAGGTAGAGTTAAGTTGAGAAGATATTGTTACTTAATGGAAGAAAACAAGAAATTAAAGCTTAAATCAGATGAAGAATACGAAGAAGCTTTTCGCGATGTTTTCCAAAAGGCAGTCAAAGCAAGAACTAGAACACATAAGAGTGTAGGGGCACATTTAAGTGGAGGTTTGGATTCTGGGTCAGTTGTAAGCTTTGCATCAAAAGCATTGAAACAAGAAAATAAAATGTTAAATACTTTTAGTTACGTTCCTGTTGATGGCTTTGAAGATTGGACCCATAAAAGCAGAGTAGCCAATGAAAGTCCGTATATTAAAGCTACTGTAAATCATGTTGGAAATATTAATGATCAATATTTAAGTTTTGCAGATAGAAGTCCATTTACTGAAATTGATGACTGGCTTGATACTTTAGAAATGCCATATAAGTTCTTTGAGAATACTTTTTGGCTAAGGGGAATGTATGAACAAGCTCAACAGAAAAATATCGGCGTACTTTTAAATGGTCAAAGAGGTAATTGGACTATTTCATGGGGGCCAGTATTAGATTATTACGCTAACCTCATAAAAAAAATAAAGTGGATTAGACTTTATCAAGAATTAAATCAGTATAGCAATAACATTGGGGTTAATAAATCAAAAATTATGGCAGCGGCAAGAAAAAAGGCATTTCCCTATATATATGGTTTGATAAAAGCCGAAGAACCCTTTCATTTTCCAATGATAATTAATCCCGAATTTGCAAAACAAACAAACGTTTTCAATAAACTTCAAGATCAGGGTATCGATGTTTCACTTTCTAAACTTCCCACCGCTTATGAAGTAAGGGATAGACAGTTTAGGCAGCTATATTATTGGAATATAACAGGGACTTACGGGGCTAAATTTTCTTTGCGTTATTCCGTATGGGACAGAGATCCAACCAACGATTTACGGTTAATTAAATTTTGTTTATCAGTACCTGAGAATCAATTTGTGCGGCAGGGTTTAGATCGTTCTCTTGTCAGAAGGGCAACAAACTCATATTTGCCAGACAAAGTAAGACTAAACATGCGTTCAAGAGGTGTACAAGGAGCAGATGGAGTTCATCGGATGTCTAGTTATTGGAGCACGTTTATTGGTGAACTTGAACAAATGAGTAATGATGCTACTATTGGCAATTACTTGAATCCTCAAGTAATTAAAGCGGCGATTATAAAAATTAAAGATAGTACTAATCCCGAATATGCCTTTGACTTTGACTTCAGGATATTAATGCGCAGTTTAATATTCTATCGCTTTTTAAATAAATTTCTTGAGAGGAGGTGAAAGAATGAAAAAACTATGGCAAAAACCTGAGTTAGAAGTACTTAATGTTAGTATGACAATGGCTGGACCGGGAATTAAAACTCCGGATGCTTCACAACCAGACCAGGACGAAACAGTTCACTATAGCTAATTCGCAATGATGTTTAATGATTATTAGAACAACCGCCCTTATACAATTATTTCAGTATGAGGGCTTTTTTAAAAATCCTTTAATTATGGATTAATTGGAGTGAGTCAAATGATTGTAGCAAAAGCCAACATGATTTACCATGCCTTTGGCCTGAAAATCAGAAGCACTATTCCATTGCCAGAATTAGTTGCTTCAAAAGAATCAATGGATATGGCCGAAGTGCAGATTGATATTGCTGACTTAAATGAATTATGGGAGATAAAAGGAGTCCAACAAGGGAAATTCCTTGTGGATGATCAGATGGTAATGTTTCAGATCCCTGAAACAGGTACATTTCTAATAGAAGATGGTAAAAAAATAATGGTTTACCCTATGAAGGATTCTGATCATAATAAAATTCGTCTCTATATTCTGGGAACATGTATCGGTGTCTTACTAATGCAAAGAAAAGTCCTGACACTGCATGGAAGTGCAATTGCAATTGATGGAAAGGCTTATGCATTTATCGGACATTCTGGTGCAGGTAAGTCTACACTGGCATCAACATTTATTAATAAAGGTTATCAACTGCTAAGTGATGATATTATTCCTTTATTAATGAATGAAGAAGGGCGCCCTTATGTAATTCCTACCTACCCTCAGCAAAAATTATGGCAGGAAAGCCTTCAGAACTTCGGGTTGGATTCCTCTGCTTTTAGTCCGTTATTTGAAAGAGAAACAAAGTTCGCTATTCCAGTCCACTCCAGTTTCTGTAAGGATCCATTACCACTGGGTGGAGTATTTGAGATTACAAAAACAGAGGAAGATCACGTAAAAATAAACCCAATTCAAAATCTGGAAAGGTTTCACACACTATATAACCATACTTTTCGGCACTCTTTAATTCCGCGTTTGGGATTAATGGAGTGGCATTTTACAGAATCAGCTGGGGTTATAAAAAAAATAAAGATGTACCAAGTACAACGCCCATCAAATGTTTTTACAGCATCTGAGCTGTTAGAGAAAATCTTAAAAGTAATTAATGAGGAGATGAACTAAATGCTAATAAAGGAAAAAGTAATAATGGAAAGTGAAATTGTACAGAAGCCAGGAAATATCGTTAGTGACATGGATGGAGAGAAAGTAATGCTTAATATTGATAATGGAAATTACTATAACCTTGGTGAAATGGGTGGACTTATTTGGGAGATGATAAAAGAACCTAATTCAGTTGATAATTTAATTAATGACCTCCTTCTAGAATATGAAGTTGGTAAAACAGATTGTGAGAATCAAGTAATTTTATTTATAAACAAATTATATTCCGAAGGTTTAATTTCAATTGTGAACAGGTGAGGTGAAATGTTAATTCCTCAGAAACTGGTAACGATATTTAATTTGAGTAGGATCGAAAAATTTCTTTTTTTAGAGGCCATACTGTTCTTAGCATGGGCGCGTTTCCTTAAAGTAATGCCTTTTAAAAGGGTAAAACGTACCTTAGGTAAGCATATGTGTGAATCCTCTTTTCAAGAAGATCCTTCTGTATCTGTCACTGTCAAATCAATATCTAGTGCAATTCATATCATGAGCAGATGTACATTCTGGGAAAGTCAATGTTTAGTAAAAGCAATAGCAGGCATGAAGATGCTACAAAGGCGCGGAATTGAAAGTACACTGTATCTAGGAACTGCAAAAGATGATAACGGGAAAATGATTGCCCATGCATGGCTGCGCAGTGGAACATATTACGTTAGCGGCGCTGAAGAAATGAAACGGTTTACCGTAGTAAGCAAGTTTGCAAATAAATAAGTTATAGAATAAGAGGAAATTACCATGGAAATGATGGTTGAAAAAAAGCACTTTTCAAAAGAATTACAGCTACTGCTTTTTTTCCTGGATTCTGAATTTGAAGATAAGAATCTCTCAAAAGAGAAAGAGAGATTTAAAAATATTGATTGGGAACATTTTTTACAGCTAACACTCCATCATCGTGTTTATCCAATTCTTTATAAAAGGATAAAGGAATTAAATGGAGAGTTTGTCCCAGCAAAGGTAATAGGAACACTGAAGAAATATTATCAAAAAAATATTTTTCAAATGCTGTTGCTAACGGGAGAATCTGAAAGCATATCCAGAATTTTTATTGACCAAAAAATTCGAACCTTATTTTTAAAAGGTTCTATTCTTGGAGCACATTTATATGGAGATCTTTCTCTAAGGACATCTTCTGATATTGATATTTTAATACCAATTGAAGATTTAGAACGAGCTGAATCGACGCTCTTAAACCTTGGTTATGTAAAGGATGATTACATACTGACTGTCTTGAATGATTGGAAATGGAGACATCATCATATCACTTTTATGCATCCGCTAAAGAAGGTAAAGGTGGAAATACATTGGAGGTTAAATCCTGGTCCATCATGGAATCAGTCATTTGAAGAGTTATGGGAAAGAAAAACGAAAAGTTCGATCGCAGATTTTCCTTTGTATATGTTAGGAGAGGAAGATTTATTTTTATTTTTGGTTTCACATGGAGCACGCCATGGTTGGTCACGTCTTCGCTGGCTAGTAGATATCGACAGGTTGGTTAGGCGAGATTTGAACTGGAACTGTATTAAAATGCTGTTAAAAAAATATCAGCTTACTCAAGTTGGAGGGCAGGCTCTTTTTCTTTCTTCAGAATTGTTGAATTCTTATAGTCCCCACGAACTAAATGAAATATCTACTTCGAAAAAATCAAAAAGACTAGCTGAAGGAGCTTTATTTTACATTAAGCAATTGGTTAATCTCCATGTTGAGCCTTTGCCAGAAGAAATCGCAAACTACCATAAAAACCATTTGTTTTTATTAATGTCGCTTAAGCAAAAAGTATTATTTATTCTTAGTTTCTTATTTCCATATCCGGAAGATGCTCTAGCTTTACCATTGCCAAAAGCACTTCATTTTTTATATTTTCCTTTGAGACCGTTTCTTTGGGCGCTAAGAAGAAAAAGGAAGCAGGCAATGTTACAGGGGGATGTTACGTGAATACCTTTTTGTATTATATAAAACAATTATTTAAATACTCAGGTAGCATTCTCTATTGGAATATCGTTGGAATGGCTTTAATCGGTTTTATAGAAGGTCTTAGTATACTGTTACTAGTACCCTTACTTAGCTTCAGCGGGATAATGAATTTAGATTCCGGAGGCCATACACTAGAGAATTACCTCGGATTCTGGAATTTGATGCCTGAGGCATTAAGATTCCCATTTATCCTTCTTGCATACGTATTATTAATCAGTGGCCAAAATTTGGTTGACAGAAACTTAAATATAAGAAATGTCAAAATTGCGCATGGATTTATAGGGAAATTAAGAATAGACACATATGAGGGATTATTAAGTGCTAATTGGGGTTTTTATACAAAGAAAAGAAAATCTGATCTAATCAATATTATGACTATTGAATTGGCAAGAGTTTCGGGAGGAGTTTATCAATTTATTCAGCTATTAACCTCTATTATTTTTAGTATAATCCAAATCGGGTTTGCACTCTGGTTATCTGCAAAAATGACGTTATTTGTTCTTTTGAGTGGTCTCATATTATCATTTTTTTCTCGGAAATTTATTAAACAAGCGAAAAAGTTAGGAAAAAAAACCTCATTACTATCCCAGGAATACCTGGCAGGGATTACAGATCAATTAAATGGTATAAAGGATATTAAAAGTAATACGTTAGAAGAGACTCAGATGAGCTGGCTTCAATCAGTCGTTCAAGGAATGTATTCAGAGCAAGTTGAGTATATAAAAAATAAGGTTTCTTCTCAGCTATTTTATAAAATCTCCTCAGCAATTCTTATAGCAACTTTTATTTTTTTTTCAGTAAAGATGTTCAATTCACAGCCATCACAGTTCCTATTAATTATTGTTATTTTTTCTCGTTTGTGGCCAAGAGTTATAGGAATCCAATCTAATTTAGAGCAATTAGCATCGACAATCCCGGCCTTTAAGTCATTAAATACCCTTGAGACAGAATGTAATGCAGCAAAAGAGGTGTTATCTGATTTGAAAAAGGCTAATGTACGGCCAATCGTTTTGAATAAGGAAATTCGATGCAATGGTGTATATTTTAGATACGATCATTCAATATCAACCTATGCTTTGCAAAATATTAATATAAAAATACCTGCAAACCAAATGACTGCGATTGTTGGTCGGTCAGGTGCGGGCAAGAGTACATTGGTTGATATATTAATGGGGCTCCATTCGCCACAAGAAGGAAAAGTTTTAATAGATAACGAGCCGATTACAGATGAATTATTAATTTCATTAAGAAAATCTATAAGCTATGTTCCACAGGAGCCCTTTTTGTTTAATATGAGCATAAAAGAAAACTTTAAAATGATTAACCCAGCAGTAACTTCGGAACAGATATGGGAGTCATTAGAATTCTCAGCTGCCGCTGATTTTGTTAGAAAATTGCCTAATGGGCTTGATACTGAAATAGGAGATAGAGGGATTAAACTATCTGGTGGTGAAAGGCAGCGGCTTGTACTGGCACGGGCAATCATTAAAAATCCTGCTATTCTAATTCTTGATGAAGCGACCAGTGCATTAGATAGTGAAAATGAATCAAAAATACAAAAAGCTTTAGAACAACTAAAAGGAAGGATGACAATAATCGTTATAGCCCATCGTTTGTCGACAATTCGGAATGCGGATCAAGTAATCGTTCTGGAAGATGGAGAAGTCATCCAGAGTGGGAACTTTGGCCAACTTGCGAATGATCAATCAGGAGTATTTAACGGGTTATTAAAAAAACAGGCTGCGTTGATGTCCTCCTAAAAAGGAAAATAAAAACCAAAAACGTATTGACATGTTCTTTATACAGAACTAAAATGGGTATATATTATTAGTAATTAAGAACGCATATTTTTTTTGAACCAAACGTTCTTTATCTAGAACAGATTAAAGTATAAGGTGGTTTTAATGAGCAATGAGTAATGCAAAAAAAGGGATTGCAAAAGAAATTAATCTTAAGGAAATCTTTTCTGTCATAAAAAAGCGCCTTTGGATCATTGCCATTATTACTGTCTTGGCTTTGATTGCTGGATATGTTTATGGGGAGAAAAACACGACTCTCTTATATCAATCTTCTGCCCGGATTATTATAGGTGAAAATGCAGATATGAATACTCTACAGGTAATTTTGAAGGATCCTGTTGTGCTAGAAAAGGTTGTTGAAAAGCTGGGTCTGAATCGCAGTCCTGAATCATTGGCTAACCAGATTAGTGTGGGAATTCTGGATAGTTCAAAAGTAGTAAACATTAATGTTATTGATACCAATGCCGTCAGAGCTGCTGATATTGCAAATACGACAGCTGAAGAATTCAAAAATGAAATAAGTACACTGCTAAACTATAGTGATCTGAGAATCTATTCCCCGGCGAAAGTTAATCCCTATCCTATTAATGACAATGGGAATAAAACAGGTATTGTGGGATTAGTGTTCGGTTTATTTGCAGGAATTGGATTGGTTTTCTTCCTGGATTCCTTAGATGACACTGTTCGATCCCAAAAGGATGTAGAGGATTATTTAGATCTTCCGGTATTAGGAAGAATCGCGAAGATGAACAAAAAGAATATTAAAAAGCAAAGTATACATCAGATAGAATTCCCTGGAGGTGGTACCAGTGTTCCAAAGTAAACGTAAAGCTGCAAGGAATTCGCAAAAAAGGAATTTAATTGTATATTCCAATCCGGACTCCATCATATCTGAACAATTTAGGACTCTCCGTACCAATGTTCAGTTTTTAACCGGAGGGAAGAAAAGTATTTTACTTTTGACATCCCCCAGTTCTGGTGAAGGGAAATCTACAGCGGCTGCAAACCTTGCTGTATCAATGGCACAGCAAAAAGAAAAAGTACTTTTAATTGATGCAAATTTAAGGGATCCTGATGTTCACTTTATCTTTAAGATATCTAACAATAAAGGGTTAGCTGATGTGCTCGCAGGACGTGTAGATTTGGAAGACACAATATATCATACCGAAATTGGAAATTTAGCCATTTTAACAAGTGGTCAGCTCGATTCTAATCCGGCTGAATTACTTGGTTCAGAGTCAATGCAGACATTTTTTCAAAAAGCCTTATTGGACTACGATTTAATAATCATTGATTCACCACCTGTGCTGGAAGTAACAGATACGAAGTTACTGGCGAATAAGAGCGACGGTGTGATTTTAGTGATAAGTGAAGGAAGAACTGGATTTGAAAAGGCTGCAGAAGCTAAAAAAGCACTTGAGTTCGCTAGAGCAAAGATTTTTGGGGTTATTTTGAATGAAATGTAGAAGTAGAGATTTTTTTTAATTTCTACGTTCGTTATAAAGAATGAAATGTGCGTTGTAAAATGGTGATGTCTCCTAGCCATTATCTAAGGAGGCACTCGGTCATGCTGTGGGTTTAAGCAACCTTAGACGCTCTGGTCGTCGATAGTGTGATGTGAGGAGGGGTTAAATGCCCCATTTTTTAATAAAGTTATTACTTATCTGTTTTTTAAACAGAACAAATAAGTAAAAACTTTATTTAAGGAGTTGTATATATGAAGGATATAGATAAATTTCCAAAGTCAATTAAGAAAGCAGTGCGGTACATAAAGCAGGATGCCAGCAAAGAGCAGCTTGAAGAAATAAGAAAGCTGATTGACTATGCCATTAAGCTGCGGAGCGTAAGAATAGATTAGGACAAGAAAGGAGGATAAACATGACCTATAGGCAGAGGCTTTCGTTATTCATTCTTATTGATTCAGCCATTGTTTTAACTGCAATCTTTATTAGTCATTTACTTGTCCGGGGTACAATCAACACTTCTTCATGGTTTTATATAGTTAGTGCTTTAACTATTTTGTTCAGCCATCATCTATTTTCATTTAAATTTAAACTGTATAAAAAGGCCTGGGAATATGCCAGTGTCGGGGAATTAATCATCATTTTAAAAACTGCATCGGCTTCGATCCTAACCGCTTCCATTTTCCAGGGAGTTCTACTAAATGAAATCTTTATTAGACGGCTGTCTGTAACAGGGCTACTTTTGGTTTTGTTCATTGGAGGTTCACGATTTTTTTGGAGAATCTATAGGGATTTGTATCTAACTCGATTAACTTATAACAAAAGAACCCTAATCATTGGTGCCGGTTCTGCAGGAATAATGGTTGCAAGGCAATTACTGAAAAATAAAGTATCTGGTCTCCAGCCTGTTGGTTTTATCGATGATGATTTTAAAAAGCATCATCTTGATATCCTGGGCATACCAGTCATTGGCGGAGTCAACAAAATTGAGAGTGTTGTTATGGAATTGCAAATTGAAAATATCGTCATTGCGATTCCTTCATTAAGTAAAAAGGAACTTAATATCATTTTTCAAGAATGTGCAAAAACTTCAGCAAAAACACAAATCCTTCCTATGTTGGAAGATCTAATGACCGGTAAGCTTTCAGTGAATCAATTTAGGGATGTGCAGGTTGAGGATTTATTAGGAAGAGAACCAGTGGTTCTTAATAATGACAGGATTTCTGAAGATATCACAAATAAAATTGTGCTTGTAACTGGTGCGGGGGGGTCAATCGGGTCTGAAATCTGCCGGCAAATAGCTAAGTTTAATCCCGAGAGATTAGTTCTTTTAGGACACGGTGAAAACAGCATCTATTCAATTGAGATGGAATTAAAGGAAAGATTCCGAAACACAAATATAGAATTTATTCCGGTAATAGCTGAAATACAGGATGCCAAGAAAATGATGTCTGTGATGGAAACATTCCAGCCACACGTGGTATACCATGCTGCAGCCCATAAGCATGTCCCCTTAATGGAACGGAATCCTGAAGAAGCAGTTAAAAATAATATGATAGGAACGTGGAATGTTGCGAATGCGGCAAGCTGGCATGGGGTGAATACATTTGTGATGATTTCTTCAGACAAAGCGGTCAATCCAACAAGCGTAATGGGTGCGACAAAAAGACTGGCTGAAATGATTGTTCAAAATATGGATGAAAGCAGCAATACTAAATTTGTTGCAGTACGATTTGGAAATGTCCTTGGGAGCCGAGGAAGTGTCATTCCACTTTTTAAGAAACAAATTGAAAAGGGCGGACCTGTTACAGTGACTCATCCAGATATGGTGCGCTATTTCATGACAATCCCTGAGGCATCAAGGCTGGTCATTCAGGCGGGCGCTCTGGCTCAGGGAGGCGAAATCTTTGTCCTGGATATGGGGGAGCCTGTTAAAATAGTAGACTTGGCCAAAAACCTGATCAAGTTGTCAGGCTATTCTATAGATGAAATCGGAATAGAATATACAGGAACAAGACCTGGCGAAAAGCTATACGAAGAGCTTTTAAAGGATGATGAAGTTGGGGAACACCAAGTTCATCCAAAGATATACGTAGGTAAGACATCCGAATTATATATATCCGAGATCGAGGAGATCATAGGCACATTCCCTGGTATGGAAAAAGAAGAGCTGCGAGATAGATTGCTAGCTTTGGCCAATAATAGGGTTGCCAGTTCTCCATTAATATCAATTTCAGTTTAGGGGTGGGATTATTATGAAAGTAAAAAAAGCGATTATTCCAGCTGCAGGACTTGGAACAAGATTCTTGCCAGCAACGAAAGCAATGCCAAAGGAAATGCTGCCAATTGTAGATAAACCAACGATTCAATATATAGTGGAAGAAGCGATTGAGTCAGGAATCGAGGATATTATCATTGTTACCGGAAAAGGAAAAAGAGCGATTGAAGATCACTTTGATCATTCATTTGAGTTAGAACAAAACCTATATGAAAAAGGGAAGTTCGAATTATTAAATGAAGTGCAAAAGTCTTCAAAGCTTGTTGATATCCATTATATTCGCCAAAAGGAACCAAAGGGATTGGGTCATGCGATCTGGTGTGCCAGAAAGTTTATTGGCAATGAACCGTTTGCGGTTTTACTTGGAGATGATATTGTTCAGGCAGAAAAGCCTTGCCTGCAACAAATGATTGAACAGTATGAAAGATATAATGCTTCCATTCTCGGAGTACAGCAAGTAAATCCAAATGAAGTCTCAAGATATGGAATCGTTGATGGCAATTGTATCGGTGACAGATTTTACAGTGTTAACAGTTTAGTAGAAAAACCAGAGATTGAAGAAGCACCATCAAATCTTGCAATCATGGGACGGTACATCCTTAATCCTAGAATTTTTGATGTCCTGGATCAGCAAACCCCTGGTGCTGGCGGAGAAATTCAATTGACCGATGCAATCGCAGGATTGAATGAATACGAAGCGGTATATGCCTATGATTTTGAAGGCACCAGGTATGATGTTGGTGAAAAAATGGGCTTTATTAAAACGACAATTGATTTCGCTTTGCAGCGAGATGATTTGAAATCGGAGCTGCTGGATTACTTTTCTTCCATATTACATTTTGAAAAAGCAAGGCAGAGTTAAGAAGATGGCTGCAGCAAAGCGGATTTTACTTTGTGCGACAGTGGATTATCATTTCAGTGCTTTCCACTTACCGTATATGAAATGGTTCAAAGAACAAGGATGGGAGGTTCATGTTGCTGCAAAAGGCAGTAGGGATCTCCCTTTTGTTGATAAAAAATATGATTTGCCGATTCAAAGATCTCCTTTTAGTTTTAAAAATGTTAAAGCATACAGGAAATTAAAAGCAATGATTGATCAAAATGATTATCAAATAATCCATTGCCACACACCAGTTGGAGGAGTGCTTGCCAGGCTGGCTTCCAGGGCAGCCCGAAAAAAAGGAACAAAAGTGATCTACACTGCCCATGGCTTTCATTTCTGCAAAGGTTCACCGGCAATGAATTGGCTAATTTATTATCCAATTGAAAAATGGCTTGCAAGATATACTGACTGCCTAATTACTATTAATGAAGAAGACTATAACAGAGTTGTACAGCATCGTTTCAAGTCGGAACGAATTGAGCATGTCCATGGAGTCGGAGTGAGTACGGAAAGATTCAAGCCTGCAGAAAAGGAATATAAAAAGGAATTAAGAATCGCCTACGGCTTTAACGTTGGCGATTTTTTATTGTTTTATGCAGCGGAATTCAACAAGAATAAAAATCAGCAGCTTCTCATCAGGTCACTTGCATTAATAAAAGATGAGTTTCCAAACGCGAAGCTTTTATTAGCAGGTAAAGGACCATTGCTGCAGGAATGCCGTAAGTTGAGCCAATCCCTTGGTGTTGGCCATATGGTACAATTCCTTGGGTTTCGGAATGATATCGAACAGTTGCTGCAAATCTCTGATGTGGCAGTGGCATCCAGTAACCGGGAAGGACTACCGGTTAATATAATGGAAGCTATGTCTTGCGGGCTCCCTATAATCGCAACGGAAAATAGAGGACACAGAGAATTAATTGTCGATGATCAGAATGGCTGGGTCATCTCAGATATGGATCATAAGATGTTTGCTAAAAAGCTTAAGGTTCTAGCAAAGGATTCAGGATTAAGAGCGGTTATGGGATCCCATGGACGCAGAATGATTATTAATAAATATAGTACAGGTAAAATTGCCGAAGAAAAGAGTGAGATTTACAAAACATATATGACTGAAGTGGAGGATGCACAGTGGGCAGTCCTATAAGAGTTTTACATGTAGTCGTAAACATGAATCGCGGAGGCGCAGAAACACTGCTGATGAATCTTTATCGCAATATCGATCGGTCGAAGATTCAATTTGATTTTTTGACATGTAAAGAGGGGGTTTTTGACCAGGAAATAATTGAACTGGGCGGAAAAGTTCATCGGATCCCTTATATAACTGAGGTAGGACATTCTGAATATATTAGGGCACTAAAGCTATTCTTTTCTGAAAACCCAAATTATAAAATTGTACATTCTCACATGGATAAGATGAGTGGGTTTCCTCTTCGTGCTGCAAAGCAAGCAGGAATTCCTGTAAGGATCGCACATAGTCATAGTACGAGAAGTGAAGGGGGCATAATAGCAAGCACCTATAAATGGTTTGCCGGTAATATGATAACTAAGTATGCAACAAATTTTGTTGCTTGTTCAAAAGAAGCTGCGGATTGGTTATTTAAGCATGATAGTAAACAGGCTTTAATACTTAAGAATGGTATCCAATCAGATAAATTTCAATTCTCAATGAAAAAGAGAAAGGAAAATAGAGATAAGTTAGAAGTGCCTATAGACCATTTTGCGATTGGTCATGTTGGAAGGTTTTCTGCTCCAAAAAATCATTTTTTTCTTTTAGAAATCTTTAAAGATTTTTTAGTATTAAATGAAAATGCGATCTTATTATTAGTAGGTGATGGACCATTACTTCCTGAGGTTAAAAAAAAAGCTGAAGAAATGGAGCTATCTAGTAAAGTGAAATTTCTCGGGAACAGAGATGATGTGGACTGCGTCCTCCAAACGTTGGATTTATTTCTATTCCCATCTTTATTTGAAGGCTTTCCGGTTTCAGTAATGGAAGCCCAAGGATCTGGAATCCCATGCCTTATCTCTGATTGCATAACAAAAGATGTCGATTTAGGAAGTGAGCTACTTAACTTCCTTCCTCTTAAAAATAAAAAAGCATGGTTAGATAAAATGATGGTTATAAAAAATAAAGGTTTTAACCGAAATTCCCACGCCCATTTGCTCATCTCGAAGAATGGATACGATATTAAAAGCACTTCAAAACATATTCAAACTTTTTACACCACTATAACGGGGTGAAGATAAAAGAGTGAAAAAACTTACTATATTTACACCAACTTATAATAGAGCATATTGCTTAGGGAACTCTTATGATTCTTTAATAAGACAAACGAATAAAGAATTTGTTTGGTTAGTCATTGATGATGGATCAACTGATCATACAAACGATTTGGTGAGAAAGTGGCAAGCGGAGAACCTAATAGAAATCAAGTATATCTGGCAAGAAAACCAGGGAATGCATGGAGCACATAATACTGCATATGAGGCAATTGAAACAGAGTTAAATGTTTGTATAGATTCTGATGATTTCATGCCTGACGATGCTGTTGAAAAGATTTTAGCTAAGTGGAAGAGTGACGGAAGCGAAAATGTAAGTGGAATTATTGGATTAGACTCTTATCCTGACGGGAAAATTATCGGCTCAAAACTTCCTAACGCCCGAAAGACATCGACACTTTTCGATCTTTACCATAAACATGGAGTAACAGGAGACAAAAAATTAGTTTATCGAACAGAACTAACAAAAATGTTTCCTTATCCAGTCTATGAAAATGAGAAGTATGTGGGACTTGCCTATAAGTATTACATGCTCGATCAACATTTTGAGATGCTTTTGATGAATGAAGTTTTATGTTGTGTAGAATATCTTCCCGATGGTTCTTCGCTTAACATGTTAAGACAATACCGAAAAAACCCAAAAGGCTTTGCATTTTATCGTAAGGAATTAATGAAGTTACCTTTTTCAAGTTGGATATTTAAATTCAAACAAGCTATTCACTATGTTTCTAGTAGTCTGTTAGGCAAGAATTTTCGCTTGTTTAAGGAAACTCCAAATAGAACATTGACAACATTGGCCCTGCCATTTGGAGTTTTATTATTTTTCTTTATATCATATAAAACCCGTACTATTTAACCCCTATTTCTTTAGAAGATGAAAGGAAACGAATATGACCATTCTATGGTTGAACCTTGCTATTGTATTCAGTTTGTCTTTCTTTACGAGGTATTTTGCTAAGCCTGTCTATTCATCTTTCTCAATAACGAGTATTTCCTATAATAAACTCTTCGCATTAGCAACTCTTGTATCGTTGACTTTGGTGGCAGGTCTTCGTTCAAATATTGGTGATACGTATTTTTATAAATATGCCTATGAAATCAATGATTTTACTTGGGAACAAGTTAAGGAGAAAGAAAATATAGGGTTTTGGATACTTCAAATGATTTTAAAAAGGTTTTCAGAAGATCCACAAATATTAATTTTCACCACTGCAGCAATTACTAATATTTTAATCGTATTGATTTTTCTTAAGTATTCAAGACAATTTGAGCTTAGTACATTTGTATATATTACAGGCGGATTATATTTAGTATCAATGAATGGGCTAAGGCAAGTTCTTACAGCAGCAATTGTTTTTACAGCTACCAGGTTTATTATAAGTGGAAATTTTATTGCCTATGCATTAGTTGTTTTATTTGCCTCAACCTTCCATGAAAGTGCTTTAATACTGCTCCCAATATATTTCTTAGTAAGATTTAAACCCTGGTCAAAAGCTACAATAATGCTCCTGGTCGTGGCTGTAGTTATTGTGATAGGCTTTGATCAATTCTCGACAATCCTGTTTTCCAGTTTAGAAGAAACGCAGTATGGTCATTATAAAGATTTTCAAGAGGGGGGAGCAAACGTCATTAGGGTAGCTGTGTTTGGAGCACCCCTATTAGTTGCATTCCTAGGAAAAGAAAAGTTAAGAGAAATATTTCCAGAAAGTGATTACATCGTGAACATGTCACTGATTGGGTTAGTATTCATGATAGTTTCGACTCAAAATTGGATATTTGCTAGATTTTCACTTTACTTTACTTTATACCAATTGGTCTTAGTTGCATGGATTGTTAAATTATTTAAGCAAAAAGAACAGCGTCTTGTTTATTTAGGAATAATCGTATTTTACTTTCTTTTCTACTATTATGAGAGTGTCATTAGCTTAAATATAAATTATAAGAGTGATTATATCACCTTTTTATCTTCTTAAAGAAAGAGGGGATTAGTTAAGATGAAAGATGAATACGTAGACAGGGTTTTGCATATTGTCAGTACAATGGATCGCGGTGGTGCTGAGACATTGATTATGAATGTTTATCGTAACTTAGACAGAAGGAAGCTTCAATTTGATTTTGTTACCCATGGTGCAGGCCAAGGTGCTTTCGATGAAGAAATTAGACAATTGGGCGGGAAAGTCTATTACATCCCTAGTCTTGGTGGCGTTGGACCAATATCATATGTGAGAAAACTTACTAATATAATGGAGTCAAATTCCTATATAGCCGTCCACTCACATACGGATTATCAAAGTGGATTCCCGGCACTTGCTGCAAAACTTGCAGGAATACCGCATAGGATTTGTCATTCTCACAGCACTAATTGGCCAATGAATAATAGTATTAAAGGAAAGCAATTATTAAAAGGGTTACAGAAACTCATCAAATTCTCTGCAACAAATTACTGCAGCTGTAGCCAGGAGGCTGGGGCTTTTTTGTTTGGTGAAAAAGCTGTTGAAAATGGCCAGGTAACAATTATAAAAAATGGTATAGATTTAAGCCAATACCTTGATGAAACAATTACTAAAATCAGTGTAATCCGAGAATTAGGGCTCAATGAAGATGCAAAAATAATTGGCCATGTTGGAAAATTTTCTAAGTCTAAAAACCAGCAGTTTATTCTAAAATTACTTAAAGAACTTATCAGCAAAGATGAACGTTATATAGCTCTTTTAATTGGAGATGGTCCCCTGAAGGAAAACATAGAAAGAGAAGCAAAAAGCATGGGAATCTCTAATAATATTCGTTTTTTGGGAGTTAGATCGGACATTCCGAGAATGATGAAAGCATTTGATGTTTTTGTATTTCCATCCATATTTGAAGGGTTCGGAATTGTAACAATCGAGGCTCAAATGAGTGGAACTCCATGTATAATGTCTAATTCAGTTCCAAAGAGCACGGATATGGGGTTAGGATTAGCGAAGTTTTTGAATTTGGATGAGGATCCTAATAAATGGGGTGAAGAAATTCAAAAGGCAATCCAGATGCAAAAGCCAGGGAAAGATATTCGAGTAAGGGCCCTCTCGGAAAAAGGATTCAGCATTCAACAGAATATAGAAGAATGGATGAAGCTCTATAGAGTTGGCTAATAATCTGCAGTATTAGGCGGAGTGATAAATGAAGAAAAAAGTGTTGATTGTTTCATTTGATTTAGCGATAGGAGGGGTTGAGCGGAGCCTTATTGGCTTGCTGAATAGCATAGATTATCAAAGATACGATGTTGATCTAATGCTATTTAAGCATGAAGGTGAATTCTTTCCTCTATTACCTATTGGTCCTAATTTACTTCCAGAGGATTCAGTTTACAGTACGTTCAGGAAATCCATTTCACAGACTGTGCACGATGGACACTACACCATCGCAATTTCCAGAATAATAGCTAAGTATTTCAGCACGATTAAAGGGAAAATGAAACAGGTTGATGAACCAGGTTATTTGACGATTCAGTATGGGTGGGAACTGTCACGTCCATTTTTACCGAAATTACAAAAGGAATATGATGTAGCAATAGGTTTCTTATGGCCGCACCATTTTATCGGAGAAAAAGTAAAGGCGAAGAAAAAGGTCGGCTGGATTCATACGGATTATTCTAATATTTATGTTGATAAGAAAGCGGAAAGTAAAATGTGGGGAAACCTTGACCAAATTGTTGCTGTTTCTGAGGATTGTTCAAAAACGTTCTTAAAGTTTTTTCCAGATTTTAAAGCAAAAACGATGGTTATAGAAAACATTCTCTCTCCTGCATTTGTAAAGCAGCAAGCTGAAGCACAAATTGCTGACGAGATTGATCGAACTACTGGTAAAACAATCATTGTATCCGTTGGACGCTTGTCCCATGCCAAAGGTTTTGACAACGCAATTAGAGCATGCAAGCAGCTAGTTGATAGAGGGTTTGACATTGCCTGGTATGTTGTAGGGTACGGTCCACTTGAAAATGAATTACTTCAGCTTATAGATGAGTTGAACCTTCATGACCATTTTTTCTTGCTTGGCAAAAAAACGAATCCCTATCCTTACATAAAAGCATGTGATATATACGTGCAGCCATCAAGATATGAAGGTAAGGCAGTAACAATAAGAGAAGCACAGATATTGGGAAAGCCTGTTGTAATCACGAACTTTCCAACAGCCAGAAGCCAGGCGAAAGACGGGTTTGATGCACTTATTACGCCTTTAGGTGTAGCGGGTATTGTTGAAGGTATACAAAGATTAATGGAAAATCCTGGACTAAAAGAGATGCTATCCAAAAACGTACAATCAATAGATTATGGGAATGAGGATGAGATTCAAAAGCTGTACAGCTTAATAAATTCATAATTTGGAGGTGTAAAACATGTCAATTCTTGTAACAGGAGGCGCAGGCTACATCGGCACCCATACATGTGTTGAATTACTGAACGCGGGCTATGAAATTGTGGTCGTTGATAACCTAATGAACAGCAAGGAAGCAGCACTGAACAGAATAAGTGAAATCACCGGGAAGTGCTTTCCGTTTTATAAGGTCGATTTATTGAATGAAGCAGAAATTGAACAAATTTTTAAAGAAAATGAGATAGAAGCGGTCATTCACTTTGCCGGCCTTAAGGCAGTTGGGGAATCTGTACGGTTACCCCTCATGTATTACCATAATAACCTTACGGGTACGCTTAATCTTTGTAACTTAATGAAGAAATACGATGTTAATCGATTAGTTTTCAGCTCATCTGCCACAGTGTATGGCTTGCCAGATTGTGTGCCGATTTCCGAGAATGTCCCATTACAGGCCCTAAATCCCTATGGCAGGACGAAATTGATGATTGAAGAAATTCTAACGGATCTTTATCAAGCTGATCAAAATTGGAGCATAACACTATTACGTTATTTTAACCCGATTGGAGCACATCAGAGTGGCATGATTGGGGAGAGTCCAAACGGGATTCCTAACAATCTAATGCCATATATCACTCAAGTTGCCGTGGGTAAACTTCCTGAACTTAGTGTATTCGGCAAAATTTATGATACTGTAGACGGCACTGGTGTAAGAGATTACATTCACGTAGTCGATCTTGCGAAAGGGCATTTGAAGGCTCTTAAAAGAGTATATTCCTGTCATGGGATTGAGGCTTATAACCTTGGAACCGGTCAGGGTTATAGTGTCCTTGAATTAGTGGATGCTTTTGAAAAAGCTTCTGGTAAAACTGTTCCGTATAAAATAGTTGAACCAAGAGCAGGTGATGCTGCAATATGTTTTGCGGATGTATCTAAAGCAAAAAGAGAACTCAATTGGGTTGCAGAAAAAAGTCTGCAAGATATGTGTAAGGATTCTTGGAGATGGCAATCGAACAATCCAAATGGATACGAGGAAAACTTAACAGCAACAGGAACAGGCCATCCGCACTTATCAAAAAGTGGGGATTTTTTTAATGCGTAAATGAATAATGAAGGAAAAGAGGATTACGTATGAGTAGTAGTACACAGGAAAGTCAGCAACAACGGTTTAAGGAATTGCTGCATGATATTTATGCCGCTGGTCAGGAATCAGAAAATATGAAAACAAATGAATTAATTGTAGAGATAAAGAAGAAGCTTTCAGCAGTTTTAGAGAAAACGCATTAATTAATAATAGTCGTTGCTAGGGGTTGCAAAAAATGAAAAGGCTCTTAGATTTATTTAGTTCCCTATTGCTTCTTATCGTGTTATCACCAATTATCATTTTTACTGCCATTTTTGTAAAAGTGAAGTTAGGTACGCCAGTAATTTTTAAGCAGGAAAGACCAGGATTACATGAGAAGCCATTTTTTCTTTATAAGTTCAGGACAATGACAAATGAAAGAGATCGAAACGGAATATTACTTTCAGATCAAATTCGGTTAACACCAGCTGGAAAATTTTTAAGGAAATATAGCCTGGATGAATTGCCGCAGCTTATTAATGTGTTAAAAGGCGATCTAAGTTTAGTGGGTCCAAGACCACTTTTGATGGATTACCTTAACCTTTATTCAGAAGAACAGGCAAAACGCCATCTCGTAAAGCCAGGGATCACAGGACTCGCTCAAATAAGCGGGCGAAATATTTTATCATGGGAAGATAAGTTCAAATTAGATGTTTGGTATGTCCAGAATCAAACATTTCTTCTGGACTTGAAAATACTATGGCAGACATTTTATAAGGTAATCCAGTCGGAAGGGGTCACACAGCCAGGGAATGTGACAATGGATAGGTTTAATGGATCCAATAATTCCTAAGAGGAGAAAAATTCAGGAGTGAGTATTTGAACATACGTTTTTCCAATAGATTCAGGGGGGCGGAAATTTTGAGAGACATTGTTATTTATGGAACAGGTGGATTTGGTAGAGAAGTACTTGAACTTATAAAAGACATTAATTCTTCAGAACAAGTATGGAATGTACTGGGCTTTATTGACGATAATATTGAAAATCACGGAACTGTTATTAATGGGTACCTAGTTTTAGGTGGATATGCATGGTTAGAGAATTATAAGAATTACAATTCTCCTCTTTCTATAAATATTGCTATCGGTAATCCTCAGGTTAGAAAAAGGATTGCAAAAAAATTAAATAATGAATTGTTTGAGTTTCCTAATCTAGTTCACCCAAGTGTAATTAGTTCACAATATGTTCTAATGGGGAAAGGAAATACCATTTGTGCAAATAATATATTGACAACAAATATAAAAATTGGAAATTTCGTAACAATTAATTTGGCATGCACCGTGGGACATGATGTAATAATAGGCGATTTTACAACATTATTACCTGCGTGTAACGTTTCTGGTAGTGTAAAAATTGAAACTTGTGTTGATATAGGAACTAAGACGTGTATTATTCCGAATGTAACAATTGGGGAAAATTCTGTAATTGGAGCAGGTGCAACTGTGATTAGAGATATCCCGCAAAACTGTACAGCAGTTGGATCTCCTGCAAAGCCAATTAAGTTTCACCACCAAAATAGTGATGAAGTTCATTCAATAAATCGGTGAGGAGGGAAGATGATGAATACAACTATTGATCAAAGAATTTACTTATCTTCACCTCACATGAGTGGGAATGAACAAAAATATATTAATGAAGCCTTTGAAACAAATTGGATTGCCCCTCTTGGGCCACATGTGGATGCATTTGAAAAGGAAATAGCCGCTTATACAGGAGTCAATGAAGCAGCAGCCGTAAGTTCTGGAACGGCAGCAATTCATTTGGCTCTTTCTTTATTAGGAGTAGAAAAAGGCGATACGGTTTTTTGTTCAACGTTGACCTTTATCGCAAGCGCAAATCCCATTCTGTATCTAGGTGCCGAACCGGTGTTTATCGACTCTGAGCCGGAGACGTGGAATATGTCGCCGCAAGCGCTTGAAAAAGCATTTAGGGATGCCTTATTAAAAGGGAAACTTCCTAAAGCAGTAATAGTAGTAAATCTGTATGGTCAAAGCGCCAAGATGGATGAACTGGTAGCTTTATGCGAGCAGTATGAGGTACCAATGATTGAAGATGCAGCAGAATCACTTGGATCCTCCTATAAAGGCAAACCAAGTGGCTCGTTCGGCCGATTTGGAATCTTTTCTTTTAATGGTAATAAAATCATTACCACTTCTGGTGGAGGAATGCTTGTATCCAACGATGCAGCAGCCATTCATAGGGCACGTTTCCTGGCAACTCAAGCGAGGGACCCGGCTCCACATTACCAGCACAGTCAATTAGGCTACAACTACCGGATGAGTAATGTTTTGGCGGGAATTGGATTGGCACAGTTGGAAGTACTTGTGGATAGAGTCGAGGCAAGAAGGTCTATATTTGAACGTTATCAGCATGAGCTGTCAGGATTACCTGTTATTCAATTTATGCCGGAATTAAACGGAACATATTCAAATCGCTGGCTGACAGCCATGACGATTGATGAAAAAGAAGCGGGTATTTCAGTAAACCACCTAATAGCGTTTTTAGCTGCGGAAAACATTGAAGCAAGACCTGTATGGAAACCACTCCATATGCAGCCGCTGTTCAAAAATGTCAGGTACTTCCAACATGATGAAAAAGAAAGCATCTCAGAACAATTATTCGCCAAAGGAATATGTCTTCCTTCAGGTTCGAATATGGAGGAAATTGATCAAACCAGAGTTATCAATTGTATTAAAAATTTTATTAACGTTAAAAAAGTTGTAAGACAAATAGTCTAATATCCAAAGGATAACGAGGTAACCTACATGATCGGAAAAAATTTATCTGAACTAAGAAGACGAAAAGGGTTGAGCCTTTCTGAACTATCTGATCGATCCGGCATATCCAAGTCATATTTAAGCAATATAGAACGGGATGTACATAAAAATCCCTCTATTCAGATCCTGGAGAAGATATCGGATGTTTTGGATGTTGACCTGAAAGCATTGTTGATAAATGGTCATAGTACAGAAAAGGTTCTCCACGACAAAGAACTTTACGAGTTTGTAGAAGAGCTGAAAAAGACAGGGATTAAGAAAGACAATATCCAGGAATACAAACAGCTTATTGATTTTATTAAGTGGCAGAATGAGAAAGTGAGTGCGAAAAAATAAGGAGTGGTCAATCAGCCGACTTTCGTCCAACTCCTGCTAAAAAAAACGAAGGTAGGCGTAAAGAGGATGTCTGAAACAGTAAGTGTAGTCGTTCCAATTTTTAAAGTGGAAAAATATTTAAATAGATGTATTAATAGTATTTTAAGTCAAACCTATAGAAATATTGAAGTTATTCTGGTTAATGATGGTTCACCAGATCGCTGCGGCAGTATGGCAGAAGAATATGCGGCTATTGACTCACGGGTAAAAGTTATTCATAAAGAAAATGGTGGATTATCAGATGCAAGGAATGTAGGAATGGAGCAGGTTACAGGCAAATATACTATGTTTGTCGATAGTGATGATTGGTTACCAGCCAATGCAATTGAGATGCTAATAAACACTTGTAAGAGGTATAAAGCAGATGTAGTTCAGTCTGCTTTTTATTATGCCTATGAAGATCATCTGCTATTTGACCATAAGCATTACAGTCAGAAAGGAACACCTGTTACATTAAATAGGGAATCATTAATGTATGAATTAGTGAAAAATGAACGAGTTAAGAATTTCGCATGGGGAAAGCTCTATAAAACCAGTATCCTACAAGGCATTCCTTTTAAAAAGGGAGTTTTGTTTGAAGATGTTTTTTGGGCGCACCAAGTGATGGACCGTGTCAAAAAGTTCGTACTTATAAATCAACCATTGTATTTCTATTTGCAAAGAAGCGATAGTATTGTAGCTTCATATACACCGAGGAACCTGGATATTCTCGCAGGGTTAAAAGAAAGACATAAATTTATAGAAGCGAACTATAAAGAGTTAGTGGATGAATCCTACAAGGTAATATTAAAAACCAGTTTGGTTCACTACAACTTGTTGACAATTAACTGGAGGAAAGATAAAAGAGGTTATTATCGGAATGAGGTAAGAGATTTTATTAGAAAGAGCTCAGCACAATTTAAAAAGGCGGTAGACCAGGATAATTTCCTTAAAACGGAGTTAACATTGTTTTTAATGCACCCCTTACTAAATATTTTATTTAATGCAGTTAAGAAAGTCTTTAGGCTACTTGATATCATTTCTGAACCTTCCGGATTACAGATAGTACCGATAAACAATAAGAATACTCAGCCTGAAAAACTTCTCAAAATTTGAAGAAGTTTTTTACTTTGTAAAATGAGGAGATTTTTATGGGAGTCCTTAAAAAGTACGTTTCACTAGTAATTATCTTTCTTTTTAACTGTTTACCTATTAAGAAGAATAAAATTTTCCTGTTCAGTTACTACGGAAGCCAGTATGGCTGCAATCCGAAGTATATTACCGAATATATTCTAAAAACTTATCCGGATGATTATTTCGATCTTGTTTGGGCATTCAATAATCCAGATTCAAAAGTGGATATTAAAGGGATAAGAAAAGTTAGAACAATGTCACTTCGCTATTTTTATGAGCTTTGTACATCCAAGGTGTTAATAACAAACTTCAGAACCACTGACTTGTTTATAAAAAGGAAAGAGCAATACTACATACAAACCTGGCATAGTTCACTGCGCTTAAAGCAGATTGAGAAAGATGCTGAAGAAAATCTTCCTCCGAATTATGTGGCAATGGCAAAGAAGGACTCGAAGAAATGTGATTTATTATTATCCGGTTGTGATTACAGTACCGAAATATTTAAGCGGGCCTTTTGGTATGAGGGAGAGATTTTTAAGCATGGTACACCAAGAAATGATTTACTTGCCCATTCGACTAACAACTTGAGATCTCACACACTTACCAAACTAAATATTCCCGACTCCTACAAAATTGCCCTCTATGCACCAACGTTCAGAAAAGAGAATAATCTTGATGTTTATAACCTGGAGTTTTCAAAAGTAAAGGAATTACTTGCAAAGAGGTTTGGTGGAGAGTGGATAGTATTGGTGAAGCTGCATCCCCATCTATTGTCAGTCTCACATCAAATTACAGAAAACAATCAAGTCATAGATGTTACCCAATATGATGACATCCAAGAACTATTATGTATCACTGATTTCCTGATTTCAGATTATTCTTCTTTGATATTTGACTATTCAGTCACTAGAAAACCTTGCTTTTTATATGTCCCTGATTTGGAAGATTACATTCAAAAAGATCGAGGATTATATTTTGATATGAAGGATTTGCCGTTTGTTAGAGCTTTAAGCAATGAAGGGCTTTTACGGGAAATTGAAAGTTATGATGAATCAGATTATAAGGAAGGACTTGAGAGATTCTTAACAAAAATAGGAACGTATGAGGATGGATATGCAGCAAAGAACCTGACTTCTCGTCTAGAAGAGATCTGTTTTGGCAAAGAAAGGAGAGTAATGAATGAAGCAGCATAAAATTGGTTATACAACAGGGGTTTTCGACCTGTTTCATGTAGGTCATTTAAATATATTAAAGAGAGCAAAAGAACAATGTGAATTCCTTATTGTCGGAGTCAGTACAGATGAGTTAGTTATGGAATACAAGAATAAGAAACCAGTAATTTCATTTGCGGACCGGGCAGAAATAGTTGAGGGGATTAAATATGTTGACATGGTTGTTCCTCAAGTAAATCGCGATAAGTTTTCGGCGTGGGAAAACTTAAAGTTTGATGTCATGTTTGTTGGCGATGACTGGAAAGGCAGCACGCTATTTAGCGAAGTAGAAAATCAATTTAAACAGGTAGGTGTTGAAATTATTTATTTTCCTTATACTAAAGGAGTTTCTTCCACTCAGTTAAAGCATGAAATCCAGTTTAAAGAAAAGGTAATTTAAAAGATAAAATTAAAATTTTTTTTGAAAATTAATAAAAAAGATGTGATATGAAAAGTGAAAAAGAAATTACTTTTTGCAATTGATTCCCTTGATTGTGCAGGAGCTGAAAAAAGTTTAGTTACATTATTATCCTTAATTGACAAAACTAAATATAGTATCGATCTTATGTTATTTGGACATGGAGGTGCTTTGGAACAATTAGTTCCTACTCACGTGAATATTCTAGAGCCTCTTAAGTACACAAAATTCACTCGTTTACCGCTAAAAAAAGCGGTGTTTTTTGCAGCAAAACACTTACGTTATGATATGTTGGCATCTCGAATAAGATATACTATTAAACTTCGTCGTAAGAAATATAGTAACGCTCAAAAGGCTAGAGTTTATTGGCAAAGTGTATCTGGTGTTATTGAGAAAAATCCTAAGTCCTACGACATTGCTATTAGTTACGCCCAAGGAGTCCCTACTTTTTATGTGGCTGAAAAAGTAATAGCAAAAAAGAAATTAGCCTGGGTAAATGTGAGCTACAGATTAGATGAAATGGATAAAAACTTTCAAAAAACTTATTATGAAAAGTTTGATAGGGTAGTAGCTGTATCTGATTCTACAAAGGAAATCCTTCTTGAAACCTTTCCAGCCTTAAAGGATAAAACAAAAGTCATTTATGATATTAATAATCCTGTATTAATTAATAATATGGCTCTCTTAGAGGAAAATCCTTACAATGATGGATTTGACGGTATAAGAATTCTTACCATAGGTCGATTAGCAAATCAGAAAGGCTATGATATAGCAGTAGAAGCCTGTAAAAGGCTAAAGGAGGAGGGACTGAATTTCCGTTGGTATGCATTAGGGAAAGGCCCATTAGAAGCGGAGATAAAAGAGTTGATTCAACTAAATGGCCTAGAGGAAGATTTTATATTATTGGGTGTTAAAGCTAATCCGTATCCGTATATAAAAAATGCTGATATTTATGTCCAAACTTCCCGTTTTGAAGGGTTTGGTCTTGCGATCGCAGAAGCTCGAATGCTTAATATACCTGTAGTTACCACTAAATTTGATGCAGTTTATAATCAAATGGTTGATCATAAAAATGGGCTAGTGGTTGAAATGAATCCAGAAGCTATTTTTAATGGGATTTTTAAATTAATTAAAAATAGTAGCTTAAGAGAAAGTATAAAGCATTACTTATCAACAGAGAAGAAAGGGAATGTGGAGGAAATAAAAAAATTTTATCAACTAATAAGTTGATGAAGGTGAAGATAAATATGAAAAATAAGATACTATTTATGGTAATAAACATGAATGTAGGTGGAACAGAAAAGGCACTATTAAATATGATAGATGCAATGCCCGAGGATAAGTATGATATTACCATTTTGATGCTTGAGGAGTACGGTGGTTTTTTAAGTTTTATCCCTAATAGAGTTAACGTTATCTATCTTAATGAATATGAAAGTATAAAGGGAATAATTAATAAGCCACCAAGAGAAATATTAACAAGTTTATTATTAAATAGTAAGATTAAAAAATTCTTAATTTTATTGTGGTTATATTTTATCACTACTATAAAAAAGGATAGAAGCAGTCTTTTTGAATATCTAATCCGGGATTTATCCTTTTATTCAGATGAATATGATGTAGCCGTAGCTTATGCTGGTCCAATGGACTTCATAAGCTATTTTATTTTAAGAAAAGTTAAAGCTAAAAGAAGGATACAATGGGTTCATTTTGATATTACAAAAATTGGTTTTAATACTGAGTTTGCATCAAAAATTTATCCTGAATTCGATAATATTTACTCGGTTTCCAAAGAGGCAAACTCTAAATTAGTTAGTAATATACCGTCTTTGAAAGAAAAATCAGAGGTATTTCATAATTTGGTTTCATCACACAAAGTACAGGAGCAGGCTAATGATGGGATAGGTTTTACAGACGATTTTAATGGGATAAGAATATTATCAGTGGGGCGGCTATCACCAGAAAAAGGTCACGATTTAGCCATAAAAGCAATGTCAAAATTAATATCTGACGGTTATAACGTAAGATGGTACTGCATCGGTGATGGGAGTTCAAAATATGAATTAAATAGATTAATCGATGAATTGAATATTAAACAACATTTTATATTATTAGGAGCATACTCTAATCCATATACATATATGTCTCAATGTGATATATATGTTCAGCCTTCAAGATATGAAGGTTACTGTATTACATTACTAGAAGCAAAGAGTTTATCTAAACCTATAGTTGCTACTAATGTGAATGGTGTAAAGGAACAAATCAAAAATGGAGAAACTGGATTAATAGTTGATATAAATGAACATTCATTATTTCAAGCTATTAAAACTATAATAGATGATCAATCATTACAAAAAACCTTTGTGGATAATTTACAACGAGAAATTGAGGGGAATAATTTAGGTGGAGAAAAAATATTAGAGATTATTTAAAATCATAAAAAAATATGTTGGAAGGTTATGAATGTGACAAATCAACTTAAAGCTGGAGCACTACTTTCTTATGTCGTATTGCTTACTAATAGTTTAATATCCATACTATATACCCCTTTAATGTTAAATCTGCTGGGGCAGTCTGAATATGGTTTATATAGCTTAGCTAATTCAGCGACAGGCTATATTGGAGTTTTGAATTTTGGATTAGGGAATGCAGTTATTAGATATACGGCCAAGTATAAAGCGTTAAACGATGAAGAAAGTTGTTCGAAAATTTATGGGATGTTTTTTATAATGTATGCAGTTCTAGGTGTAATCGCATTACTGGCAGGATCTATACTTGCCTTATATTCTAGTAGTATCTTTACAAGTTCCCTTTCCGGTGATGAACTAAATAAACTAAAAATATTAATGTTGATAGTTACTTTGAATTTATCTTTAGGTATAGGTTTAGGATTATTTAGTGTAATTGTATTAGCACATGAAAAATTCATTTTTCAAAAATTAGTTTTAATATTAGGGTCGATTGTTAGTCCGTTAGTAATGTTACCCTTGTTATTAATGGGCTACGGCACTATAGCAATGGTGATATTAACAACAATAATAAATCTTGTTACCATTCTTTTTAATACGATGTATTGCTTTAAAATTCTAAAGATAAAGATAGTATTTAAAAAAATTGAGGGGCCATTATTAAAAGAAGTTATCGTTTTTTCATCATATATATTTGTAAATCTGATTATTAGTAAGCTCTATGATACAACTGATCAAGTTATTTTGGGAATATACAGTGGGACAGTTGCTATTTCAATTTATGCCATTGGAACGATGTTTACAGGCTATTTTTCAGGATTTTCTTCTGCAATATCTAATGTTTTTTTAAGTAAAGTTACTAGGATGACAACGAAAGAGGCTTCAGATGAAGAACTATCGAATTTGTTTATTCGTGTTGGTAGAGTTCAATACATTGTTATATCTCTCGCATTAACTGGATTCATTATTTTTGGTAAGGAATTTATAATTTTATGGGTTGGAAAGGAATATGAACTCTCTTATTTTATAGCCCTAATAATCCTCGTTCCCATGATTGTTACCTTAATTCAAGGGATGGGTGGAGTTATTCTACAAGCAAAAAATATGCAAAGATTTAAGACAATAATAAATGCAACTGTTGCTGTTGGAAATGTATTTTTGAGTATTCTATTTGTCCAATGGTGGGGGGCTGTTGGTGCTGCAATGGGAACCGCTATTGCTTTTTTTATAGGAAACATTTTAATAATCAATATCTATTATTGGAAAGTAATCCGAATTGATATCCCTGGATTTTGGAAGAATATCATTTTAATGAGTTTCCCTTTTGCGATAAGCCTTTTATTTGGATTAACAGTAAATGAGTTTGTTTTAGCAAATTCATGGTTAGTATTCTTTATCAAAATAACGTTGTTTACAGTAGGGTTCCTGCTGTTAATGTGGAGTACTGCGATGAATAAGTATGAAAAAGATCTATTTATTTTACCAATAAATCATTACTTGAAGAAACGGCTCCCAGGAACAAGTATATAGTTGGGGCTAAATTAATTAAATTAATTGTATGAGGAGAAGGGCAATTGATATCAAAGTTAAAGGGGTTATTTTCATTATTTATCTGGAACACTGTTGTGAATGGAATAGCTAAGTCCTTTTTAATTCCTAGGATTCTAAGGTTCTATTTGTATAGACTATCTGGAATGAGAACAAAAACGAGTAATATAAGGGCTGGATGTACATTTCGTGGTAAAAGTATAGTAATAGAAAAGGGGGCCTTTCTTAATCATAACGTTTTTATAGACGGCTGGGAATCAGTAATAATCAAAGAGAGTGCTGCAATTTCATTTGATGTACTAATTTGCACATCAAGTCATAAAGTTGGTGAACCAAGAAACAGAGCAGGAGTATCAGACAGAAAGCCAGTAATAATTGGGAGAGGCTGCTGGATTGGTGCCAGATCTACAATATTACCTGGAGTTACCCTCGGTGATGGTTGTGTTATAGCAGCTGGGTCGGTCGTTAATAGGGACTGTAAACCAAATACTCTTTACGCAGGTGTCCCGGCAAAAGAAGTGAAATCTTTATTTGTTGGTTCCAAAGATATTGAGTTAGTTAACTTTTCGTAGAAATGGAGCAATCAGATATGAGAATTGCCTTTTTATCGGACATACATGGAAATGCTATTGCACTAGATGCAGTTTTAGAAGATATCAAAAAAAGAAAAGTTGATAGAGTGGTAATATTGGGTGATTTATGTTATAGAGGGCCTGAACCTAATCGTGCATTGGAGTTAGTTAAAGTGGTTACTACAGATGTTATTAAAGGAAATGCAGATGAATGGATTGTTAGGGGGGTTCAACATGGTGAAGTGCCAGAATCTACCTTAGAAATAATGAATAAAGAACGTGAATGGACACTAGCTAAGTTGGAGGATGAAAGTATAAATTATCTTCAAAATTTACCTTGGGAACTAATTATTGAGATAGAAGGTTTCAAGATTCATGCTTTTCATGCTACACCGCATAGTTTGTTTGAAGTAATATCTCCCAATGAAACAGAAGACAATATGGTAAATAATATGATGATTGAAGAAGCAGACATTTATGTATATGCTCATATCCATAAATCTTATATAAGATATATAAATGGTAAATGCATAATTAATACAGGGAGTGTTGGACTTCCCTTCGATGGTCTTAGCAAAGCATCTTATGCATTATTAGAAATTAATGATGGCCAACATCAAACATCATTGGTAAGAGTTGCCTATGACATTCAAAAGGTCATTAATAGTTTTAATGAATCAGACTATCCTAATAAAGAATTTATGATAAAGCTTTTACAAAATGCAGAAATATGAAATCTGGGTGTTTTTAAGCAAAGGATGTGTGTTTATGAGCAAAGTAAGTATCATAGTACCTATTTATAATCCTGGTAAAAAGTTGTATAAATGTATTGATTCAATTCTTAGTCAAACTTTCAATGATTTCGAACTTATCTTAGTTAATGATGGATCTACGGATGATAGTTTGGAAATTTGTAAGAGATATGCCCATCGAGATAAAAGAATTATTGTAATACATAAAAACAATGAAGGGTGTATTGCAACTAGGAGAGTAGGAGTCCGAGCGGCAAAATTTAAATATGTCATGTTTGTGGATGCCGATGATTGGATTGATAGAACAGCTATTGAAATTCTATATAAAGAAACTAAAAAGAATGATTCTGATATTACTGTCTGTAGTCTTAATAAGGTAATAGGGAGTCAAAAATTTATAAAGAGTAGGTACAAAAGTGAATATTTTACAAACAATAAGATTTTTCAGGGTGAAGAAATTAAAAATAACCTAGTAGTGGCTTATTTCCATGGTCACCCCTTTCCTTCCTCCTTATGTGGGAAGCTATATAAAAAAGAACTATTAATAACGAGTGGTAACCTATTGGAAAACATAAAGTTTTTGGGGGAGGATTTATTTTTTAATCTAGAAGTTTTTTTGAAGGCTAAAAAAGTGAAGTTGATTGATAAATCTTTATACTTTTACCGTCTCGGCGGAAACACCAGTAAATACATGCCATATCTTTTTGATGACATGGTGAATGGTTATAAAATACAGAAAGATGTAATAGATAAGTACTTTAAAGAATCGATACAGAAACAATATAATGGTATTAGTATAATGC
>NZ_JBALQL010000028.1:15993-24650 GCF_036964885.1 Bacillus sp. JJ1122 | reverse complement strand
GGACGCCGCCGGGCTGTTTAAAACAACTTAATGGATTAATTATACTATTATCGACGCGGGGTGGAGCAGCCCGGTAGCTCGTCGGGCTCATAACCCGAAGGTCGCAGGTTCAAATCCTGCCCCCGCAATAATCCATCTTTTCTTTTACATAATGGTCCCGTGGTGTAGCGGTTAACATGCCTGCCTGTCACGCAGGAGATCGCCGGTTCGATCCCGGTCGGGACCGCCATTTTCCTAGATTACTAGAATTCAAAACGAAACAGTGTTTCGTTTTTTTTATTGTCTAAAATGGAAATATGGCTGCTTTTTTTGCCCGTACTACTTAAATCGTGTACACTACATATAGAACAGTCATCCTTAGGAGACATCCTAAGGATTTTTTATTAGACGATGTTTCGTAAAATTGCGAATAACGCTAACTCTAAAATGGCAGCGTTAATCATTATAATTGGAAAATGAGCAAGGGTGATAATAAATGGCGACTTATCAATTTATATCGAAGCAGCCTGAGCAAACAAAGGATTTTGCCAAAAGGTTTGCTGGTCTGTTAAAAGCGGGCGACGTTATAGCGCTTGAAGGGGATTTAGGCGCAGGCAAGACGACTTTTACTAAAGGGCTTGCAGAAGGTTTGGGAATTACTCGGAATGTGAACAGTCCGACTTTCACGATCATTAAAGAGTACCAAGGAAGGCTTCCTCTATACCATATGGATGTGTATAGGGTGGAGGATGCGTTTGAAGATCTTGGTTTTGAAGAATACTTTGAAGGTAATGGTGTGACGGTGGTAGAATGGGCACATTTAATTGAAGCTCAACTGCCAAAGGATCTCCTGCTGCTCCAGCTCTACTTGGACGATAACGGTGCCAGGAAAATCGTTGCTGAGCCAAAAGGTGAACGGTATGAAGAATTGTGTAAGGAGATTTTTTAAATGAAGGTATTATCGATTGATACGTCCAATTATGTTCTGGGGATTGGCCTTTTGGATGGCGACACCGTGATGGGCGAGTACATTTCAAATATAAAGAAGAATCATTCTGTTCGAGTGATGCCTGCCATTCAGACATTGATGGATGAATGCAGCATGAAGCCAGGAGATTTATCGAAGATTGTTGTTGCTGAGGGGCCTGGATCCTATACAGGCGTGCGCATAGGAGTGACGATTGCCAAGACGCTTGCATGGACGTTGAAGATTCCTATGTCAGGCGTTTCAAGTCTTGAGACAGCTGCTGCTTCTGCAGGAAGATATTTTGATGGATATGTTTCACCTTTCTTTGATGCGAGGAGAGGACAAATCTATACAGGTTTATATAAGTTTGAACATCAAGTTTTACAAACGGTAAAAGAGGACCAGCTGGTTATGTCAGCAGACTGGGTCCGAACGCTTAATGAAATGGACAGCAGAATTTTATTTACTAGTAACGATTTGCTTTTACATGAAAATGTGATTAAAGAGGAGCTTGGGGACAAGGCAGTTTTTGCAGCAAGCACTGAGCTTAATCCACGGCCAGCAGAACTGGCGTTATTAGGAAGGGATAAAGAGAGTGTCGATCTTCATTCATTTGTCCCTAACTATATTCGCATGGCAGAAGCAGAAGCCAATTGGCTGAAATCACAAGAGAATAATAATTAAGTGGGAAGATGAAATGAATAATACAATAACTTTCCGTAAGATGACTATTGAGGATCTTGATGATGTAATAGAGGTAGAGATTCATTCTTTTGCGACGCCTTGGAGCAGGGAAGCTTTTTACAATGAATTAACGAAGAACCAGTTTGCGCACTATCTAGTTGCAGAAGTCGATGAGAAGGTAGTTGGCTATTGCGGTGTGTGGATTATCGTAGATGAAGCACATATCACAAACATAGCACTTTTACCGGACTACCGTGGAATGAAGCTTGGTGAGTCGCTAATGGGCAGGATCATAGAGACTGCGCGCGAATCAGGAGCTGTAAGGATCACTTTAGAGGTCAGGGTGAGCAATGAAAGAGCACAGAATTTATACCGTAAGTTTGGATTTGAAGAAGGTGCTTTAAGAAAGCAATATTATACAGACAATATGGAAGATGCTTTAGTAATGTGGGTGAATTTATAATGGAAAAAGATCTATTAATAATGGGAATTGAAACGAGCTGTGATGAAACTGCTGTTTCTATAGTGAAAAATGGCCGGGAAATCCTCTCGAATGTGGTGGCTTCACAAATTGAGAGTCATAAGAGATTCGGTGGGGTCGTTCCGGAGATTGCTTCGCGCCATCACGTTGAGCAGATAACGATTGTATTGGAAGAAGCCTTAGCTCAGGCTAACATTGACATAAAGGATTTGGATGCCATTGCGGTGACAGAAGGACCTGGACTCGTGGGGGCATTGTTAATCGGAGTCAATGCTGCGAAAGCTTTGGCGTTCGCAAATGATATCCCGTTGGTAGGAGTGCATCATATTGCCGGTCATATCTATGCGAACCGTCTTGTAACGGAGATGAAGTTTCCCTTGATTTCTCTTGTCGTATCTGGCGGGCATACCGAGCTGGTGTACATGAAAGAGCATGGCCATTTCGAGGTTATTGGCGAGACTCGTGATGACGCAGCAGGTGAAGCTTATGACAAGGTCGCACGGACATTGAATCTTCCATATCCGGGAGGACCGCATATCGACAGGCTGGCACAGGAAGGACAGGCTACGATTGATTTGCCGCGTGCCTGGCTGGAAGAAGGGTCGTATGATTTCAGCTTCAGCGGCTTGAAATCTGCCGTCATCAATGTTGTGCACAACGCCCAGCAGCGTGGAGTTGAAATTGTCCCTGCTGAGCTAGCAGCAAGCTTCCAGGAAAGTGTCATTGATGTGCTTGTGACTAAAACTCTTAAAGCTGTGAATCAGTATGGAGTTAAACAAGTACTGCTTGCTGGCGGGGTTGCAGCAAACAAGGGACTTAGAGAGGCTCTGTCCAAGGCATTTGCTGAACTTGATGTGGAAATTGTCATTCCGCCATTGTCATTGTGTACAGACAATGCAGCGATGATTGCCGCTGCTGGTAGTGTATTTTTTGAAAAAGGTGAGCGTGCGGGTTTAACTTTGAACGGAAATCCAGGTTTAGAGATAACTATCCACAACGATAGTCGGAAGTAAAAAATAAATTTTCTGATTTTCTTGTGGATATCTTGTTGGATTTTGTGTGTTTCTGTGTATAATGTGGATAAATTACGCTTATTTTGTGGATAATGTGGAAAAGTCTCTGGATAAGCCATAAATCAATCTTTCTTATGTGAATAACTTTGTGAACAAAAAGTCCCGGAATTCATCTGGGACTTTTTTTGTGGATTAATATAGATTTTTTATTAAATGACAAGGTTTTTTTATTAAAAATCTAGTAAATCAATCGTGCTCCCTCAAAACCTCTAATGCTAATTGTTGAATAAAATAGTTGAGCATCTGATATTAACAAATCTTGGACAAAGTAATCTCATTTATTGGCGATAGTGGAGGTTATAATGGCGGAAAACCCAATATATTAGCGGAAATCCAATATATTAGACGAAAATTTATATATATTGGCGAAATACCCGATATATTGACGAACGCAAAAGGATCTTTCCAGTGACAGAGAATAGAACTATTATATGCAAATAAAAACCGGGCGACATCTCGCCGCCCGGCACATACTCTTCTATTTGTACTCTCTTAAGCCAACTCTGTCCATTCTTCCATCAATAAATCGATCTTCTCTTTGGCCGATTCAATTTTGCTGTTAATATCGGCTGCTTTTTCGTGATCCTGGAAGACATCAGGATCACATAAGAGTTCTTCGTATTCAGCTACTTCAAGCTCCAACTGCTCGATCGCTGCTTCCACTTCCTCCATGCGCCGTTTGCGCTGGCGTTCCAGCTTCTTTGATTCTTTATCCTGCTGATAGGAGCTTTTGTCTTGTTTAGAAGAATCTACAGCGCTGCTTGAAGCTTTTGCTGACTGTTCTGCGAGTGCTTTCAGCTCTTCCTGTTCGAGCTTTTTCTCGATGTAATAATCATAATCACCCAGGAACTCGGTAGCGCCAGTGCGGTCGAGCTCAATGACCTTTGTGGCGATCCTGTTTATAAAATAACGGTCGTGGGAAACGAAAAGGATTGTGCCCGGGTAATCGATCAGTGCATTCTCTAGCACTTCCTTGCTGTCCAAATCCAAGTGGTTCGTTGGCTCATCCAGAATCAGGAAGTTGGATTTTTGCATCATCATCTTGGCGAGTGCCAGACGTGCTTTTTCACCGCCGCTGAGCGTTGAAACGATTTTTGATACATCGTCGCCTGAGAAGAGGAAATTGCCGAGAACCGTGCGAATTTCTTTTTCCGGCTTAAGTGGATATTCGTCCCAAAGCTCGTTTAGTACCTTTTTATTTGAACTTAGCTCAGCTTGTTCCTGGTCATAATAACCGATCGATACGTTTGAACCATAGTGGACGCTTCCGGCGATCGAAGGGAGCTTTTCAACGATTGTCTTTAGCAAGGTTGATTTGCCGACACCGTTTGGTCCAACTAAGGCAGTGCTATCGCCGCGAGATAGATTGAAGGAGATATTTTCCGAAACGACGTCATTACTATATCCTACAGCGAGTGAATCAGCCTTAAGGACATCGTTTCCGCTTTGGCGTTCAATCTGAAAACTGAAGGTGGCGGATTTTTCATCGCCAAGCGGCTTGTCCATCCGGTCAATCTTTTCTAGCTGTTTCCTGCGGCTTTGAGCTCTTTTAGTAGTGGAAGCACGAGCAAGGTTTCGCTGGATGAAGTCCTGGAGCTTTGAAATCTCATCCTGCTGCTTTTCAAAAAGCTTCATATCCCGTTCGTAGTTTTCAGCTTTTTGGTTTAAGTAAGAGCTGTAGTTCCCCGGAAATTTTGCCAGCTGATGGCGGGAAATTTCATATACCTGATTAACGACTTTATCAAGGAAGTAACGGTCATGGGAAACAATCAGGATTGCGCCATCATAACCCTGAAGGTATTTTTCAAGCCAAGAAAGAGTGTCGATATCAAGGTGGTTTGTCGGTTCATCCAGAATTAAAATATCCGGGCGGGTCAAAAGGAGCTTAGCTAGAGCAAGCCTTGTTTTTTGGCCTCCGCTTAATGTGGATATTTTTGTAGAATAATCAAAGGAATGGAAGTTCAGGCCATGGAGCACGGAGCGGATGTCGGCTTCATATTGATAACCGCCTTGCTCCTTGAACTGGACCTGCAAAAGATCATATTCCTTGAGAACTCTGTCATATTCAGTCTGGTTTGTCAGTATGTCAGGGTCTGACATTTTTTCCTCAAGCCGGCGCAGATCTTTTTCCATGGAATGCAGATGGTTAAAAACGCCAAGCATTTCTTCCCAGATGCTTTTTTCGGATTCGAGACCAGTATTCTGTGCCAGGTACCCGATTGTCGTCCCTTTAGGACGGATGATTTCGCCGCTGTCATGCGCCTCGTGCCCGGCGATAATCTTCAGCAGAGTCGATTTACCCGCTCCGTTGCGGCCGACTAAGGCAACACGGTCATGGGTTTGTATTTCAAACTTTATATTCGATAAAATAAGATCAGCAGCGAAATATTTTGTCAGCTGATTAACTTGTAATAGTATCATTATTATTCACCTCTATTGCCTTAGAGATAGTGTAACCCATTCACATACGCTCGGCAATATATGAGACCCACCAAAGACAAGGAATGACAAGGAATTTGTGAACTCAGCAACAAAGTTCACACACAACTTTGTGAAAATAGTGTATCATTTGTTTGAAGGGAGCATGAACATGGCAGAATTTACGCATTTTAACGAAGAAGGCAGAGCAAAAATGGTGGATGTCAGTGATAAACATGTGACGGTCCGCACGGCAATCGCCCATTCAAGCATAATTGTGAATGAAGATATATATATAAGAATCACAGAAAATAAGATGAAAAAGGGGGATGTACTGGCAGTTGCACAGGTAGCGGGCATCATGGCGGCCAAGAAAACGTCGGAAATCATTCCAATGTGCCATCCACTTCCATTAACAGGCATTGACCTTAGCTTCGATTGGGAGCAAAATGGAAATGACTATATTTTAAATATCACCGCATCTGTTAAAACAAAAGGGAATACAGGGGTGGAAATGGAAGCGTTAACAGCAGCTTCAGCATGTGCGCTGACTGTTTATGATATGTGCAAGGCCGTTGACAAAGGCATGGTGATCGGCAAGACGTATTTAGTCGAAAAAACCGGCGGGAAAAATGGCGATTTTAAGAGAGAAGAGAAGCTTAAATAGAAATTTTGATTGGGTGGAGGATGGAGAATGATGAACGAACCTATGAAAATTCCGCAGGCAACCGCAAAACGCTTGCCGCTTTATTACCGTTTCTTATTGAACTTACATTCTTCAGGTAAACAAAGGGTTTCATCTGCAGAGTTAAGTGAAGCGGTAAAAGTGGATTCAGCGACAATCAGAAGGGATTTTTCTTATTTTGGAGCCTTAGGTAAAAAGGGGTACGGCTACAATGTGAATTATCTCCTGACATTTTTCCGAAAGACACTTGATCAGGACGAGCTGACCAAAGTAGCACTGATCGGGGTCGGAAATCTTGGAACAGCATTTTTAAATTATAATTTCTCAAAAAATAATAATACGAAAATCGAAATAGCTTTTGATGTGGATGAGGCAAAAGTAGGCACCGTTATGGGTGACGTGCCTGTCTATCACATGGATGAGCTGGACAAAAAAGTTGTCGAGGAAGGCATACAGGTGGCCATCCTTACCGTGCCGTCTGCGGTAGCCCAGCCTATTACCGACCGATTAGTCCAGGCGAATATCAAGGGAATCCTGAATTTTACGCCTGCACGATTGAATGTACCGGACTCCATCAGGATTCACCATATTGACCTGTCTGTAGAACTGCAATCATTAATTTATTTCCTAAAGCATTATCCGACCAATACAGACACAGAAGAATGATATGAAAAATAGCCTCTTCGGGATGAAGAGGCTATTTTTTCTGGATTTGTTTAAGTTTGAGATGGAGCAGGATCATCCGGATGCCGGAACCGAAGTCGAAGGTCGCGAGCATAACGAGGAGATAAGTGAAAAATCCCCATCCGGTTTCGCTGACATTCTGGATGGCGAAGTAGGTGAACAAGCTGCCTAGCAAGATGTAGACAATGCCTGAAAATAAAGGCGATTGCTTCATAACTTAAAGTCCCCCAATAAAGCTTTGAATTTTTTCTGCTTCTCTTATCATTCTCTCGATATCTTCCCTGAATACGGATTGAAGCAGGACAACGAACGTATTCATTGTGACATGGGCGATGATTGGAACGATGATGCGCTTAGTTTTTACATAAAGGAATGCAAAGGTAAAGCCCATGGCCGAATAAAGGATGACATGCTCGGGCTCCATATGAGCAAGCGCAAAAATCACTGAACTGATCAATGCGGCAAAAAAGAAGTTCATTTTCTTATGAAGGCTTCCGAAGATAATTTTACGGAAGACGATTTCTTCCAAAATCGGCCCGATGATCGAGCTGACAAGAATCACAACAGGGAAGCTCTCAATGAGGTTGATGATCTCCTGAGTATTTTCAGAGCCCATTTCGATTCCGAGCAGCCTTTCAATGTTGGCTGCAAAGGATTGAGCCAATAATGCCAGGAATACCCCTGCAACGGCCCAGGCAGCCGAGCTTGCTGGCGATGCCATTCCGCGCAAATCTGCCTGCATCTTGGATTCTTTCCGTAAAATAAGCAGCACGATGATCAATGTAAGGGTAAAACTGATGACAAGCCAGAAAGGAATCGATAGGGTTTCCATTTCCTTAAGGCTTTTGCCCATACCCTTACCTATAAAGGCTACGAGCGGAATGCCGACCAGGCTTGAAAGCTGCATGACGATATAGGCGATGATAATGTACCAGTATTCTTTTTTCAATATGAAAAACTCCTTTTAGGCCTTTTCAAAAACGTAATGACTTTATATACGTTTTAATATGATAAAAGTTCCGCAATGTTATCTCTCCATTTTACTAGTAAGCAGCTTGAAAGTTCAAATCGCAGGATGCTGCTTAAAATAATTGGTTAAATTTCCGCGGGGGCCGCATACTCTTTAAGGTGGTCTTTTTTAAACAAGCTTAATAATAAAATTTGAAGAAATCTGCTGTCGGACATTGGAGAAAGGGAACGAAATATAGTCCTTGCTGTCACTGGATTTCTGGCATGGAACCTTATATAAAATTTATAAAAAAAATTGGACTTCATGCTTGCAAAAAAAATAGAGATTCATTAATATAGAAATTGTGTTAGCACTCGATTGAGGAGAGTGCTAATAAAAAACTAATCTACATATATTTGAGGAGGTTGATTCACTTGATCAAGCCATTAGGTGATCGCATTATTATTGAGCTTGTTGAGTCTGAAGAAAAAACTGCAAGCGGTATCGTTTTACCCGACACAGCGAAAGAAAAACCTCAAGAAGGTAAAGTCGTAGCTGTTGGCACAGGACGTGTCCTTGAAAACGGAGAGCGCGTGGCACTTGAAGTTGAAGTTGGCAACCGCATTATCTTCTCAAAATACGCAGGTACAGAAGTGAAGTACCAGGGAACTGAGTACCTGATCTTGCGTGAAAACGACATTCTTGCTGTAGTGGAATAGAAAAGCGGAAGCGCCTTG